>NZ_JBFBMD010000008.1:0-229534 GCF_040686915.1 Rhodococcus sp. NPDC077669 | reverse complement strand
GCCGGGACGGCGGACAACACAGTGACGGGACTCTTTGGTCAGGCTCCTATCAAGTCACTCCGCCCACCGGTCGCGTGTGAACGATGTCCGTCGAGGCGAAGGCCGACACATCACATGAAAGACAGCCATCGGCGTCAGAGCGGAAACGAGTCATACCTTCCACCTCGACGAACGACTCCAGTATCACTGAGTGGAAACTCGTAGCAGGCTACGCGTTTCCACTCACATGCGGCGAAGCCGCTCTCAGTGCCCGACGACGACCGCACCCTCGGGAGCGGAGGGCAGCGGCCCCTTCTTCAAAAGCGTGGCCGAGAGCACCGCGCCCAGTAGGAAGATGCCCGACGCCCACCAGAAGGTGGTCGTGTAGCTGGCAATTTCGGCGTTGGCCTGCAGCAGAGCCGCATCGGTTGCCGTCGCCATGTTGGAGCTGACGTAGCTGGTAGCGGCGTTGGCTGCCACGGTGCTCAGGAGTGCGGTGCCGATCGAGCCGCCCACCTGCTGCATGGTGTTCACCGTTGCCGACGCGACGCCGGAGTCGTCCGGGGCGACGCCCGAGATTGCGCCCTGCATGGCCGGTGCCATGGTGGCACCGAGTCCGAGACCCATGATGATCAGGCCGGGCAGGATGTGCGTGACGTAGCTGCTGTCCAGATCGATCTGGGTGAGCAGTCCCATACCGATCGACGCGACGACCAGGCCGGTCGTCATGAGGATGCGCGGTCCGAACCGGGGGAGGATCAGTGCCGTCGACAGTGTCGCGGTGAGGATCAGCGACGCGATCATCGGCATGAACGCGAACCCGGTGGTGATCGGGGTGTACTTCAGCGTGCTCTGCAGGTAGTAGGTCAAGAACAGGAACACCGCGAACATGCCTGCGCCGGTGACGAACACCGCGAGGAATGATCCGGCCCGGGTGCGATCCAGAACGATGCGCAGCGGCAGCAGAGGGTGTTCGACGCGATTCTGGATGGTTACGAAGACGGCGAGAAGAACGACACCTGCCGCAAGGAAGCCGAGGGTGACGGGGTTGCTCCAGCCGTCGGACTCGGCGTGGGCGAAGCCGTAGACGATCGAGAACAGCGCAGCGGAGACGGCGATCGTTCCGGGGATGTCGAGCTTGGGTCGGACGTCGACCTTGTGCTTGGCCAAGAACAGGAAGGCTCCGACGAAGGCGAGCGCAGCGAAGATCAGGTTGACGTACAGGCTCCAGCGCCAGTTGGCCCACTCGGTGAGCATGCCGCCGAGCAGTAGACCCAGTGCGCCTCCGCCGCCGGCGATGGCACCGAAGATGCCGAAGGCCTTGGCGCGTTCTTTGGTGTCGGTGAAGGTGGTGGCCAGCAGTGACAGGGCCGCGGGTGCCAGCAGCGCACCGAAGACGCCCTGACCGGCGCGGGCAGCGACGAGCATGCCGAAGTTGACGGCCGCGCCGCCCACTGCCGACATCAACGCGAAGCCGACGAGGCCGATGAGGAAGGTGTTACGTCGACCGAAGAGGTCGCTCAAGCGTCCACCGAGGAGCAACAGGCTGCCGAACGCGAGTGCGTAGGCGGTGACGACCCAGGAGCGGTCGGCGTTGTCGAAGCCCAGATCGAGCTGGGCGGCGGGGAGTGCGATGTTCACGATGGTCGCGTCGAGCACGACCATGAGCTGGGCCAGTCCGAGAGTGGCGAGAATCAACCAGCGATTCCGGTGCGCACGCTCGTCCGCCGGCGTCGTGGTCGACGTTGCGCCGTCCACGTTCTCCGATGAAAGGGTGGTCATGGTGTCCTCGGTTCGAGTATGCGGAGGTGTATCCTCCGGTTGTAGGGCAAAGGTAGCAGCTAAGTGGAGGAATGTCCTCCGCTTATCGGGTGAAACGGACATCGAATGAGTGTGAGAGCGGACACAGCGGCATCGAAGCCCCTACGGGCGGATGCCGAACGCAACCGACGCCGCATCGTGGACGCGGCTCGCGAGTTGTTCGCTTCCCGCGGTATCGACATCACGCTCGACGACGTCGCCGCACACGCCAAGGTGGGCGTCGGCACCGTCTATCGCCGCTTCTCGTGCAAGGAAGAGCTCATCGACGGCGTCTTCGAGCAGCGCCTCGAGGGAATGCTCGCCAGTGCCGAACGCGCCCTCGAAGCGGAAGATCCCTGGAGTGGGTTGGTGGGCTTTCTCTCGGACGTATGCGAGGAAATGGCCTCCGACCGCGGGCTCGGTGATGTGGTCCTCGGGTCGGACGAGGGGTGCCGCGGCATCGCGGAGATGCGCCGACGGATCGATCCGTTCTTCGCGAAAATCGTCGATCGCGCCCTCGAATCCGGTCAGCTGCGTCCCGATGTGGCCGTCACCGACTTCTATCCGGTGCTGGGGATGATCGGCTCGACCGTCGAATTCTCCAGTCATGTCGATCCCGCGAACTGGCGTCGGTACTTCACGGTGCTGCTCGACGGCCTGCGCGGTGATTCGGTACCCCGATCGGAGCTCCCCGGACGTCCCTTCACCGACGACGAAGTGGATACGGCGAAGGCGGCCATGCACGGTCGCCGCCGCTGACTGGTGATTCGTCCAACTTCGGTCTGTACGTTGTGTGCGCCGTCACGTAAGGTGCGTCACGGTAAGTGCTACGCGGGGTAGCGCACACCTGGCAGCAGGTGTTCAGACGTTGGGGGTTCGATTTGCGTTCGACGCGTGTCTTCGGTTCGGCCGTGGCAGTGATGGCAGTGTTCATGGGGGTGACTGCGCCGGCCGTGTCGGCAGCACCGTCGACGGGTTCGACCGTCGAATCCGACTTCTACATTCCGCCGAGCCCGCTGCCCGCCGGCGCGCCGGGCGACGTGATTCGTTCCGAGCCTTCGCATCTCGCGCTGTCGGTGCCGGGCATCGGCGGCACCCTGCCGGGTGAGGCAACCCGAATCATGTACCGCAGCACCGATTCCAACGACGACGCCAACGCCGTCACGGGTACCTACATCGACCCGGCCGCGCCGTGGACCGGTCCGGGGCCGCGCCCGCTCGTGGTGTTGGCACCGGGAACGCAGGGGCAGGGCGATCAGTGCGCGCCGTCGAAGATGCTCAACAACGTCATCACCTACACCCCGCCGCTCGGATTCATGGTCGAGTACGAGGTACTGGCCGCGTATTCGCTTCTCTCCCAAGGCTATGGCGTCGTGATCACCGATTACGAGGGTCTCGGCACGCCGGGCGCGCACACCTATGTGAACCGCGCGTCCGAGGCCCATGCCGTGCTCGACGCGGCCCGCGCAGCTCGGCAGTTGCAGGGCACCAAGATCTCCGGCGACGGCCCGGTCGCGGCCTACGGCTACTCGCAGGGTGGCGGAGCTGCCGCAGCGGCGGCCGAGATCGCCGATGAATACGCCCCGGAACTCGACCTGGTCGGCACCTACGCAGGAGCACCTCCCGCGGATCTGAAGGCGACCCTCGAACAGGTCGACGGCACCATCCTCACGGGCGTGATCGGCTACACCCTCAACGGCCTGCTCAATTCCGACCCCGGTCTGCAGCCGATCGTCGACGAGAACATCAACGACGCAGGAAAGGCCATGCTGAACCTGGTCGCGAATCAGTGTGTCGGAGAGACGATTCTGAACGTCGGGCTGCACCGCACCAACGAGTACACCAAGACCGGCGAGCCGTTGTCGGTCGTGCTGGACAGGTTGCCCGTCGCGCAGGAAATCCTGGCCAAGAACAAGATCGGTGAGCGTACGCCGAATGCCCCGGTACTGATCCAGTCCGGTACCTCCGACGACATCGTGCCCCACGGTCAGGCCGTCGAACTGGCCGGCGACTGGTGCGGCAAGGGTGCAACAGTGCAGCTCAGTTCCGCGCAGGTCCCGGCTATCGTGCCGGGTTCCGGTGCCGGGCATCTGATCCCGGACATCCTCGGTCTCGGCGAAGCTCAGAGCTGGATCAAGGATCGCTTCTACGGAGTGCCCGCCCCGTCGAATTGCTGATCGGCAACCGATGATCGAACGGCCCGCGCTCACCGAGCGCGGGCCGTTCGGCGTTCCCTCCCATGTCGACCATCGATTCGTGTCAGCAGGAATGACCGACGTCACACCGTCGAGTTCTCCAACGAGCCCACAGCGGTGTGAGGGTGTAGAAGGATGCGCAGCAGGGTACTGCCCTGCAATGCCCTGAGGTTGGGCTGTCGAGCGGTTGGGGTGAGTGAACATGCGGGACAGTTACACGGAGGCGCTCGACACGTTGGCGTCGGAGCTGTCCGAAATGTCGAGAATCGCGGAACGAGCGATGGCTGACGCCACGCGCGCGCTGCTCACCGCCGACATCGTGCTCGCCGAGCAGACGATCGAGTACCGCGAAGAGATCGACACTCTCGCCGTCGAATGGGAACACGAGGCCTTCGCTTTCCTCGCTCGACAGTCGCCGGTTGCTCACGATCTGCGCCGTGTCGTATCCGGGATCAACATCGTGGCCGACCTCCAGCGCATGGGTGGACTCGCGGTGCACATCGCCGAGCTGGCCCGCCGCCGTCACCCCGCGCATGTGCTGCCGCCCGAGGTCGAGGGCGTGTTCACCGAGATGGGTCGGGTAGCCATCGCTCAAGCGGAGGCGACCCAACGGGTGCTCGAGACGCGGGACGCCGAACTCGCCGCGAGTCTGCGAACGCAGGACGAGGAGATGGACGCTCTTCACCGCAGCCTGTTCATGTTGACCTCCGCGCCCGACTGGCCGCACGGTGTACCGGCCGCCGTCGACATCACGTTGCTCGGCCGCTTCTACGAGCGTTATTCCGACCACACCGTCGAGGTCGCGAAACGGGTCATCTTCCTGGTGACCGGAGCGCGCCCCACCGACGAGTCTTAGTCTGCGAGAACCGCTCGGAGATGGCAGGATCGGCACGATGAAACGTGACGTCTCCGCGTACCTCGATGTCGATGTGACCGAGGCCAGCACCCTCGAGTTCCAGATCGCGATCGCGCCGCACCCAGGAACCGAAGTGTGGGAGGCACTCTCGTTCACACTCGACGGCCAGCCCGTCGAAGCGCAGGAGATCAGCGGCGCACACGGCACTCGCATCCACAAGCTGCACGCCGACGTCGGCAAGCTCGAAGCGTCGTACTCGGCGACGATCTACGGCAACACCGACCCGGCACCGGTGTCCGATTACGACCTGTCGCTGTATCTGCGGCCGAGCCGCTACGCCGAGGCAGACAAGTTCTTCGGTTTCGCGGCAACGGAATTCGGCTCGTACCCGCCGTCGGAGAAGCTGCTCGCCGAGGTGTCGTCCTGGGTCGGAGCCCGGCTGAGCTACGTTCCCGGAAGCAGCGACCCCATCGACGGCGCCGTCGACACCCTCCTCGCCGGTGCCGGGGTGTGCCGCGACTACACCCACCTCGTCGTCGCACTGCTCCGCGCAGTGAACGTGCCCGCTCGACTCGTGGCCGTGTACGCGCCGGGCTGCGATCCGATGGACTTCCACGCTGTCGCCGAAGCCTTCGTCGAAGGACAATGGCGAGTGGTCGACGCCACCTGCCTCGCGCCGCGATCGACCCTGGTGCGCATCGCAACCGGACGCGACGCAGCCGACACCGCATTCCTCGACAATCACGGCGGATCGATCATCCTCAACAGCGCCGTCGTCGGAGCCGTCGTGGATGGGCCGCTGCCCTTCGACGACATCACGCAATTGGTGTCCATCACCTGACCCGGTCGCTTCTGCCGGACATGGCAGGATCGGGGCCATGTCTCGCACTCTGAACCTCGTCGGCGATCCGGAGGCCGATGCACTGCTCGCCGAGGATCCGTTCGCGCTGCTGATCGGCATGCTGCTCGATCAGCAGGTACCGATGGAATCCGCTTTCGCCGGCCCGAAGAAGCTCGTCGACCGTCTCGGTGATCTGAAGGTCGACACCGTCGCCGACGCCGATCCGGACGACTTCGCCGCATTGTGCGCGCAGACCCCGGCCGTGCATCGTTTTCCCGGCTCGATGGCCAAGCGCATCCAGGGACTCGCCGCATTTCTGGTCGAGAACTACGACGGCAAGCCGCAGGAAATCTGGATCCGCGACGACCCCGACGGTGCCGAGGTTCTGAAGCGTCTCAAAGCACTTCCCGGCTACGGCGATCAGAAGGCGCGCATCTTCCTCGCGCTGCTCGGCAAGCAGATGGGCGTGACGCCCGACGGGTGGCGAAAGGCCGCCGGAGCGTACGGCGACGAGGGTGCGCGTCGATCCATCGCCGATGTCGTCGACGAGAAGTCCCTGCTCGAGGTACGCGAATTCAAGAAGGCAGCGAAAGCGGCAGCCAAGAACAAATAAGTCTGTCGGTGCCCGTCGGTACGTTGTGGCAGAACTTGCGCCGGGGGGGACGAGATGACCGAGAAGATCGGGACGTACGAGGGGTGGCTGGCCTCGCTCGACGAGGACGCACTGACGGATCTGTTGCGACGTCGACCGGACGTGGCAACCGACCCGCCACCCCGCTCGTTCGGGTTGCTCGCGCAACTCCTCGGCTCGCCCTGGCGGGTGGCGGCCTTACCGCGGAAACTCGACAGAGGTGCGCTCGACCTGCTCGAGTTGTTCGCGCTCATGGAAGATCTCAGCCGCGCCGAGATCGGCCACTGGACGGGCGAGGGAATCTCGAACGAGACGCCGCATATCGATGCAGCCCTGAACACTCTGATGGCCTACGGCCTGATCTGGCCGCACACAACAGGGGGCTCGGACGCGGTCGAGTACCGCCCCGTCGATCTGTCCGGCGTGTTCTCGCATCCGTTCGGACTTGCCCGTAGGCAGCGAAAGTTGTTCCTGCACTGCGCCGTCGAGCAGGATCGACTTGCTTTGCTGGCTCGCCTCGGCGTCGACTCCTCGCTCGATCGAGCCGAACGCGCCGACGCCGTCGCGGCCGCGATGACCCCCGAACGTATCCGAGCCTTGTTCGACGACGGCCCGCCCGAAATGCGAGAGATGTTGTCTCGCTTCGTCGATGGACAACCGGCGTCGTTGATCTTCGATGTGCCGCCGACCGCAGGTGCCGCCGCCTTCGAGCGCGGGCTGCTGTATCGATTGGACGGGCATCGCGTCGAGATGCCGTTGGAAGTGAGCATCGCGCTGCGAGGAGACGGGTGGCGATTGCCCATCGAGCTCAGGCCGCCGGAATTCGCCAATCATGCTCTCTCGCAGGATGACTCGCAGCGCGCCCGCTCCATAGCCTTGCTGCAGTTCTGTGAGCACACGCAGGCGTTGTTGACGGCAATCGACACCGATGGCCTGGCAATGATGAAGACCGGTGGCCTCAGCGCCAAAGAGCTCCGTGCGCTGACTGCTCGTCTGGGATTCGCCGACGAGCATCACACCGCGTTGATACTGATGCTGGCGCGCGAAGCCGGGTTGCTCGCCGACCGGGGAAAGACCGGCGTCGCATTGACCTCGACCTACGAAACATGGTCGACGAGCTCGCGATACGAGCAGGCGGCAGCATTGCTGGCCGCGTGGTGGTGCTCGCCCTTCACGCCGACCCATCGGGTGCCGAGATCCTCCCAGAAGACCTCGCCGGTACTCAAGAAGATGCTCGACGATCCCGCGGCCGCAGACGTGCGTTCGACTGCCTTGGCGGCTCTTCTGCGCCTCGGTGGATCCGACAGCCCGACGCCGGTGTTGTCCGATTCCGACGAATTCGCCCGCTACCTCGAGTGGCATATCCCGGTCGTCTCGACGAGCGCCGGGCCTGGCCACGTGCGCGCACTCTGGGTCGAGGCCACCCGCCTCGGAGTTCTGGTCGACGGCGCACCGACCGATCTGTGCGCCACCCTGACGGACTTCCGGGTGGGCCGAGACGGCGATCCGCGCCAGATCGCCACCGCGCTGGCAACGCAGCTACAGGATCTGGCCGACTGGGTGCCGTTCTCGGTGCGCCTGCTGCCCGATTCGACCGCAGTGGTCACCGGGCCGCCGAGCACAGAGGTGGCGTCGATACTCGGTGCGGCCGCGCAACCCGAGTCGAGGGAAGTGGCGTCGGTCTGGCGGTTCACCCCGGCGACGATCCGCCGCTTCTTCGACACCGGTGGTACCGGGGAGGAGTTGATCGACGCCCTCGCCGAGATGGCCGACACCGACGTTCCCCAAGCCCTGGCCTACACGATCCGAGACTGTTGGCGCACCTACGGCGCACTGGCCGTGCGCAAGATCCCGTGCGCCATCGTCTCCGAGGACGTCGTACTGCTGACGAACATCGAGACGGACGAGGCATTGGCGGTGCTGAAGTTCCAGCGGCTCGCGCCGACAGTCCTGATCAGTTCTGCCACACCCACCGACACTCTCGCGGTGCTGCGCAGGCACGGATACTCCCCGGTGCGACATTCCGACACCGGCCGGCTCGAGCTGGACAGCGCGACCAAGGTCCGCGCCAACACCACCCGCACCCCGCACCCGAGCGCACCCGCAGCACCGGCTCGACGCGAATCACGCGAGCTGGCACAGCTGCTGCAGACAGGCGACCCCGACACCGTCGACGACGCGCGGGTGCGCTCCGCACTCAGCAGGCACAGCAGACTGTTGCCACGGGAGCTCGATGCGCTGACCGACGCCGCAGCGCGCGGCGCACCCGTCTCGATCGACTATCAGAACTCGAAAGGCGCAATCGTGCGGCACGCGATCTCGGACGCGCTGCAGGACGGCAACTGGCTACTCGCGCTGTCGACGTCCACCGGCAGCCGGGAAAGCTTCGCGATCATGAACATCAGAGCGGTGTCCGCCGGTCCGCACTGATGCACGATGCAACTCTGTCGTCGGTCGCCGGTACCCTTTCGGGCGTGGCCCTCTACCGGAAGTACCGTCCCGCGACGTTCGCCGAAGTCGTCGGTCAGGAGCACGTCACCGAACCGATCAGCGTGGCGCTCGATTCCAACAGAATCAACCACGCCTATCTCTTCTCAGGCCCTCGTGGCTGCGGAAAGACGTCCTCGGCGCGCATCCTCGCCCGATCGCTGAACTGCGCCGAAGGACCGACCTCCACCCCCTGCGGTGTGTGCAACTCCTGCGTCGCACTGGCACCGGGCGGGCCCGGCAACTTCGACGTCGTCGAGATGGACGCAGCCAGCCACGGTGGCGTCGACGATGCCCGCGATCTTCGAGACAAAGCCGTGTACGCCCCGGCCGAGTCGCGCTACGTCATCTTCATCATCGACGAGGCACACATGGTCACCCCGGCCGGCTTCAACGCGCTGCTCAAGGTCGTCGAGGAACCGCCGGAGCATCTGGTCTTCATCTTCGCGACCACCGAGCCGGAGAAGGTGCTCCCCACCATCCGCTCGCGAACCCACCACTACCCGTTCCGACTGCTCGCGCCGTCGACGATGCGCGTTCTGCTCGAGAAGATCTGTGGTCAGGAACAGGTACCGGTCGAGGACGCGGTCTATCCACTCGTCATCCGGGCGGGTGGCGGTTCTCCGCGTGACTCGCTGTCGGTCATGGACCAGTTGCTGGCCGGAGCCGGACCGGAAGGCGTTACCTACCCGCGAGCTCTGTCGCTGCTCGGCGTCACCGACGTCGCGCTGATCGACGAGGCCGTCGACGCCCTGGCCGCGGGAGACGGCGGCGCACTGTTCGGCACCGTCGACAAGGTGATGGACGCCGGCCACGACCCACGTCGCTTCGCCATCGACCTCCTCGATCGCATGCGAGACCTGATCCTCATGAAGGCCGTACCCGACGCCGGTGAACGTGGCCTGGTCGACGTGCCGGGCGACGTCCTCGAACGACTCCGCGACGAGGCGGACCTGCTCGGCTCGGCGACCCTGACTCGCTACGCCGAGATCGTCCACTCGGGCCTCGGCGAAATGCGAGGGGCCACCGCGCCGCGTCTGCTGCTCGAAGTGATGTGCGCACGGATGCTGCTGCCGTCGGCCTCCGATGCGGAATCGGCTGTGTTGCAGAGGCTCGAACGCGTCGAACGTCGCCTGGACGTCACCCTTCCTGCCGGCGAACAGGCCGCAGTGGCACAGGCAGCCGCAGACCCGACACGACCACAGCTGCCCGCGACCGAAGAGCCTGCACCCTCCGGCCCGCCCCCGGTGAACAAATTCCAGCGACCGTCCCAGCGACAGCCGGCTGCCGAGGCCGCCCCCGCTCCGGCGCCAACCCCCGCTCCGACACCAGCGCCTGCGCCTGTCGCGGCACCCGAACCCATGGCGGTCCCGGAACCGTCTCCGGTGCCAGAGCCTGCAGCCCCCGAGCCCGCTCCCACACCCGAGCCTGCAGCCCCCGAACCGGCTCCCGCACCCGAACCGGCTCCCACACCCGAATCGGCTCCGACCCCCGAACCGGCTCCAACACCCGAACCGGTCCCGACACCCGAGCCCGAACCGGCTCCGACACCCGAGCCGGTCCCGACACCCGAGCCAGCTCCAACCCCCGAACCGGAACCCGCGCCCGCACCGGTCACGACTTCCGCTGCAGCGCAACAGCATTCGGAACCATCGCTCTCTCACGAGGATTTTCCGCCGGAGCCCGAGGACGAGTACGGCCCGGAACCCGAGCCGGTGTACGAATCCGAACCCGAGCCTGTCGCGGCACCCGCGGCTGCCTCCAACGAGCCCGATGCGGCGGCCGTCCGCGCAGTGTGGTCCGAGGTGCGAACCAAGGTACGAGAGCGAAGCAGGACCGTCGAGGTGATGTTGTCCGGTGCGTCGGTACGCACCGTCGAGAACGGCACCATCACTCTCGGCCACGATTCGGCACCGCTCGCGAAGCGTCTCGAAGAACCCCGCAACGCCGACGTCATTCGGGACGCGTTGCGTGACGTGTTCGGCGTCGAATGGTCGGTGGTCTGTCTGGTGGGTGCAGCGGCACCACCGGAACCGTCATCAGCAAAAAAAGATGAACCGGCAGCGAAACCCGCGTCGCTGCCGAAGTTCTCGAGGCCGAGCCAGGCAGGGGCTCCCCGTCCGACGTCGGACGGTTTCGGTTCAGCGGGCGATGGATCGGACGCAGATATTCCGATGCCCGAGGCCCCGGACTATCCCGATGATCCCGAGCCGGTAGGTCCGCCGCCTCCGGAGACGCCGGAGGACGAGGAAGAACTGCTCAAGGCCGCGGCCGAACCCGCGGACCCGTCGGTTCGTCGGGACCCGGAAACGGTCGCCATGGAACTGCTGGTGAGCGAACTCGGAGCGGTACCGCTCAAGGAGATCTGAGGCTCAGGCGAGCGTGAGATCGTCGGTGTCGACGAACACCAATCGGCCGCTGTCGAGGGCGACGGCCCATCGCTTGGCGACGGCCCAGTCCCGCGAGGTGCTGTCGGTCGCTTGGACTCCGAAGTCGTCGACGATCGCGCCGGTCTCGTAGGCGTCGGATCCAGAACTGTCGGCTCCGGACTTGTCGTCGCTGCGAGTGCGTACTTTGACGCGAGCGCCCACGGTCGGTTCGTTGTCGGTTTCCATGGTCGGTCTTCTTTCGCCTTCGGGTCGATCTGACGCATCGTAATTTCCCATGACGGGGTCGTTCAAACCTGAACCGCATCGTGGGTCATGCGAAACGCTCGTTTCGGTCCTTATGTCGGATCGGTATGCCAACTTACTGTGGCATGAGCTGAGGTCTGTCATGGCCTCGCACCGACGCGATCGGCCGGCACGGCGATCGCGACAAGATCGAGTATGTGGAAGGAACTGCGCGCTGTGACTACAGAGGCATTCATTTACGAGGCCATCAGGACTCCCCGAGGTAAAGGAAAGAACGGCTCCCTGCATTCGGTGAAGCCGATTTCCTTGGTGACCGGGCTGATCGACGAGCTTCGTCGACGTTTCCCCGACATGGACGAGAACCGAATCTCCGACCTCATCCTGGGTGTGGTCTCGCCCGTCGGAGATCAGGGTGCCGACATCGCCCGCACGGCCGTGCTCGCAGCCAAGATGCCCGACACCGTCGGCGGCTTCCAGCTCAACCGCTTCTGCGCGTCGGGCCTCGAGGCCGTCAACCTGGCCGCGCAGAAGGTGCGCTCGGGCTGGGACGAACTGGTTGTCGCGGGCGGCGTCGAGTCGATGTCTCGCGTGCCGATGGGCAGTGACGGCGGCGCATGGGCCATGGACCCGGCCACCAACTACGACACCTACTTCGCCCCGCAGGGCATCGGTGCCGACCTGATCGCCACCATCGAAGGATTCACCCGCGAGGACGTCGACGCGTATGCCGTCCAGTCCCAGGAGCGCGCCGCAGCGGCGTGGTCCGGTGGTTACTTCGCCAAGTCCGTCGTTCCGGTCACCGACCAGAACGGTCTGCTGATCCTCGATCAGGACGAGCACATGCGTCCGGGCAGCACCGTCGAGTCGCTCGGCAAGCTGAACCCGGCATTCACCGGTATCGCGGCCATGGGCGGATTCGACGACGTGGCGCTGCAGAAGTACCACTGGATCGAGAAGATCGATCACGTCCACACCGGCGGAAACAGCTCCGGCATCGTCGACGGCGCAGCCCTCGTCCTCGTCGGCAGCGAGCAGGCGGGCAAGGACCTGAACATGGTCCCGCGCGCCCGCATCGTCGCGACGGCCACCAGTGGTGCCGATACGACGATCATGCTGACCGGACCGACCCCGGCGTCGAAGAAGGTTCTCGCCACCGCCGGCCTGACCGTCGACGACATCGATCTGTTCGAGCTCAACGAGGCGTTCGCTTCCGTGGTGCTGCGTTTCCAGAAGGATCTGAAGATCCCGAACGAGAAGCTCAACGTCAACGGCGGTGCCATCGCCATGGGCCACCCGCTCGGTGCCACCGGAGCCATGATCACCGGCACCGTGCTCGACGAGCTCGAGCGCCGCGGCGGCCGGTACGCCTTGATCACCCTGTGCATCGGCGGCGGCATGGGCGTTGCCACCATCATCGAGCGAGTCTGAGGTAGAACGATGTCTGACAACATGATTCAGTGGGACCAGGACGCCGACGGCATCGTCGTTCTGACGATGGACGACCCCAACCAGGGCGCCAACACGATGAACCAGCTGTACAAGGACTCGATGGGCGCGACGGTCGACCGCCTCGAGGCCGAGAAGGACAGCATCACCGGAGTCGTGCTGACCTCCGCCAAGAAGACGTTTTTCGCCGGCGGCGATCTGCACACCCTCATCGAAGCCAAGCCCGAGGACGCCCAGCGGGTGTTCGACGAGGTCCAGGAAGTCAAGGGACAGCTGCGTCGGCTCGAGAAGCTCGGTAAGCCGGTCGTGTCCGCCATCAACGGCGCGGCACTCGGCGGCGGACTCGAGATCGCGCTCGCCACGCATCACCGCATCGCGGCCGATGTTCCCGGCGTGCAGATCGGTCTGCCCGAGGTCTCGCTCGGTCTCCTGCCCGGCGGCGGCGGCGTTGCCCGCATCACCCGGCTGCTCGGCATTCAGACCGGCTTCATGACGGTCCTCGCTCAGGGCACTCGGTTCCGTCCGGCCAAGGCTCTCGAAATCGGTCTGGTTCACGAATTGGTCGGCAGCATCGACGAATTGGTGCCCACCGCCAAGGCATGGATCAAGGCCAACCCCGAGGGTGGCGTCGCACCGTGGGATGTCAAGGGTTACAAGATCCCCGGCGGCACGCCGTCGAACCCGAAGCTCGCGCAGATCCTGCCTGCTTTCCCGTCCAACCTGCGCAAGCAGATCAAGGGCGCACCGATGCCGGCTCCGCGCGCGATTCTCGCTGCGGCAGTGGAGGGTGCGCAGGTCGACTTCGACAATGCGTGCACCATCGAGTCGCGGTACTTCACCGAGTTGGTCACCGGTCTGGTGTCCAAGAACATGATTCAGGCGTTCTTCTTCGACCTGCAGGCGATCAACGCCGGCAAGTCTCGTCCCGACGGCATCGAGAAGACCACCTTCACCAAGGTCGCGGTTCTCGGCGCAGGCATGATGGGCGCGGGCATCGCGTACGTGTGTGCCAAGGCCGGAATCGACGTGGTGCTCAAGGACGTTGCGATCGAGTCGGCGCAGAAGGGCAAGGCGTACTCCGAGGCCATCGAGGCCAAGGCGCTCTCGCGTGGCAAGACCACCCAGGAGAAGTCGGACGCTCTGCTCGCACGCATCCACCCGACCGCCGATGCCAAGGACGTCGAAGGTGCCGACCTCGTCATCGAGGCCGTCTTCGAGTCGGAAGAGTTGAAGCAGAAGGTGTTCCAGGAGATCGAGGACCTCGTCGATCCGACGGCGCTGCTCGGTTCCAACACCTCGACGCTGCCCATCACGAGCCTCGCTCAGGGCATCAAGCGTCAGGAAGACTTCATCGGCATCCACTTCTTCTCACCCGTCGACAAGATGCCGCTGGTGGAGATCATTCGCGGTGAGAAGACGTCGGATGCGGCCTTGGCCAAGGCATTCGACCTCGTGCAGCTCATCAAGAAGACCCCGATCGTCGTCAACGACAGTCGTGGATTCTTCACCTCTCGCGTGATCGGTACGTTCATCAACGAGGCCATCGCGATGCTGGGCGAGGGCGTCGAGCCGTCGACCATCGAGCAGGCCGGTCTGCAGGCCGGTTACCCGGCTGCGCCACTGCAGCTTTCGGACGAGCTCACGCTCAACCTGATGCAGAAAATCCGCAAGGAAACCTACGACGCCATCAAGGCTGCCGGTGGAACCCCTCCCGAGGATCCGGCCGGCGAGGTCATCGACAAGATGGTCGACGAGTTCGAGCGTCCGTCGAAGGCCAAGGGCGCTGGCTTCTACGAGTACGAAGACGGTAAGCGCGCCGGCCTGTGGCCTGGACTGCGTGATGCGTTCAAGTCGGGTTCGGCGGACATCCCGTTCGAGGACCTCAAGGAACGCATGCTGTTCATCGAGGCCATCGAGACGCAGAAGTGCTTCGACGAGGGTGTCCTGAACACCACCGCCGACGCCAACATCGGTTCGATCTTCGGCATCGGCTTCCCGGCGTGGACGGGTGGCGTGCACCAGTACGTCGTCGGCTACCCGGGTGGTCAGGCCGGATTCGTCGCTCGCGCGGACGAATTGGCCAAGAAGTACGGCGAGCGCTTCCAGGTTCCTGCCTCGCTGCGCTGACCCCATGTGAGTGGAAACGCGTAGCAGGCTACGAGTTTCCACTCACGTGCGCGTAGCGCACTCAACCGCGATGCGCGATCAACCTCTCGGCGCCGTCTGTGAATTGTTGCTTCATCAATTCGCAGGCGGCGTCGACGTCGTTTCGAATCAGGGCCGCGATCAGCTCCTCGTGATTGCGCACGGCTGCTCGGCCCCAGTCGCGGTCGGTGGCGTAGAGACGGGTCGGGGTGTAGCGGGTGGCGTTGTTGAGAAACCACGCCAACTTGGACGACTCGGCCAGACGGTTCAGCACACGATGGAACTCGAACTCGATGTTCTCGACATCCTCGGCCCGGCCGTTCTCGACGGCGACCGACAGGGCAGCGGTGAGCTCGGCGAGCCTGTCGAGTTCAATCTCGGTGATCTTCGGTGCCGCCCGGCGTACCAGTTCGACCGCGATCTGCCCCTGCAGCCAGAAGATGTCGACTATGTCGCTCGGCGTCAGCGCAGACACCACATAGCCGCGGTGGGGGACGAGCTCGACGATGCCCTCACCACGCAAGGTCAGTAGCGCCTCACGCACCGGGGTGACGCTGACGCCCAGCTGGGCTGCGGTCTCGTCGAGCCGGATGAAGTCTCCCGGACTCACCTCTCCGGACATCACCAGGTGCCGGACGTGGCTGGCGACTTCCTCGGACAACTGCGGCCGTCGCCTCAGAGCCGTCCGCTTGTCTGCCATGTCGAAAAGCCAATCACACCGCGGGCTTGGTCCGGAGCACAACCTTCGCGACGGGTTCGACGACGCGGGCAGCAATCGGCCCCAGGATGGCCATCAGCAGCACGTACGCGGTCGCCAGGGCTGCCAGTTCGCCTTCGACAGCCCCCGCGGCGACGGCCAGTCCGGCGATGACGATGGAGAACTCTCCGCGCGCCACCAACGCCGCACCGGCGCGTAGTCGTCCCGGCCTGCCGATTCCCTGCCGACCTGCCGCCCACCAGCCCGTCGCGATCTTGGTCGCGGCGGTGGTGACGGCGAGGACGACGGCCCAGCCCAACACTGGCGGGATGGTCGACGGGTCGGTGCCCAGACCGAACACGACGAAGAACATCGCAGCGAACAGGTCGCGTAGGGGTTCGAGGACGCGGGTCGCGTTGTCGGCCGTCGAGCCCGAGATCGCGATTCCCAACAGGAACGCGCCGACGGCCGCCGAGACTTGCAGTTCCGACGCGATGCCGGCCACCAGCAGGGCGGATCCGAGGACTTTGAGCAGGACGATTTCGCGGTCGGGACTGTCGACGATCGCCGAGACGAATCTGCCGTATTTCAGCGCGACGACCAACACGAAGGTGATGACGAACAGTGAGATGCCGAGGGCTTCGAGTCCGCCGAGGAAGCTGACTCCGCTCAGCACTGCGGTGAGGATCGGGAGGTAGATGGCCATCGCGAGGTCTTCGAAAACCAGGATCGACAACACGACGGGAGTTTCACGGTTTCCCAGTCGGCCCAGGTCGGTGAGAACTTTGGCGATGATGCCCGACGACGAGATGTACGTGACGCCGCCCATCACGAGCGCGCCGACTCCGCCCCAGCCGAGCAGCAGCGCGACGACGGCACCGGGCGCGAAGTTGAGGACGATGTCGACCAGACCGGCCATCCACGATCGACGCAGGCCGGTGACGAGCTCGGTTGCGGTGTATTCGAGGCCGAGCAGCAGCAACAGCAGGATGACGCCGATTTCGCTGGCGATCTCGCTGAACTCGTCGATGCCGCCGAGGTTGACGAATCCGCCGTTGCCGAAGGCCAGTCCGCCGAGCAGGTAGAACGGGATGGGGGAGACGCCGATCCGGCCGGCGAGACGAGCGAGAAGTCCGAGAACGAAGAACACGGCACCCAGCTCGGTGAGGGCGAGCGCGCTCTCGGCCACGGGTCAGCCCCGACTGATCTCAGGCATTGCCGAGCAACTTGGCTGCTGCGTCCAGTCCGTCCGCGGTGCCGACGGCGACCAGCAGGTCACCTGCGGCGAGCGTGAAGTCGGGGGTGGGTGACGGTTGTACCTGGCCGGCGCGCATGACAGCGACGACGGATACTCCGGTCTTGGTGCGCATGGCGGTGTCGCCGAGTGTGCGGCTGACGAACCGTGAATTCGCGCGAATGGGGAGTTGACGAGTGTTGATTCCGGGGAGGTCGCGATGCTCTTCCCCGAGCTGAGCAATGAGTTGCGGCGACCCGAGCAGATTGCCCAGGGCCGCCGCTTCCTCATTGCTCAGGGTGATGGACGCTTGCGTCGCATCGGGGTCGTCCTTGCGCGAAACGATCAACTCGTTCGCGCCGTCCTTGCGGGTGATGACGCCGATGCGGCGCCCGGAAGCGAGGGCAAAATCTTTCCGCACCCCGATTCCGGGCAGCAGGGTCACTTCGACGTTCATGGTCGAAATGCTAGCCCTGCAGGCAACGCGTTATCGCAGGATCAGGAGTGGAGCCTGCAGGAACGACCCGTGAAAATGTGAATCAGGATGCGACGGCAGCGAGCAGCGCTTCGCGCTGGTTTGCGCCGAGGCCGCCGATGCGGCGCGTATCTGCGATCGACAGCTGCTCGAGCAGCTGTGCGGCGCGCACGGATCCAACGCCCGGCAGGGCCTTGATCAGCGCGGACACCTTGGTCTTCTTGACGATCTCGTCGTTCTCCGCCTTGGCGAGGACGTCAGCGACGCTCAGTTCGCCGGACTTGACGGATGCGAGCAGCTTCGACCGCGCAGTGCGTGCCTCGGCCGCCTTGGCCAGCGCCGCGGTGCGCTGTTCCGGTGTCAATACTGGTAAAGCCATGGCCTGTTCTCCTCGATTGTGGTGACCCGTCGCTCGTTGACAGGTCTCGACCCTCTTGCATCGTGCCTGGTGGCTCTTCCAATCTAACCGAACAACACGGGTGTCATTCACGGTCGAACCACCGAACCTCCCTCGCCAGGCTACGTCCTATCCGATTCGGGGTGTGCCCCGACCAGCACTTCGGCCTTCTGGAGCCGGTGTGTGCTGGGTGTTCGACGCCTCGAGCCGGCTCGGTCGGGAGCGGTCGCATGCGTTTTTCGATGGGCGACGCGAGCGTCGTGCCGTGGGCGCTACGGCCAGTGACGCCGTATCCGAACGGTCGGTCGGATTGTTATTCTGGCGGCATGATGCGCACCCGAGGACTGCTGGCCGGACTGGCCGCGTCGATGCTCCTGCTCGTCGGCGCGGGTACCGCGGCCGCTGCTCCGATCAACGTTCCGTGGTCACCCGACGACGCGCTCGATTCGGAGGTCAGCTTCGAGTCCGGTGGCATCACCTTCTACGGCAGCCTTCGCATGCCGGTCGGCGACACCCGCGGCGTGGCATTGGTGCTGCCGGGCAGCGGGCCGACCGACCGCAACGGGAACTCGGGTGATCTGCAGCTGAATACGACCGCATACGTCGCCGACGAGCTGTCGCGACGCGGTATTGCGAGCCTGCGTTTCGACAAGCTCGGGAGCGGCCGCACCGGCCTGGCCGGGGTGGATCCGAACAATCCGCCCGGCTTCGATGCGCAGGTCGACAATGCTGCGGACGCACTGGCGTTCCTGCAGCAGCGCACCGGTGTCGGGGCGGATCGCACGACGGTGATCGGGCACAGCGAGGGCGCACTGACGGCGCTGCGCCTTGCTGATGCAGACAGCGCGGCGTTCACCCATGTCGGCCTGCTCGAGCCGTTGTCGATCCGCTACCTGGATCTGCTGACCGCACAGGTCGATCGCAACATCGGCGAGGCCGTGGCGGTCGGCCAGTTCACCGAGGAGCAGGCCGCGTCGTCGAGGGATCGCTTCGCCCAGGCCGTCACCGATATTCGCGCGGGACAACCGCTGTCCGCGGAGCCCGACCCGATCGTCGACGGTCTGGGACTGCGGCAGAGCGCCACCTTCCTGCGTGAAGCGGATGCTACGGACCCGGCGGATCTGGCTGCCGCGCTACCGGACTCGTACTCCTCGTTCCTGACCTGCTCGGACAAGGACCTGAACGTCTCCTGCGGCCAGGTCGAGAACGTGCGAGTGGCCCTGGGCCACACCGATCTCCACTTCGCGCACTTCGCCAACAGCTCGCACATGCTGGGCGAGCTCGGCCCGCTGCCCGCCGATCCGAACACCGCCTTGGCACCGCTGCCGCTCTCGGGGGAGTTTCGCGATGCGTTCGGCCGGTGGGTGGACGGACTCTGACCCGTCGAGTTGGCAGTTACGTCGTCGCTACCGGACAACCGCGAATCGGTGATGCGGCCTGGGTGCCCAGATCGCGCGGGCTGTACCCGACGGGATAGCCGGGGTAGGTCTTGTTGCCTGCGTCGGCTGTCGTGCGTGAGTGTTTTCTCGTGGGCAGGAATCGCTCCACGCGGGCCTTGGTCCGCAGCGCCCGCACCGCGGCCCGTTCCAGCGTGGGTGAGCCCGCGGGAAAGCCGAATGCGTTCGCCATCCGATCGTCGAGCAACGCGAACACGCCCTGCCGGACGGCCGGGGTGAGCGCGGCGGGAAACCACGAGCAGTAGAGATCGAGTGTGTAGGTGCCGATGCGACGGTTGTCCTCGCCGAAGCGGAACGTGCGTTCTTCGTAATCGAGCTTGAACTGTGCGAACTCGGTGTACGACTCCGGAATGTCCTTGATGCCCATGCGTTTACCCACTTCGCTGTAGAAGTGGAAGGTCGCGAGCCGCTCGTGGGGATGCAGGCGACGCCACCCGTAGGTGTCGATCCATTCGATGGGCTCGTAGATGAACGTCGTGAGCACGTACAGCATGTCGTCGTTGCAGATGTCGTACTGCGCGTGCATTCGATTGACCGTCCGCAACGATTCGCGACCTCGTTCGGAGTCGTATCCGTGTTCGACCATTTCCGACATCAGCAGCGAGGTGTCGTCGTACCGCTTCTGCGGTCGCTTCTCGAACTCGCCGGTCCGGGCCAGCAGAGCGGAGATCGTCGGCACGCAATAGGTTCGGAACAAGGCGAATTCGAGGGCCCGCTGATAATCCCAGGGGAACTCGTACCCCGCGGTGATCCGGTGAATGGTGTGACAGTCGCGGACCGGGTCGAGTTCCTCGACGCGGCGCAACCACCCGTATCGACCCCGACCCGGCGCGATGTCCATGGTCAGCCTCGTCCGTGGCGGAGTTTGAGCGCCAGCACCGAGAGCTTCATGTTCCGGGCTTTGCGCTTCATCGTCAACAGATCGATCGGTGCCGCGAAGCCCTGCACGGTCAGTGATTTGACGGTGCTGAATTCGCGAAGGCCGTCGTCGCCGTGAATGCGGCCGAAGCCCGAGTCGCCCGTTCCGCCGAACGGCAACGCCGGCACGCCGGCGAAGCCCAGCACCGAATTGACCGTCACAACACCACAATCGAGCTTCTCGGCGGCGCGTCGCCCGACCGCGGTGTCCTTGGTGAACACCGATGCACCCAGACCGTAGGAGGACGCGTTGGCGCGGGCGATGGCCTCGTCCAGGTCGCGGACCTTGTTGACGACGACGGTGGGCCCGAACGTCTCCTCGGTGATCGCGGTCGAATCCTCGGGAACGTCGGTGAGGACGACGGGGTCGATGTACGGCCCGTGCAGTGAGTCGAGACCTCCCACCACTGCGGTGCCGCCCTTGGCCAACGCATCCTCGATCTGGGCGCGGACGATGTCGCTCTGCTTGCCCAGCGTCATCGGGCCGTAGGACGAGGTCTTCGATCCACCGGGCTTCAATTCCTTGACCGCCCTGGTGAATTCGGCGACGAACCGGTCGTAAACCGGGGCGGCGACGTAGATACGTTCGACTCCGGCGCAGGTCTGCCCGGCATTGCCCATCGCGCCGAACGTCGCGAACTCCACGGCCGCAGAGATATCGGCGTCGGCGTCGATGAGCATCGCGTCCTTACCGCCGCACTCGGCGATCAACGGCGTCAACGATTTCGCGCACGTGGCCATGACTTTCTTGGCCGTCGCGGTCGAGCCGGTGAATGCAATCTTGTCGACGCCGGCTTCGACCAGGGCAGTGCCGGTGGAACCGTCGCCGGTGATCGTCTGGAACACCGGGTGGGGAGCGGCGAGCGACTGCCACTTCTCGGCCAACCAGACCCCGACACCCGGGGTGAGTTCGCTGGGCTTGAAGACGACGGTGTTGCCTGCGGCGAGGGCGTACGCGATCGACCCCATCGGCGTGTACAGCGGGTAGTTCCACGGCCCGATGACGCCGACGACGCCGAACGGGCGGTAGCTGACGTAGGCCTTCTGGTTGATGGCGAGCAGACCCGATCCGACCCGGCGCTGTTTCAGGGTCTTGCCGGCGTGACGCGCCGCCCAATCGATGTGTTCGACGCCCAACATGACTTCCAGCAGGGAGTCCTCGTCCGGCTTGCCGGTTTCGGCGGCGATGACGGCGGCGAGGCTCGCGGCGTCGCGGGCGATCGAGGTCTTGAATTCGAGGAGCCACCGCTTGCGGCCCTCGAATCCCTGCGCGTCCCACCACCGGGCGGCCGAGCGGGCGCGGGCCACGGCGATCTCGACCTCGGCGGCGTCGGCGATCGGGTACGTGGCGAGTGCGAGACCCGTTCTGGGATCGAGGCTTTCGAAGGTGCTCTCGTTCGTTCGTTCGATCTGGTCCGTCACGGGCTCTATCCTCCAGCAGATCGCATCACATATATTTGATGTGATTCAATGTTCTCCAGGACACACTATGCGTCCGTCACCGTTGCAACAACCCCCGCCGCCCCGCTGTGCAGGAGATGTGGAATGAGCCTCGATCTCACGCGCACGGCATCATCGAAACAGCCGATTCCGCGACGTCCGCAGTTGTCCGAGGATGTCGCCGTGAACATTCGTCGCAGGATCGTCGCCGGTGCGCTGAAGCCGGGGACGTTCGTCCGCATCGACGAGACCGCAGCAGAGTTGGGAGTCAGTGCCACCCCGGTACGCGAGGCGCTGGTGTCGCTGCGCGGCGAAGGGCTGCTCGAATCGGTCCCGCATCGGGGCTACCGCGTCGTCGAACTGACACAGCAGGACATCGACGACATCTTCTGGTTGCAGGGCACGATCGCCGCGGCCCTGGCCGAGCGCGCATCCCGGCGGGTGACGGCGGAGCATCTCCAGCAGTTGACCACCCTCAACGACGACCTACGCGACGCCGTGACACGCGCCGACGCCGATGCCGTCGAACGGTGCGAGTTCGAGTTTCACCGCGCCATCAACAAGATCGCAGGCGGCACCACATTGGCGTGGTTTCTGCTCGGTGCCGTCAAGTACACCCCGACGCATCTCCATGCGTCCGACACCGACTGGGGACGGCGGGCGGTACGCGGCCACGAGGAATTGATCGAGGCGATGCGTCGAGCCGATCACCGGGCCGCCGGTGAACTGATGCGACATCAGTTCACCGACGCAGCGACCCTGGTTCGATCGTTCAGCTGAGTTCGATCAGCTGAGGTGATGCGGCTGGGGGTGCGACTTGTGCCCCTCGTCCGAGCCCTCGTTGTCCTGATGACCATTGGATGTGCCCTGCGCTCCTGTTCCCGCCGGAACCATCGAGATGATCACCGACTTCGAGGTAGGGCAGTTGCTCTGCAGCGCAGTCGAATCCAACGGGATCAGCGGATTGGTCTCGGGGTAGTACGCAGCAGCCGACCCACGCGGGGTGTCGTACTCGACGATGCGGAACGACGGCGCGCACCGTTCCACGTCGTCGTCGTCCCACTTGGTGACGAGATCGACCATGTCGCCGTCGCGGAAGCCGAGCGTCGAGATGTCTTCTCGGTGCACGAAGATGACGCGTCGGCCGTTCTCGATGCCGCGGTACCGATCGCTGAGGCCGTAGATCGTCGTGTTGAACTGATCGTGGCTGCGCAACGTCTGCAGAATCAGATGGCCGGGCGGAACCTGCAGCACGTCGATCGGCGAGACGGCGAATTCGCCCTTCCCGCTCTTGGTTTCGAACGTCCTGCTGTCGCGAGGGGGATGCGGTAGGACGAAGCCGCCGGGGCGTCGAACATTGACCTCGTACCCTTCGCAACCGGCGACGACGCGCGAGATGTGCGTGCGAATGTTGCGGTAGTCGTCGCGGAAACCCTTCCAGTCGAGACCGTATCGGTCGCCGAGTGTCGCCTCGGCGATTCCGCTGACGATCGCGACCTCCGAGCGCAGGTACGGGCTCGCGGGCTTCAGCGGTCCTCGTGACGAGTGCACCGAGCAGGTGGAGTCCTCCACCGAAATCCATTGCTCACCACTGGCTTGCACGTCCTTCTCGGTGCGTCCGAGGGTCGGCAGAATGAGAGCGGTCTCGCCGCAGACGAGATGCGAACGGTTGATCTTCGTGGAGATCTGCACGGTCATGCGCATCTTGCGCAGCGCCTCGAACGTGACGTCGCTGTCGGGCGTCGCCTGTACGAAGTTGCCGCCGAGGCCGAGGAAGAAATGGGCCTTGCCGTCGCGCATGGCGCGGATCGAGTCGACGGTGTCCAAGCCGTGCTCACGGGGCGGCTCGAAGTCGAACTCTGCCGCCATGGCGTCGAGGAAGGCCACCGGAGGGCGCTCCCAGATGCCCATCGTTCGGTCGCCCTGCACGTTCGAATGGCCACGAACCGGAAGCAAACCGGCACCGGCCTTACCGATGTTTCCTTGCGCGAACGCGAGATTGGTGACTTCCTTGATGGTGGCGACGGCATTGCGATGCTGCGTCAGACCCATCGCCCAGCAGAAGACGGTGGCCTTGGAGTCGCGCAGCATTTCGGCGGCCTCGGTGATCTGCTGCATCGACAGACCGGTGACCTCGGTGACGAGATCGAAATCGACCTCGGCAACGTGTGCCTTCCACTCGTCGAATCCGACGGTGTATTCGCCGAGGAATTCGTGATCGAGGGCGTCCCACTTCACCAACAGCGCCCCGAGGGCCTGGAACAGAGCGAGGTCGCCGTTGAGCTTGATCGGCAGGTGCAGATCCGACAGATCGGTACCGGGACCGACCATGCCGCGCGGGGTCTGGGGGTTCTTGAAGTTCAGCAGTCCCGCTTCGCGAAGGGGATTGATGGACAGAATCTTTGCGCCGTTCTGCTTCGCCAGCTCGAGGGCGGAGAGCATACGCGGGTGATTCGTGCCGGGATTCTGGCCGGCCAGGATGATCAGTTCGGCGTTGTGAACGTCGTCGAGCGTGACGCTGGCCTTGCCGATGCCGATGGATTCCTGCAGCGCGATGGACGTCGACTCGTGACACATGTTGGAGCAGTCGGGCATGTTGTTGGTGCCGAACGACCGAGCGAACAACTGGTAGATGAACGCGGACTCGTTGGACGCACGACCCGAGGTGTAGAAGATGGCCTCGTCCGGGCTGGCCAGGCTCTTCAACTCGTCGCCGATCAGACGGAACGCATCGTCCCATTCGATGGGCTCGTAGTGGCTGCCGCCGGGGAGCTTGATCATCGGATGCGTGATGCGGCCTTGCTGACCCAACCAGTGTTCGGTGTGCGCATCGAGCTCGGCAATGCTGTGCTGCGCGAAGAACTCCGGAGTGGCCCGCGTGGTCGTCGCCTCCTCGGCGACGGCCTTGGCACCGTTCTCGCAGAACTCGGCGGCGTGCCGATGACCCGGATCGGGATCGGGCCACGCGCAGCTCATGCAGTCGAAGCCCTCGGCTTGGTTCAGCTTGAGGAGCGTCTGCGCGGTGCGCTTGGGACCCATGTGTCCCAGCGCGCGCTTCATCGACACCGCAACGGCGGTGGCACCTGCCGCATGGGTTTTCGGCTTCTCGATGTCGAGCTCGGCCTCGTCGACGTCGCTGTCGGTGCGTCTCATGCGGGTCCCTTCGTTGCGTTACCCCCGCCCTCGACCATAGCCGTAGGCTCAGCCGGCGAGGAGTGCGGTCACCAAATCCACGTACTGCTGTTTCGCCGAATCCTGGCTCGTGCCTTCGAGCTTCGCCCAGGCATCGAACTTTGCGCGGTTCACCATGTCCAGCCGTCCGGGACGCTTACCCGTCACGTCTCCGATCGAACCTTGCTTGAAGAGCGAGTACAGGCGCAGCAGATCGTCGTTGCTCGGCTTGGACGTGAGCTTTTTGACGTCAACCTGCGCATCGGCGAACGACTGGTCGAGATCGGACATGAACGAGCTCCTTCGGCTGTAGGTGCAATCATCCTTGCACGGCGGCCTGCTCGAGGATGCGAATACAGTGCGCGACGAGAGCGTCGCGAGTGGCGTCGAGGGTGCCGTCCAGAAAACCGATGAACAGCGCCGTCAACGCGCCGACGGTTCCGACGGCGACGAGCTGCCGGTCGGCGGACTCGGGTAGCCGGGCACGAACCAGTTCGACGAACCCGGGCAGCAGGTCGAGTCCGCGTCGGCTCAGCGCAGGTTCGGCCAACGGAGCGATCAGCAGCACTCGTCCCATCCGAGGCTCGTCGACGACGATTTCGACGAACGCCCGGACGGGCGCGGCCACGGCGTCCTTCGGTGATGCTCCGGCGACGGCGTTCTCCAGGGCCTCCTGCGCTCGGGCCCCTACCCAGGCGTAGACCGCGCGAACGAACGTGTCGCGATCGGTGAAGCTCTCGTAGAAGTAGCGCTCGGTGAGTCCGGCTGCGCGGCAGACGGCGCGGACGTTGACCGCGGGTCCCTCCTGCGCGCCGAGGAGTTCGATCCCGGCGTCGAGCAGCGCGTCGTATCGCTTGGATCTGCGCTCTTCCATCTGTTGACTACGCATGTTGTCGAGGCTACTTTGACAACATGCGTAGTCAGTTCGATCGGCCCGTCCCACTCGGTCCCGACTCGCTCACCTGGAAGTACTTCGGTGACTGGCGCGGGATGCTGCAGGGCGTGTGGGCGGGGTCGATGCAGAACATGCACCCGGGCCTCGGAGCGGGCGTCGAGCAGCATTCGACGTTCTTCGACGAGCGATGGCAGCGGCTCTACCGCTCCCTGTATCCGATCGGGGGAGTGGTGTTCGACGGCGACCGCGCCGAGGAGACAGCTCACCAGGTGCGCGGCTACCACAACGACATCAAGGGAATCGACTCGAAAGGGCGCACGTACCACGCCCTCGATCCCGACACTTTCTACTGGGCACACGCGACGTTCTTCATGGGCACAGTGCTCACCGCCGACCGATTCATGGGCGGACTGACCGAAGCGCAGAAACTGCAACTGTTCGACGAGCATGTGCAGTGGTACCGGCTCTACGGCATGAGCATGCGATCGGTGCCCGAGACCTGGGTCGAATTCCAGAAGTACTGGGAGCGCATGTGCACACACGTGCTGGAAGACAACATGGCCGCACGTGGAGTACTGGATCTGTCCGCGCTCGGACCACCTCCGTACGCCTCCTGGCTGCCGGAACGTGTGTGGGCCGTGCTGCGCAGACCGGTGGCATCGTTGTTCGTCTGGATCACCGTCGGGCTCTACGACCCGCCCGTCCGGGAGCTACTGGGGTACACCTGGTCGGAGCGGGACGCGCGACGGTTCGCGGTGTTCGGCAGGGCGGTGAACCTGGCGTTCGGGCTGGTGCCGCGTCGTCGCCGACTCCATCCGCGCGCCCGAGCCGGATGGGATCGCGTCGCGGGCCGGAGGCCGGCAACGGCTCCTCCGGTGCACACGCCCACCCGCAATCTGCCGCCGGTACAGCGTCGCTCGCACCCGTCGCACTACAGCCCGAAAGTGTAGGTTTCCGGTCTCCGGGTACGACGCGGGTATGTACAACGTCAGAACTGGCAACGGGTCGCCGCTGGTCCTCGTCCACGGGCTCGGGTCCTCGCACCGCAACTGGGATCCGATCGTCCCGGCCCTCGCGGAGCACCGCGAGGTCATCGCCCTCGATCTCCCCGGGTTCGGACAGACACCGCCGTTGGCCGACGTCTCCATCGCGTCGTTGACCGACGCCCTGCGCGCGTACCTCGACAACGAGGGATTGTCCGACGCCGACCTCGTCGGCAGCTCCATGGGCGCACGGATGGTCGTCGAACTGGCCCGTCGGGGTCACCGTGGGTCGATGGTGGCCCTCGATCCGGGCGGCTTCTGGAACGACCGCCAGGTCAAGGTATTCGGGGCGACCATCACGGCATCGCTGGCGTTGATGAAGCGGGCGCAACCGCTGGTGCCCTTCCTGGCCGGGAACCCGATCACCAGAACCGCAGCGCTGGCGCAATTCTCGGCCGCGCCGTGGAAATTGCCGAGCGGACTGGTCGAACGGGAGCTGAAAGGCTTCTCCGCCAAGACTTCACCCTCGCTCGATGCCGCTCGCAAGGCGCTGATCCACGGGCCGAAGCAGCAGGGTGCCCCGAAAGGTTCCCTGCAGGGGTCGCTGCTCATCGGCTGGGGCCGTCAGGACAAGGTGACGACGCCCAGCCAGGCAGAGGTGGCGATGCAGCGTTTCCCCGACGCCACCCTGCATTGGTTCGACAAATGCGGACACTTCCCGCACTGGGACCAGCCGACCGAAACCGCCCGAGTCATCCTGCGGGCGACCGGTCGCTAGCTCCCATGTGAGTGGAACTTCGACCCCTGCTACGAAGTTCCACTCACAAGGCTCAGCCGTTCCACCACGGACGCAGAGGTACGTCGGCCTGACCTTTCGGTCCCAGCTTGACCGCCAGAACCTGGTGCAGCTGAACGACATTGCGCTCGAATCCCAGACGGGACCCGGCCATGTACAGGCCCCAGACACGGGCGGTGCCCTCGCCGGCCTCGGCGACGCACGCATCCCAGTTGTCCACCAGGTTCTGACACCACCCGGCGAGGGTCAGCGCGTAGTGCTCGCGCAGGTTCTCCTCGTGCCGGACCTCGAGTCCGACGTCCTGGATCTCGGTGATGATGCGACCCGATCCGGTGAGCTCCCCGTCGGGAAAGACATACCGGTCGATGAAGCTGCCCGCCTTGGCGTGCGCGCGGTTGTCGGGTCGGGTGATCGAGTGGTTGAGCAGCCGACCACCGTCGCGCAGCTTGGACTGGATGAACGTGAAGTACGCCGGGTAGTTGCCGACACCGATGTGCTCGGTCAGCCCGATCGACGAGATCGCGTCGAAATTCGTCTCGGGCACATCGCGGTAATCGGAGAAGCGAACCTCGGCGAGGTCCGCAAGACCCTCGTCTTCGATGGCCTTCTGCGCCCACGAGGCCTGCTCCTGCGAGAGAGTCACACCGATGACCTGAACTCCGCGTCGCGCTGCGTAGCGCACCATCGAACCCCAGCCGCACCCGATGTCGAGCAGCCGATCACCGGGCTGCAGACCCAGTTTGTCGAACACCAACCGATACTTGTTCTCCTGCGCGGCCTCCAGAGACTGCTCGATGTTCTCGAATGCCGCACAGGTGTACGTCATCGAGGGACCGAGGACCATCTCGTAGAACCTGTTGGACACGTCGTAGTGGTGGTGGATCGCTTCGGCATCGCGTGTCTTGGAATGCCGCAGACCTTCGGCGATGCGACGCCACCGCGGAATCGCCTCCTGGGGCGGAGGAGCGATGGGACGCAGCACGTCCCAGCCGAGCGACCGAGCGATCGAGGTCAAGGTCATGGCCGACGGGCGGCGGAAATGGAGCTCGTCGCCCATCAGCGCGAGCAGTTCGTAGGGATCAC
This sequence comes from Rhodococcus sp. NPDC077669, assembly GCF_040686915.1. Lineage (NCBI taxonomy): Bacteria > Bacillati > Actinomycetota > Actinomycetes > Mycobacteriales > Nocardiaceae > Rhodococcus > Rhodococcus sp. NPDC077669. The sequence continues at coordinate 200,975 of NZ_JBFBMD010000008.1, read as the reverse complement.
CGGGATGAACACCGGTGGCCTCCAGGTCGCCGGAGACATAGGCGCGGGCCATGCCGAGATCACGGGGAGCTGTTGCGAGATAGGTGGTTCCGCGTGGGCTCTTGAGGTTGAGGCCGATCTTGGCATCCTCGGGGCCGGCCACGCTGCCGTCGTACGCGGTGAAACGCAGGGGAATGTTGCCGTCGGAGATCAGCTCGAGGATCTCGGAGATCTTGAGTTTCTGTGGCCCGTTCACCGTGCGATTGCCGGAGTCCTTGAACGTCGTCATTTGCGCTGCACCGCCTTCGAGTACAAATCCAGCAATCGGGATTCGGGATCGTATTTCTTCTTCAGTTCTCTGTATTTCTCGCCGCCGTAGAGAACGGCGAACTCATCCTCGGTGTAGTAAGCATCCGAGTACAGCGATTTATGCCCCTCGAACTCGGTGACCTTCTTCTCGATGGCGCGGTTCGCGGCACCCTCGGGTCGACCGGGCACGATCGGCACCGACGACCAGAAGCCGATGTTGACGTAGGTGCGCTTGGGCTCGAGCGGGTACAGCGGCCACGGCCTGGACGGATCGGCTCCGGGGGCGGCCGGTTCGCGAAGGCGCAAGGGGCACAACCACAACGGCTCGATCGGAATCTCGTCGAGAAACCAGCGTACGAAGCCGGCGGTGTGTTCGATCGGAACCTCGACGTCCTGCACGACGCGTTCGCGCGGCGGATTTCCCTTGCGCTTCTCGAGTCGATCGGCGATGTCGTACTTGCGATCGAGGCCGATCAACTTCCAATAGAAGCTGCTGCGCCGGTACTTGCGCGGCCAGAAGCGTCGGATCCGCGGGTTCTGGGTTCCGAACGCACGCGAGCACCAGAACCAGTCGGTGTCCCAGCGCCACAGGTAATCGTGGATGGTGAGCCGATCGGTCTTCGGAGTGTCCGACGAATGCTGGATCGAACGGTAGAAGATGTCGGCACCGGTGTAGTCGCTGACGGGTCCGGGCTCGTCGGTCTGAACCCCGAGAGTGAGATAGCTTTCGTCGGCGCTGAAGACGACGCCGTCCAGGTACTGAACTTCGATGCCGTCGTACTCACGCCGAGCGACGATGGTGTCCATCGTCGTTTGAAGCGTGTCCAGATCGTGGAATCGCAAGTGGCGCAGGGCAACGAACGGAAGTACCGGCTCGAGTTCGATCTTCAGCCGCGTCGAGTAGCCGAGAGTGCCGTACGAGTTGGGAAAGCCCCAGTACAGGTCCGCGTGCTCGCCCTCGGGGGTTGCCGTGAGGATTTCGCCGCTACCGGTGAGGACGTCGATCTCGAGTACCGACTCGTGCGGAAGCCCGCTGCGGAACGACGTCGACTCGATGCCGAGTCCGGTGACCGCGCCGCCGAGGGTGATCGTTTTGAGCTGCGGAACGACGAGAGGGGCGAGGCCGTAGGGCAGCGTCGCGTCGACCAGATCCTCGTACGTGCACATCCCCGCCACGTCGGCGGTGCGAGCCGCGGCATCGACGGTGACGACCTTGCTCAATCCCGAGACGTCGAGTCCGGGCGTCTTCGAGGTCGTCCTGGCCCGAAACAGGTTGGACGTCTTCTTAGCCAGACGCACCGTCGCGTCGGTCGGTATTGCGCGATAGCTGCGAAGCAACTTCTCGACACCCGACCGATGCGCTGCGTAACCGCTCTCCCTCGGTTCTGGCCGTCGTCCGAGAAGAGCATTCACTGAAGCCACGAGTAGACGCTATATCTCGTACTGCTCGGTATCCACCGAAGCTGCCGACGGTCCGGTGAAACTTCACGCAACTGTTGTCGAATCGGACGGCTCAAACGGAACTATTCGGACAAATGGTTGCATCATGCATGTGTTTTCCGATGATAACTTATCGGATGTGAACCACCTCACACACCCTCGGCGGCAGTGCCGACATCGGGAGCGACGCGAGGCAGGATGGAGAACGCAACCCCAATCGACTCGAAGGAGAACGTTCTCGTGGCTCAGGTCAGCGCATCCAGTTCCGCCACCATCGCCACCACACCCGATCAGGTGCTCGCCGCGCTCGCCGACTACGAAACCGTGCGGCCCCGCATCCTTCCCGAGCAGTATCGCGACTACCGGGTGGTGCAGGGCGGACAAGGCGACGGCACCGTGGCCGAATGGACCCTGCAGGCCACCGAGAAGCGAGTGCGCAACGTGAGCGCCTCCGTCACGGTCTCCGGCTCGACCATCACCGAACGCGACGCCAACTCCTCCATGGTCACCACCTGGACCGTTGTCCCCGAAGGCAACGGCACCGTCGTCACCACGACGACCGAGTGGACGGGTGCCGGAGGAATCGGCGGATTCTTCGAGAAGACGTTCGCGCCCCTCGGATTGAAGAAGATCCAGGCCGCGACCCTCGACAACCTGCGCCGCGAGTTGATCTAGACCCGCTCGAAATCCGGCTCTTCGATCAACGCCAACGTGCCGACCACCACGGTGCGCATCGACCACAGAAACATCCCGTCGGGTCCACGGTCGGTCGTGTCGTAGGCCCCCGGCAGGGTGTCGAGGTCGGTGCGCGCCGCGATCGCGTCGTCGTACTCACGGTCGCGGCGAGCCTCGTTGTAGACGATCTCCGCCAATGCAATGGCGTGTTCGACGACGGTGATGACCGCCCACGTCGCCTGCTTGGAAGTCAGTTCGTACCGCACTCGATATCGGGTCTGCACGGCGTCGGCCATCCGAAGGGCGTCGATGGAACTGGGAGTCAGACCGATCAGATACTCGGCTATGCCCGGGTTGCGGTGAACCAGTTCGCGAATCGCGGAGGCAAGTTCCAGTAGAGCGTCGTGCATCGACTCGTCGTCTCCGGGGAGCGGCGGCGACCACCGTCGCAGGATCTCCTCGGCGACCAGGGCCTTGAGCGCGGTCGGGCCGTCGATGTTGTTGTATATCGCGACGATCGATACGCCCAGCGCGTCGGCGACCGACTTCACCGTCACCTTGGGCAGCGTCAGGGCGATGCCTGCCTCTGCCATGGTTTCGGGAGTCACTCGACGCTTGCGAGGGGTCGAGCTCGCCGGCGCGTTCATGCCCTCAGGCTACGTGGGCTCAGAACTGACGGAACGTCAGCCGAGCGTCGAATCCGATCGTGCGGCCGAACGTCGTCCGACACCGTGCGACTACGCTGGAGCTCGCTTCGACCCACGCGAGAGGACGGCACAGTGCAACCCGGTGAACAGCCCGACATGGCCTCGATTCTGCAGCAGGCTCAGCAGATGCAGCAGCAACTGATGGCGGCACAGGCGGAGATCGCCGAAACCGAGGTCACCGGCCAGGCCGGCGGCGGACTCGTCGTCGCGACCGTCAAGGGAACGGGCGAAGTGGTCGGACTGACCATCGACCCCAAGATCGTCGATCCCGACGACGTCGAGACACTGCAGGACCTGGTGATCGGTGCCATCGCCGACGCGTCGAAGGCAGCGCAGAACGTAGCGAGCGAGAAGCTCGGCCCCCTCGCAGGCGGTCTCGGCGGCGGCTCCCTCGGACTACCCGGCTTCTAGGCGAGACGAGTGTACGAAGGTCCCGTACAGGATCTGATCGACGAGCTGGGAAAGTTCCCCGGAGTCGGTCCGAAGAGCGCTCAGCGCATAGCGTTTCACCTCCTGGCCGTCGAGCCACCCGAGGTCGATCGCCTCATGCGCGCGTTGCAGCGCATCCGCGACGGCGTGCAGTTCTGCATCGTCTGCGGGACCGTATCGGACAAGGAACTGTGCCGAATCTGCGCCGACTCCCGACGTGACAGGTCCATGATCTGCGTCGTCGAAGAGCCCAAAGACGTTCAGGCCGTGGAACGTACGCGCGAATTCAAAGGCCGGTACCACGTACTCGGCGGAGCGCTCGACCCACTCAACGGAGTGGGCCCCGACCAGCTGCGCATCCGAGAGTTGTTGACCCGCGTGGGAACTCAGGACGACGGCGTCGACGTCACCGAGGTCATCATCGCCACCGACCCCAACACCGAGGGCGAAGCAACTGCTACGTACCTCGTGCGGATGATGCGCGATTTCCCCGGTCTCGCCATCACCCGTCTCGCCTCCGGCCTGCCGATGGGCGGAGACCTCGAATTCGCCGACGAACTGACACTCGGCCGAGCTCTCACCGGTAGGCGTCGCATGTGAGAGCGGCTTCGCCGCACGTGCGTGGAAGTTCGTAGCAGGGGTCGAGTTTCCACTCACGACCCGGTCTATCCACAGCCTGTGGATAGATTCTGACGCGGTCACCGTAAACCGGCCATCCTGAGGTACATGAGGACGAGACCGGCGGGTGCCTGGCAGCGACTACTGGACGATCAGCACGGAATCATCACCACGAAGCAAATGCACGAGAACGGGGTCAACAAGGACTCCATCGACCACTGTGTGGAAACTGGGCAGTGGCTCAGGGTGTTTCGCGGAGTCATATCGGTGACCAACGGGCCGCTGACTCGTGAGATGCAGCTGTCGGCGGCATTGTTGTTCGCGGGCCGGGGAGCGTTGCTCAGCCACACCACCGCCGCTGAGGAGTGGGGGTGGCGTCGGGTCGGTTCTGGGCCGGTTCATCTCACCGTTCCCTACGGGTGCTCGGCAATCAGCAGGCCGCCGACAATGCGACACGCCAAGCAGAACTTCACGTCGGAGAGCAATGAACAAATTCATCCCGGCGTGATCGTGCACCGTTCCCGAGCCATGAGCCACATCGGCGTCGAGACGAATCCGGCGCGAACGAGCGCTGCCGACACGGTGCTGGATCTGACAGTCGCAGAACCGTCGTCGAGGCAGGCGGTGATCACGCTGGTTTCAGCGATGTCATCGGGCGGCGTGAACGTCGCGGCAATGACGCGCAAGATCGAGGTCCGACGGCCGATGCGCTACCTGAAGGCGATTCTGCACACGTTGGCTCTCATGCGCGACGGGGTCCATTCTGCGCTGGAGCACCGCTACGTGCTCGATGTCGAACAGGCGCACGGACTTCCGGCCGGGAAGCGACAGGCACCGGTCTTCGTCGACGGCCGTCAGCTCTTCGAGGACATTCGTTACGAAATATGCGACCTCATCGTCAGGCTGGACGGCCAGGCTTTCCACTCCGCCAAGCAGCGGCGTTTTCGCGATCGACGACGCGACAATGCCGCGGAGCTACGAAACCTGCCGCGGCTGATGTACGGCTGGCACGAAGTGGCCGAAGACCCGTGCGGTGTGTACCGCGAAGTCCGCGAGGTGCTGGTCAGAGAGGGATGGAACGACTCGTCGTACCCCTGTGAACGGTGCACGTCGTGAGTGGAAAATCGTAGTGGGCTACGAAGTTTCACTCACGTGCGGCGGAGCCGCTCCCTGCGGAGTCGCGCAACCTCGGGGAGGTCGAGGGGAGCGAGAGTGGTGCCCAAAGCCCGTTCGAGTAGGTAGTCCGCCAACTCCGGGTTTCGGGCGAGTACCGGCCCGTGCATGTAGGTGCCCAACACCGAACCCTGCACGACGCCTTCACGCCCGTCGCCGACACCGTTGCCCACCCCGTGGGTGACCTTGGCGAGCGGTGCGGCATCAGGCCCGAGTGTCGTTCCGCCGCGGTGGTTCTCGAATCCGCTGAGCTTCTGGGTGAGACCGCCGAGCGTGGGTTCGGTGACGACTTCACCGATGGATCGGGTGGCCTGGGGCGCGGTGGTCACGTCGAAGAGGGAGATGCCGTCGACGCGTTCGCCTGCGGAGGTCTCGTACCAGTGCCCGAGCACCTGGATCGCGGCGCAGATAGCGAGTACCGGCACACCGCGACCAGCTGCGTTCTGCAGGCCCGGGTATCGGGTGAGGTGACGCGTCGCGAGGCGCTGAGCCGAATCCTCTGCTCCACCAAGGGTGTACACGTCCAGCGAATCCGGGACCGGATCGTTGAGGGTGATGTGCACGACCTCGGCGTCGATGTCTCGCATCCGCAGTCGCTGGCGGAGAACGAGGGCGTTGCCGTTGTCGCCGTAGGTGCCCATGACGTCGGGCAGAACGAGGCCGATGCGAACGGTGGACTCAGACATCCTTGGTCTCCCGTGCCAGTGCGCGACCGAGATCGCGGAACGCGGTGTAGTTCGCCAGCACTTCGACGCGTCCCGGCGGGCAGGATGCGATGGCCTGCAACGGATCTGCGATGGTCGTGTGCTGCGAACCGGCATACAGCAGGCGGACGCCCAGGTCGGTCGCGCGTTCACCGGCCGCGACGACGGCGACGTCCTCGAAGTGCTCGAAACGCACGTCCCACAGCCACGACAGGTCTTCACCGTCGGGTACTTGTCCGTTGACGGCGATGACGAGACCGTCGCACGTGGGATCGATCATCGACAGTGCTTCCTGCCATCCGGCCGGATTCTTGGCCAGAAGCATTCGGACGGAATGCGATCCGTACTGGATGGTGGAATAGCGTCCGGCCACCTCGTCGACTCCCGATGCGGCTGCGACGGCGTCGGCAGGTGTTGCGCCGAGAGTGACGGCTGCGGCCACGGCCTGAGCTGCGTTGCCGCGGTTGGCCTTTCCGGGCAGCGCCAATGTCATCGGTATAACGAGCCCATCGGGGCCGTAGAGATTCTCGTCGTCGAACCACCAATCCGGCGTCGGACGCTCGAAATCGCTGCCGGTGCTGTACCAGTGCTCGCCGTCCCAGACTATGGGTTCGCCGGTACGCGGGCAGCTGACGGAGTCGCCGGCCCAGCCGCCGCCCGCGGCGACCCACACGACGTTCGGAGCATCGAATGCCGCCGAGGTGACGAGGACGTCGTCGCAGTTCGCAATGACGACGGTGTCGGGATGACGGGCCAACCCGGCGCGCAGGGCTCGCTCGATCATGTTGATCTCGCCGACGCGGTCGAGCTGGTCGCGACTGAGATTCAGCAGCACGATCGCCGCGGGATCGACCGCGTCGGATACGTGGGGGACGTGGAGCTCGTCGACCTCCAGGGCGGCCAGCTCGGCGTCGAAATGAGCGTGCAGTGCCGCGACGATGCCGGCATCCATGTTGGCTCCGTCGGCCTGGGTGGCGACGTCGCCGAGAGTGGCCAGTGCTGCCGCCGTCATCCGCGTCGTAGTCGATTTGCCGTTGGTGCCGGTGACGATGACGGTGCGTCGCCCTCGGCCCAGGCCGCCCAGAATGGTCGGATCGATCTTGAGCGCGACCAGACCACCGATCATCGAGCCCTTGCCTCGGCCCGCCTTGCGGGACGCCCACGTCGCCAGCTCCGCCGCGCGTAATGCCACGCGGCCACGGGCGCCGATACGTCTGCGCTCACCCAGTTCAGCCATCCGCCGAGTCTGGCACAGAAGAGCGTGCAGTTTCACGTCGACGCTTGCTACCCCTCGCTCATTCCGCAGGCTCCACTCCCGCCCTCATACCGGTACTTTCTCCAGAACTGGGGTCGGCTTCCTGGCAGCCATTCCGCCCAGGCAGCCGCCGATGACGATCGCTCCGCCGAGCAGGGCCAACAGCGACGGGGTTTCGTCGAGAAACGCCCAGGCACCCGCGATACCGACGACGGGAACCAGCAGCGAGAACGGTGCGACGAGACCGGCCGGGTTGCGGCTCATCAGGATGCTCCACAGGCCGCTACCCACGATCGTGGCGGGAATCACGATGTACGCCAACGCGACCAGACCGGGCCAGCCCTGCGAACCGAACGAGTCGGCCAGCGCGTGCCAGCCCGTGCTCGGGCCCTCGACGACCGCCGACAGCGCCAACATCGGCACCGGCGGTACGACGGTCATCCAGAGCATCAGTGTCATCGGGGAGTCGGACTTGGCGAGTCGGTTCCCGAGATTGCCGAAGGCCCAGCCCAGACCGGCGAGCAGGGTGAGGACGACAGGAATCAGGGTGGCGTTCTGGGCGCGATCCCACCCGATGAGAACCATGCCGAGGACGGCCACACCGATGCCGATTGCCTGCCTGCGGCTCACGTGTTCGCGTAACAGCAGCGCGCCGAGAACGACGGTGAACGGAGCCGACGACTGCAGCACGAGCGACGCCAATCCCGTCGGCATGCCTGCCGCCATCGCCGCGAACAGGAAGGCGAACTGCAGGAAACCGAAGCCGAAGCCGTAGAGCAACAACCATTTCAGGGGCACCTTCGGTCGCGGAACGAACATCACGACCGGAACTGCGATGACCAGAAAGCGCAGTGCCGCGAAGAAGAAGGGCGGAAAGTGGTCGAGCCCGACGCGGATGGCGAGGAAGTTCAGTCCCCACAGAACGGCGACAGTCAGTCCGAGGAGGCGGTCGCGAGTGGTCATGCCCATTATCGTGACGGGTGCAAACAATCAGCACAATCGAATATATCCGCACCAACAGTTAAGATTTTCTGTATGAATGTGGAGCGGCTCCGGATCCTCGCTGAGCTTGCCGACCGCGGAACCGTTGCATCGGTCGCCGAGGCGATGTCGATGACTCCGTCGGCGGTGTCTCAACAGCTCAAGTTGCTGGCGCGCGAGGCCGGCGTGACATTGCTCGAACCGGACGGGCGTCGGCTGCGCCTCACCGACGCCGGGCGGGCACTGGTACTCAGAACCGACGAGGTCCTCGCTGCCCTCGCCCGCGCCACAGCAGAAATGGATCGGTATCGAGCGTCTCCGCGGGGACGCGTCCGAGTTGCGCTGTTCCCGTCGGGCGCGGCACTGCTGCTGCCCGGGGTCCTGACGCGGTTGGCGGACTCGGACGTCGACATCGATGCGCGCGACGAGGACCTGCCCGCATCCTCGGTGCCCGAGCTACTCGCCGATTACGACGTGGTGCTCACCCACCGAGACGACCGAGCTCCGTCGACGGCGGGTCCACGGATCGAGGTGACGACCCTGATGCGCGAGCCCATCGATCTGGTGTTGCCTCTCGATCACGCACTGGCGCAGCAAGGCTCGATCGATCTGCGAGACTTGATCGACGAGCGGTGGATCAGCGTTCGCGGCGGTTTTCCGGTCGACGACGTGTTGCTCTCCGTGGCCTCGGTGACCGGAGTTCAGCCGCGAGTTGTCCAACGCATCAACGACTTTCGAGTGACCGAAACACTCGTCGCGGCCGGGCACGGAGTGGCGTTGATGCCGCGCTACGCCGTTGTGCATCCGGGCCTGGTACGTCGAGAGCTCGCCGGCGTTCGAGCCGGGCGAATCTACGAACTCGCGACGAGGACGGATGCGCGGCGACTACCCGCGATCGCCGCTGTGCTCGATGCGTTCGGAGCGGAAGCGACGTTCAGGACAGCGCTTTGGCCTTCAGCGTCGTGAACTCGTCCTGATCGATGGTTCCGTTGTCCAGCAACGCCTTTGCGTGTGCGATCTCTTCGGACGCAGATCGACCGGCGACGTGCTTGATGTACTCCTCCTGCTGGTCCTGTGCGTGCTGCAGGGCGGCAACCTGACGCTTGGCGATGTTGCTGCCGTTCACGATGAGGTAGACCAGCGCGGTGAGGAACGGCGCAACGATGAGGAAGAGCACCCACAGGGCTTTGACGAACCCGGATGTCTTGTGGTCCCGAAAAAGATCTCCGATGATCGAGAACATCACCATGAGGTAGGCCACGAAGGCGAACCCGACGATGAGAAGCCAAAGAAAATCCCAGAAAGAATCCATGGCGAACTTCCATTCTCCAAGGTGCCCCGACGGCTGATTCAGTGTGGCATTTGCGGCACCCCGTGCACACGGGTCTTTGGTCCCTTTCGTCGACCGGAAATCCGCGTGAGCCACACGTCGACCGCGCCCGCTTCGTTTCGTGAGGGCTCCACAACGCAACACGCCGCCCACCCCGAAAGGTGAGCGGCGTGTCGTCGTGCAGAGAAAACTATTTCAGCGCGCGGTTCACGGCAGAAACCACAGCACGCAGTGACGCGGTGGTGATCGACGTCGCGATACCGACGCCCCAGACCGTGGTGGCGACCCCCGTAGGCGAGGTGACCGAGGCTTCGACGTAGGCCGCGGCCTGGGCGTCGTCGCCTGCGGACAGTGCGTGCTCGGAGTAGTCGAGGACGCTGACGTCGTAACCGATTGTCGACAGCGCGTCGACGAACGAGGCGAGTGGTCCGTTGCCGGAGCCGGAGATTTCCTGCTCGACGCCGTCGACCTTGACCGTGGCGGTGATGGTGTCGGTTCCGCCGTCGACCTCGGCGGCCTGTACCGACTGCTTGATGCGCTCGAGCGGACGGATCGGCGTCAGGTACTCCTCGGCGAAGACGTCCCACATCTCCTTGGGCGAGACCTCGCCGCCCTCACCGTCGGTGATGCGTTGGACGGCCTGGGAGAACTCGATCTGCAGGCGACGCGGCAGGTTCAGTCCGTGATCGGACTTCATGATGTACGCGACGCCGCCCTTGCCGGACTGCGAGTTGACGCGGATGACGGCCTCGTAGGTGCGTCCGACGTCCTTGGGGTCGATGGGCAGGTACGGCACCTGCCAGGTGATGTCACCGATGTCCGAACCCTGTTCGTCTGCCGTGACTTTCATGGCATCGAGGCCCTTGTTGATGGCGTCCTGATGGCTGCCGGAGAACGCGGTGTACACCAGATCTCCGCCGTAGGGGTGGCGTTCGGCGACGGGCAACTGGTTGCAGTACTCGACCGTGCGGCGAATCTCGTCGATGTTGGAGAAGTCGATCTGCGGATCGACGCCGCGGGTGAACAGATTGAGGCCGAGCGTGACGAGGCAGACGTTGCCGGTGCGCTCACCGTTGCCGAACAGGCATCCCTCGATGCGATCGGCACCGGCCTGGTAGCCCAGTTCGGCTGCGGCAACACCGGTTCCGCGGTCGTTGTGCGGGTGCAGAGACAGCACGATGCTGTCGCGGCGATCGAGGTTGCGGCTCATCCACTCGATCGAGTCGGCGTAGACGTTCGGCGTCGCCATCTCGACGGTGGCCGGCAGGTTCAGGATCAGAGGCTTCTCGGGCGTCGGATCGATGACGGCGGTGACTGCGTCGCACACCTCTTTTGCGTAGCTGAGTTCGGTGCCGGTGTAGGACTCGGGGGAGTACTCGTAGCGCCAGTCGGTATCGGGGAACTTGGCTGCTTCTTCGAGTACCTTGCGAGCACCGTCGGTCGCGATCTTCTTGATCACATCACGATCGGCCCGGAACACCACTTTGCGCTGCAGGATCGACGTCGAGTTGTAGAAGTGCACGATGACGCTGCGAGCGCCCTCGCACGCGACGAACGTGCGCTCGATCAGCTCCGGACGACACTGCGTCAGAACCTGGATGGTGACGTCGTCGGGAATCGCGCCGTCCTCGATGATCTCGCGGACGAAGTCGAAGTCGGTCTGGCTGGCGGACGGGAAGCCGACCTCGATCTGCTTGTAGCCCATGCGGACCAGCAGGTCGAACATGCGGCGCTTGCGCGCGGGACTCATCGGATCGATCAGCGCCTGGTTGCCGTCGCGCAGATCGACTGCACACCACTGTGGCGTCCGGTCGATGATCTTGTCCGGCCACGTGCGGTCGGGGAGGGTGACGGGCTCCACTTCCTCGGCGAACGGCCGATAACGGAACGTGGGCATCGAGGAGTTCTTCTGAGTGTTCCACGCTGGCTGGTCGCTGGGAGCGGGCCGCGAGGGCGGGGTGATGGTGCGAGATCCCGAGGTGAATGCGTCGGCTGGTGACATGGTCTTCGTCTCTCCGTACAGATCAGAGCAATGGTGTTCGACCGGCGCAACGAACCCCGCGACGGGAAGCCAGTCTGGTCTCAGACCCCGTCGCGGCTGTTAAGAAGGAGAGCTCGCAGCATGGGGTGAGTGTACTACCGCAGACCGACCGCCTACCCCAGGGTTCGGGAGTCGAATTTTCCGGTCACGGTGTCGTGCCTGCGTTGCCACTGATCGATGTCGTTCAGTCGTCCGACATCGTCCGCGGTCCAACACCGTGCGAGCAGTTCGTATCCGAGGTGGTCGACCTCTGCATGCCTCTCCCACATTCGATGCGCCCAGCGGCGATCGTTGTGCGCCGCTTCGGCTCCCGCGAGCGCGGCACCGACCAGTTCGAACTGGACATCTCGTCGTAGCTCCATAGTGGCTGCCGCCGAAACGTTTTCGCTTCGGAGGGCCGTCAACAATCGGTCGGTCAACTCCAGAACCCGCCGATCGGACCACAGCAGCGCGCGCCGAAAGGCGCCCGGTAACAACAACCACAGCGCCGCGAAGGCAAGGGCGACACCCACCGCGGTCTCCACCACCCGATCGACGACGATGCCGCCGAGTGGAGCGCCCGGATGCGAGATGGTCCCCATCAGTAACGCGAGTGGGGTGATGAACGTGACGGCGAGACCGTAATTGCGCGCCACACTGATCTCGATCGCGAACTGCAACACCATCAACACCACGATCACCGCGAGACCGGTCAGCGGCGAAAGATAGATCGCCGAGAACAGCACCACTCCGGCCAGCGTTCCGCCGAGCCGCTGCATGCCGCGATACGTCCCGTGCACACGATCCGGCCCCTGCTGGAGAACCAGGACGGCACCGAGGATCGCCCAATCCGGCCTGCTCAAACCCATCGCCACACTGATCCCGCCGGCACCTGCCGCCGCGCAGAACACCCGGATCGCCGTCGACGCCGCGTGCGAATCTCGATGCAACGACCGCTTCAACCGATACCCGATGCCCGGACGAGCCAGCGGCAGCTGATCTCGTGGCGATTCCACCGCGCTTTCCGGATCCGGAAGGGTGCCGGCGCGCGCCCTCGTGGCGGCCGCAAACGCGAGATGGGCATCGAACAGGGTCTGTACCAGCGCGGGGCGCGAGGTCGCGCGCGTCGACCCGGCCTCGTACACCGCGGCCCACGCCGCGTGCAGACGTGAGGCGGCGGTATGTCGATCGACGACGGACGCCGTCGGCGATGTCGTGTACTTCTCGATCGCCGCCACGGCCGCACCGACGGCCGCCCGTTCGGGACCCCTCGGGTCACGCACCACCCCGGACATCGCGACCACCAGCGCCGACGCCACCCCGATCGCCGCGCACACGGCACCGCGGGTCGCGCTGATATCGGCGGCAGGGAGGTACGACGCCACCGCGCACACCAGCACGAAGAAGAAGGCTCCGGGCGGGCCGAGTCGCAGCGCTGCCACGACGTAGACCGCGACGAGAGCGAGAACCGACAACACGGTCACCGGGATCATCTGCGCCCACCCGGTCTCGCCGAAGTCGAGGGCGAGCCGACCGGCCGTCGCGCCCAGCCACACCGAGGCCACCAGGGCGGCCCCTGCGGTCAGCACCACCCACCACCGCGATCGGTAGGGACGGCCCTCGCCGTAGATCACCGCGAAACTGCCCGAGACCACCAGCAGTGCCTCGGTGTGGAAGCCGAGCAGCCACGCCAGGATCGCCGGAACACCGAACGCCAGCGCCGAACGCAGTCCACCGGGCCAACGCCGGCCGACGGCGGGGAGCCCGAAGAGCACCTTCAGACCTCGTGCCGGCGGTGGTGGGAGATGTTCGGGAACGGTCACTTGAACATGTTAAGGCAGGCGAGAGGCCCTAAAGTCCCAGCTCGGAGCTACCCGGCCCACTGCTCGGGGCATTCGCTCGGTAAGGTGACCCGCGGACAATCGAACGATTGTCGGCTATCCAGCGGAGGTAAAACGCGTGGCTCTCATCGTCCAGAAGTACGGTGGATCGTCGGTGGGGACCGCCGAACGTATCCGACGCGTCGCTGAACGAATCGTCGAGACCAAGAAGGCGGGCAACGACGTTGTCGTCGTCGTATCGGCGATGGGCGACACCACCGACGAACTGCTCGACCTGGCACAGCAGGTGTGCCCGGCCCCGCCCGCTCGCGAGATGGACATGCTGCTCACCTCGGGTGAACGCATCTCCAACGCACTGGTCGCGATGGCCATCCACTCGCTCGGTGCCGAGGCACGGTCGTTCACCGGTTCCCAGGCAGGCGTCGTCACCACCAGCGTGCACGGCAACGCCAAGATCATCGACGTCACCCCCGGCCGCGTCCGCAGCGCACTCGACGAGGGCTCGATCGTGCTCGTCGCCGGCTTCCAGGGCGTCAGCCAGGACAGCAAGGACGTCACGACGCTCGGTCGTGGTGGGTCCGACACCACCGCCGTCGCGCTCGCCGCGGCATTGAACGCCGACGTCTGCGAGATCTACACCGACGTCGACGGCATCTTCACCGCAGACCCGCGCATCGTTCCCAACGCACGCCACCTCGAGACCGTCTCGTTCGAGGAGATGCTCGAAATGGCAGCCTGCGGCGCGAAGGTGCTCATGCTGCGCTGCGTCGAATATGCCCGTCGCTACAACGTTCCCGTTCACGTGCGCTCGTCGTACACCACCAAACCCGGAACGATCGTCTCCGGATCTATGGAGGACATTCCAGTGGAAGAAGCAATTCTCACCGGCGTCGCACACGATCGCAGCGAGGCGAAGGTCACCGTCGTCGGTCTGCCCGACACACCGGGCTACGCCGCCAAGGTCTTTCGCGCCGTGGCCGACTCCGAGATCAACATCGACATGGTGTTGCAGAACGTCTCCAAGATCGACACCGGCAAGACCGACATCACCTTCACCTGCCCCAAGGCCGACGGCCCGACGGCAGTGGAGAAGCTCACCAAGCTGCAGGCCGATATCGGCTTCGCGCAGGTGCTCTACGACGACCACATCGGCAAGGTCTCGCTCGTCGGTGCCGGTATGAAGAGCCACCCCGGCGTCACCGCGACGTTCTGTGAGGCCCTCGCCGACGCCGGCATCAACATCGATCTCATCAGCACCTCCGAAATCCGTATCTCGGTGCTGTGCAGCGACACTCAGCTCGACGACGCCGTGCGCGCACTGCACGCCGCCTTCGATCTCGGCGGCGACGAAGAAGCCGTCGTGCACGCAGGAACAGGACGATAGCCATGACCACAGTTGCAGTCGTAGGAGCCACCGGCCAGGTCGGTGCCGTCATGCGAACCCTGTTGGAGGAGCGCAACTTCCCCGCCGACACCGTTCGATTCTTCGCCTCCGCACGCTCGGCGGGCAAGAAGCTGCCGTTCCGCGGCGAGGAGATCATCGTCGAGGACGCGTCCACCGCGGACCTCACCGGTATCGACATCGCTCTGTTCTCGGCCGGTGCCACGCTTTCGCGTGAGCAGGCACCGCGATTCGCCGCCGCAGGTGCCACCGTCATCGACAACTCGTCGGCGTTCCGCAAGGACTCCGATGTGCCGCTGGTGGTCAGCGAGGTCAACCCCGAGGCGGCGAAGAACCCGCCCCGCGGCATCATCGCCAACCCCAACTGCACCACCATGGCCGCCATGCCGGTGCTCAAGGTGCTGCACGACGAAGCCGGCTTGCAGCGGTTGATCGTTTCGAGTTACCAGGCGGTGTCCGGTAGCGGCCTCGCCGGCGTCGACGAGCTCGCCACTCAGGCACGCGCCGTCATCGACGACGTCGAAAAACTGGTGCACGACGGTTCGTCGGTCGATTTCCCGGCCCCGAACAAGTACGTCGCGCCCATCGCTTTCAACGTCCTGCCGCTGGCCGGCGCGTTGGTCGACGACGGATCCGGCGAGACGGACGAGGACCAGAAGCTACGCAACGAATCGCGCAAGATCCTCGGACTGCCCGACCTGCTGGTCAGTGGCACCTGCGTGCGCGTTCCGGTCTTCACCGGGCACTCGCTGTCGATCAACGCCGAGTTCGCTTCACCGCTGTCAGTGGAACGCGCTCGTGAACTGCTGGCCTCCGCACCGGGTGTCTCGCTGGTCGACGTACCGACGCCGCTGGAAGCCGCAGGCAAGGACGACTCCCTCGTCGGCCGCATCCGCCAGGATCCGGGCGTCCCCGAGGGCCGCGGACTCGCGCTGTTCGTCTCGGGCGACAACCTGCGTAAGGGTGCCGCGCTCAACACTATTCAGATCGCCGAGCTCCTGGTCTGAGGTCGTGCGCGTTGTGTGTCCCCAGGGGTACGCACAACGCGCACGACGGTCAGTTCAGGCGGTGACCTTCGGCGGAGGCGTCGAAGATGTGCGCATGGGCTTCGTCGATGCGGACGTGAACGCGATCGCCCTTCTCGGGCGGGCTGCGCCAATCGGCCCGAGCGACAATGGTTTCGGTCCGGCCGTTGATGTCCGCGCGGCCGAACACGAAGGCCTCGGAACCGAGCTCTTCGACGACGTCGATCTCGAGAGCTATTCCGCTGCTCGCGATCTCGATGTGCTCGGGACGAATGCCGAACATCACCTCGGTGGCGGAACCGAGCGTCTGACGTGGGACCGGGACTACCTGATCGGCCAGGCGGACGCCGCCGTCGGTGACCGGAGCGCGGAACAGATTCATCGACGGTGAGCCCATGAACCCGGCGACGAATGCGTTGACCGGGGTTCGGTAGAGCTCACGCGGGGTGGCGCACTGTTGCAGCACACCACCTTTCAGGACGGCGACGCGATCACCCATCGTCATGGCCTCGACCTGATCGTGCGTGACGTAGACCGTCGTCGTGCCGAGTCGACGCTGCAACTGAGCGATCTGCGTCCGCGTCTGAACCCTCAGTTTGGCGTCGAGATTGGACAGCGGCTCGTCCATCAAGAACACCTGGGGCTGCCGAACGATGGCGCGCCCCATGGCAACTCGCTGCCGCTGGCCGCCGGAGAGCGCCTTGGGCTTGCGGTCGAGGTACGGCTCGAGGTCGAGTAGCTTGGCGGCCTCCTCGACGCGAGTGCGAATGTCCTCCTTGTTCGCCTTCGCCAGCTTGAGCGCGAACCCCATATTCTCGGCGACGGTCATGTGGGGGTACAGCGCGTAGTTCTGGAACACCATCGCGATATCGCGATCCTTGGGTTCGGAATTGGTGACGTCCTTGCCGCCGATGAGGATGCGTCCCGAGTTGACCTCCTCGAGCCCGGCGAGCATCCGGAGCGACGTCGACTTGCCGCACCCGGAGGGGCCGACCAGAACGAGGAACTCACCGTCCTCGATGTGCAGGTCGAGCTCATCCACCGCGGGGGTGTCGGAGCCGGGAAAAAGCCTGGTCGTGCGCTCGAAAGAAATTGTTGCCATGACGAAATAGATCCCTCCACCGGCAGGAACGTGCCGGACGATCCGAGTGTGGGGTGACGGCGGGAGCCGACCAGCACATAGTATGGGCCCCATCACAACCAGGAGGAAGGTGGCCGGGTGAGCGGCTCCGTGTCCAGACGCACCGCCCTACGTGGGCTGGCGGCGGCCGCAGTGGCAGCCGGAGCAGCGGCGATACCCGTGGCGTCGACGACTCGTCGAGCGCTGGCCGACGACTTCTTCCGCGGGCAGAGTCCATTGCTGTTCCATTCGCCGCCGCTGACGCCGTTCCGCGACGAGCTACCGCGCTTGCCGCTGATCAGCGGAACCGAGGTGAGCCTGGACGCGCACAGCGCCACCCACGCATTCCACGCCGATCTCAGGCCCGCGCCTACGTTCGGCTACGGACAGTGCGACTACCTCGGGCCCACCATCGAATCGCAGCAGGGCCAGCCGTGGACGCTGAAGTACTCCAACACCACCGCGGGGAATCCGCTCGCCGCCGACATCGACACCTCGCTGCACGGCATGAGCGAGATGGATCGCACGATGACGCCGACGGCACTGCACCTGCACGGTGCCATCACCGAGCCGGCGAGCGACGGGCACTCCGAGATGCTGGTGCGCCCGGGTGAGTCGATGACGCACAACTTCTCGGGTCTGAACGACGCCGCCGGACTCTGGTACCACGACCACGCCATGTCGATGACGCGCATCAACGTCTACGCGGGCCTGCTCGGGATGAACCTCGTCCGTGATCGGTGGGACACCGGCACATCCGACAACGCCCTGGGTCTACCCTCGGGCGAATTCGAGTTGCCGCTGGTACTCCAGGAAAAGATCATGAACCCCGACGGCAGCATGAGTATCCGCTCCAATATCACCGTGCCGCAGGGTAAATGGGAAGGCGGCGGCACCGGAGACGTCGGTGTCGTCAACGGCAAGATCTGGCCGACGATGGAAGTCGCACGGGGTATGTACCGGCTGCGGCTCGTCAACGCCGGGTCGTACAGCGTGTGGAACCTGTTCTTCACCAACAAGTTACGATTCTGGGTCATCGGAAACGACGGCGGACTGCTCGATGCGCCGGTGGAAACCACCAGTATTCGACTCGCACCCGCCGAACGCGCCGACATTCTCGTCGACTTCGCCGCAGTCGAGTCGGGTGCTCTCGTCGAGCTCCTCAACGACGAGCCGCCGCCGGCGCAAGCCGCATCGCTCGGAGCCGTCCCGATGCCGATGTTCTGTCAGTTCCGCGTCGCGTCCGCGGCGGGGTTCCGGGGCGGCATGCCGTCGTTGCTGCGCGGGGGAAAGGGGCAGCCGGATCTGTTGCCCGCGTTGCCGACCCCCACCTTCACCCGCACCGTCACCGTGAACCAGCCCTCCGGCGGGTTGAACCTCGACATGACGCTGATGAACCTGAACAACCTGCGGTACTCCGACCCGGACATCGAGATGCCCAAGCAGGGCACCGTGGAGATGTGGAACATCGTCAACACGACGGTCGAGCCACACCCGATTCACCTGCACCTAGCACACTTTCGCACGCTTGGCCGTATTCCGATCGACCTCGCCGCGTACCAACGCGACTTCCCGCGGCCGACGTTCGGCACCAAATGGGCTCCGCCGGTGGAGAAGTTCCTCACCGGACCCTCGGTGCCGCCGGCCACCTGGGAAGCCGGGTGGAAGGACACCGTCAACACGTACCCGGGCACCGTCACCCAGATCCTCGTCCGATTCCCGACGGCCGACGAACTCGGCTTCGATCCCGACGCCACCTTCGCGGGACCGGCCGCCCACCACGGCGGTCACGATATGAGCGGTCACGACATGAGTGGTCACGACATGCCGGCTCCGGGGCCGACCGAACTGCAGGGGTACATGTGGCACTGCCACATGCTCGACCACGAGGACCACGAAATGATGCTGCGGTACCGCACCGTCGCTCCGTGACGCACATACCCGGACCCCTGCGGGGTCGGGAGCGGGGTTGCGCTCATGGTCCGGCCGGTCCACACTGACCGAGCCTGTACGGCAATCCCCGTAGGCGGCCGACATTCCTGCCTGTCGGCTGACTGCGTCAACGGAACGGACACCGTCCATGACCAGCAGCGGAACCAGATCCGGCCCGTGGGCTCTCACCACCGCCCCCGGCACCTCGGCATACCATGTACCGCGATCCCGACCACGAGCCACCTGCCCTCGTGTGCCAGGTGGGGTCGACGACCTTGCGATACCGCATCGAGGCAATCGAAGACCTGTACGGTTGGCTCACCGAACGCGCCGACTGGGTATTACTCGGTGCTGCGGACGAAAAGAAGCCGGCTGCGCCGGACACGGTCGAAGCGTGGGGGCGTTCGCCCGACAATCCGGTCGGCGGTTGGTACGGACTCAGGAACGGATACCGCGGCCGCTTCGGAATGTACTTGCCGCCGTTGCTCGAAGAGCTCGGCCTGGCCGAGCTGACCCACAATGCGCGCAACAACAGCGTGCGTACGTTGTAAGGGGCTCGTCGAAAAAGTCTGTCGGTGGGTGGGTATAGCTTTCGTGGTGTGAAGACATGGGGGGATGTGTTCGAGCTCGGGGACCAGGAATTGGTCTCCGAGCTCGCCGACGTGACCTCTCTCGAAAATGCCCTCGCCGCAACCAGATTGACGTTGCTCGCCGACATCGACCGCCGCGGCTTGGCGATGAAACTCGGGCACTCGTCCGTCACCCGCTGGTACGCGAGGTCGGTGCGCATCACGGACGGGTCAGCAGCCCGCCAGAACGCACTGGGGTACTGGCTGTTCGATCACCCCACCGTGCTCGACGCCCTCGCCGACGGCCGGGTCCACACCGCTCACGCCGCCGCCATCGCCGAGGGATACGACGTCGTTCTGGTGGCCGACCCGACGTTAAATCAGGACCGGCGCAACGGAATAGTCGCCGAATTGCTCGACACCGCGATGCGCAACACCGCCGGCCAAGTGACCTCCCGCGCGCAGGCTTTGGCGCATGCTGCCGCCGACGACGCCCGAGCACGACACGCGAAAGCCGAGAAACAACGACGAGAGCAGGAACAGCAGGAACAGGAACGCCACGATCAGGAGCGGCGAAAAGACGATACAGCGACCACTAGCGGCACGCCTCCCGATCCGGAACCACCTGCGCCCGAGCCTGTTCCACCGACGCCTGCACCGCGACCGGTGTCGGAGAACCTAGACCTGAACCGATTCGACCTGCAAGCTCTGGCCAACGGCCGCTTCCAGGTCGGCGGCAACATCGACCGACTCCTCGCCGAGAAGCTTCTCACCGCTCTGTCGCCGTTGACGGCACCGCGACCCGGTCCCGGCGGTGAACGCGATCCACGCAGCCCGTCGAAGCGCCGGGCCGATGCACTCGATCAGATCCTCGACCGACACCTCCGCGGCGGCACCCACGGGTCGGCGGGCGGGTCGCGGGCGTCGGTGCACCTGATCGTTCCCCTGCGGGACTTGCTCGCCCACGACGGTGACAAGCAATCCGATAGCGGTGCAACGGATTCGGGCGACACCGATTCGGTCGCGAAGAGCGCCTCGAACGGCGGCGACAGCAACGGCTCGCGTCCGGATGGAGTGGCTCGAGGGGATATCGCTGCTCGCGGCGGCCGAGCAGCTGGATGTAATGGTGCCGGGAACAAGCTTTTCCCCGAGCCGGGCGACACTGGTCCTCGCAACAAAACAGCGACGGGTGGTGATGGTGGCGGTGGTAGTAGCGCCGGGCATAGGTCTGCCTCCAGCCCAGGGAGTATGGCTGCTCGCGGCGCAGCAGCGTCCGGTGGTGATGGTGGCGATGTCGACCGTGCCGGGCGGAAGTCTGTTCCCGAGAGGGGAGGCGCTGCTGCTCGCAACAAAGCAGCAGCCGGTGGTGCTGGTGCCGGGCAGAAATCTGTGCCCAAGCCGGGCGACGCCGACTGGCCGTTCCACCTCGACTGGACCGGCCCCATCAGCCGATCCCTCGCCGAGCTCGTCACCTGCGACGCCGACCTGACCCCCGTCATCGTCGACCACCACGGCGTACCCCTCGCGCTCGGACGAACCACCAGACTCGCCAGCGACGACCAACGCATCGCCCTGACCATCCGCGACACCTGCTGCGTCATGTGCGGCCGCCCAGCCCAGTGGTGCCAAGCCCACCACATCGAATTCTGGGAACACGGCGGCCACACCGACCTGAACAACCTCGCGCTCGTCTGCGGAGAATGCCACCGCCTCGTCCACCACGGCGACTGGCAACTGATCATGGGCGACGACGGACACCCGTACGCCATCCCACCCGAATCCGTCGACCCCAGACAGCACCCCCTCCCGAGCTACCACCGACGAAAACAGCGAGCCGCCTGACTCCAGGTCGGTTGTGATCCTGCCGATCTATCGGACGGGAGGTGCAACCGTGCGGTAATGCGCCGCGATGTCGCCGGGGGTGGTGAACCAGACGCCGTCGCTGTTGTCGGTCAGGTGCTGCAGCGCTGCGCGGAACCGTCGCAGCCGGTAGGGCTGACCCGTCAGGAAGGTGTGCACGGAGACGGCGAGCACCACCGGTTGCCTCGCCGAGTTCTCCTTCAGTTCGTCGAAGCTGCCGATGATGTTGTGCTCGAACGCTTCTGCGGTCTGATGGTGATGGACGAACATCGGCAGATCGTTGATCTCGTGGGGATACGGGACGCTGAGCAGCGGGCCGCCGCGGGTTTGTAGCCACACCGGTTGGTCGTCGACGGGCCAGTCCAAGGTGTACTGGTAACCGCGCTCCGCGAGGAGGTCCTCGGTGACGCGGCTCGGATTCGCGCCGGGGCTCATCCATCCTCGGGGCGGTGTTCCCTCGTGTCGTTCGATCGTGGCGGTGACATCCTCGATGGAGCGGCGTTCGGTGTCTTCGTCTTGATCGTTCGGTTGCACCGCGTTCGTTCGGCCGTGCGCGACGACCTCGGCGTCGAGGGCTCGGAACGCCGCGGTCAGCTGCGGGGCGTGCTCGTACACCTCGGTGTTGACCAGCAATGTCGGCCGAATCCCGGACTGCTGCAGTGTCTCTGCGATCCGGAAGCCACCGACGCGATTGCCGTATTCACGCCAGCCCCAGTTGTACGTGTTGGGCTGGTCCATCGCGGGTGTGTAACCCAACCCGGGCTGCCCGTCGTCGTACGGAAAGTGCTCGCAGTTGACCGCGACGTACACCGCGAGCCGCGCCCCGCCCGGCCACTCGAACTGAGGCCGATCGACGATGGGGGAGTACTCGAAGCGGCCGTGCGAGGGGAGAGCCATGGCCGGGGTATTGCCCGCGGCGAGTCGGCACAAACTGTCGGTCAATCGGTCTGAGTCGCGGCGTCCACCAGGTGGGCGATCTGCGGGTCCCGTGGCTCGAACACCTCGAACACTCCGATGGCTGCCAGCTGCGGTGCCAGCTCTTTCAGCGTCGCGATCAGTTCGTCGTGGGCCGCGGTTCCAGGTTCCACGTCGCGGAGCGCGTGCGCATTCGCGATGAACGCCGCCACCGTGCCTTTCCGTATCGGGTGACCGTCGAACGTGGCTCTCTCGGCTCCGTCGGGAAGTACGTCCTCGGGACGTACCGAATGGCTCGTCATGTTGATCCTTTCCGTCGAACAACGCGCTTTCTGCGCGCGAAGGCCAGTGTGCCCACGACGGCGCGACAGGGTGGTGCGACGGTCGGCGGTCGGGCTGAGCAAACGCCTGTCGGCGGTCTCGAAGGCGGATGAGCGGGGTTGTGACAAAACTTAAAGTCAGGCTGGACTGTTTGTTGTTTTGACGCTACTGTGCAAAGTGTGACTACCGACACAGAGCTCAGCGACGGCGCACCGACTCCGCGCCGCACGCAGGCGGAACGCACCGCGGGGACTCGCGCGAAGTTGCTCGATGCAGCCATCGAGTGCCTCGTCGAGTTGGGTTTCGCGAAGACCAGCACGCAGGAGATCGCGCGGCGTGCCGGTGTGTCCCGCGGAGCGCAGCTGCACCACTTCCCGACCAAGGAGACGTTGGTGACCGCTGCCGTCGAGCATCTCGTGGACCGCCGCCTCTCCGAGATTCTGGAAGCCGAGCCCGACCCGGAACGCGGACCGGAGATCCTCGTCGACGCGTTCTCGGGCCCGCTGTTCTATGCCGCACTCGAGCTGTGGGTCGCGGCCCGTACCGATCCGGCTCTGCACGAGGCAATGGTTCCGCTCGAACGACGCGTCGCCGAGGCGATTCAGAGCGGCGTTCAGATCGTCATGGGTAGCCGCATGTCCACGGAGTCCATCGAGCTCAGCGTCGAGCTGGCACGCGGGCTCGCTGTCTCTGCTCTGTTCCGTACCCCCGAAGCCGACGCGCAGCTGCGCGGACGGCTCCTCCCTGTCTGGTCCGAAAAGGTGATGGACTCGTGAATTCTGCACTGCCCCAACAACTGGACGTGCTCGTCGTCGGGGCCGGTTTCGCCGGCCTCGCCGCGGTGGCGAAGATCATCGCCGCCGATCCGAGTGCCGACGTGACCGTCATCGAGCGAGCGTCGGAGGTGGGCGGCACGTGGCGGGACAACACCTACCCCGGGTGTGCGTGCGATGTCCCGACGTCGCTGTACTCGTTCTCGTTCGCGCCGAGCCCCAAGTGGAGCCACACCTTCGCGCGCCAACCGGAGCTGTTCGACTACCTCCGCTCCGTAGTCGACCGCCTGAACCTGCGGGACCGCATCGTCACCGATTGTGAACTCCTGTCGGCCGATTGGAGCGACACGGACCAGCGGTGGACCGTGCAGACCTCCCAGGGTGCGACGAGCGCCAGAGTTCTCGTAGCGGCGACCGGCGCACTGTCGACGCCCAAGATCCCGGACGTCCCGGGCATCGACACATTCCAGGGAACTGTGTTCCACTCCGCGACGTGGAACCACGAGCACGATCTGACCGGAGAGCGCGTCGCCGTGATCGGCACCGGTGCGTCGGCGGTGCAGTTCGTGCCAGAGATAGTGGACAAAGCTCAGCGGCTCACCGTCTTTCAGCGCACACCGGCGTGGGTCATCCCGCGTCTGGACCGCACCATCGGCCGGGTCGAGCGGGCTCTGTACGAGAAGGTTCCCGCGGCCCACCGCGCGGTTCGCGGCATCATCTACGGGTACCGCGAGGCGTACTTGACCGTGCTGGCCGACAACCCGTGGATGCTGCCCGCGGTGAAGGTGTTCGCCAAAGCGAACCTGAAGCGTCAGGTCAAGAACCCGACGAAGCGGGCGGCTCTGACCCCCGACTACGCACCCGGCTGCAAACGTCTTCTGCTGTCCAACGATTGGCTGCGAACTCTGGATCGACCCGACGTCGACCTGGTGACATCGGGCCTGACGTCGGTGACCGAGAACGGCGTCGTCGACGCATCGGGTCGCAACCACGAGGTGGACACCATCATCTTCGCGACGGGGTTCACCCCCACCGAACCGCCGGTGTCACATCTGTTGCACGGCAGCGACGGCCGGACTCTCGCGCAGCACTGGGGCGGTAGCCCGCAGGCGCACCTGGGTACCACCGTCGCCGGCTTCCCGAACCTCTTCCTGATGTACGGCCCCAACACCAACCTCGGGCACAGTTCGATCGTCTACATGCTCGAGTCGCAGGCCAATTACGTCGTCTCGGCGCTCAGTGAGATGCGGGACCACCGGGCAACTGCCGTCGAGGTGTCCGAATCCGCTCAGCAGCAGCACAACTCGTGGGTCGACTCGTCTCTCGACGGGACCGTCTGGAATGCCGGCGGTTGCTCGAGTTGGTACCTCGACGCCAACGGACGTAACTCGACGATGTGGCCCACGTACACGTTCCGGTTCCGCAACAAGACGCGAACGTTCGACACCTCGAATTACCGACTCGTCTCCGACACCCGTGAATCAGACAAGAAGGCGGTTTCCGCATGAGCGACTACGACGTACTGATCATCGGCTCCGGGTTCGGCGGCAGCGTTGCCGCGCTGCGGGCCGTCGAGAAGGGCTACCGGGTGGCGGTGCTGGAATCCGGCCGACGGTTCGCCGATCACGAATTGCCCAAGACCAGTTGGCGTTTGCGTAAGTACCTGTGGGCTCCGGCGCTCGGCTGCTACGGCGTCCAACGTATCCATCTGTTGCCCGACGTGCTGGTGATGGCGGGGGCAGGCGTCGGCGGAGGCTCGCTCAACTACGCCAACACGCTGTACCAGCCGCCGACGAAGTTCTTCGAGGACCCGCAGTGGGGTGCCATCACGGACTGGAAGCGTGAGCTGAATCCGTACTACGACCAGGCGCGTCGGATGCTCGGGGTCGAGACGAACCCGACGATCACTGCCTCGGACAAGGTCATGAAGGAGGTCGCCGAGGACATGGGCGTGGGCGACACGTTCACCTCGACTCCGGTGGGCGTCTACTTCGGTGACCGTGGCAAGACCGCACCCGACCCGTTCTTCGGTGGTGCCGGCCCCGAGCGGACCGGGTGCACCGAGTGTGGTTCGTGCATGACGGGTTGCCGCGTCGGCGCGAAGAACACCCTCGTCAAGAATTACCTGTATCTCGCCGAACGTGCAGGCGCACACATCCTTCCGCTGACGACCGTCGTGGACGTCCGCCCGAACGGCAGCGGCTACGACGTGGTGACGCGCCGCACCGGCGGCAAGCTGCGCCGCAAGGAGAAGACGATCACCGCCGATCAGGTGGTCTTCTCGGCGGGCACCTATGGAACGCAGAAGCTCATGCTCGCCGCCAAGGAGAAGGGTTCGTTGCCGCGGCTGTCGAACAAGATCGGTTCGTTGGTACGTACCAACTCCGAGGCCGTGCTGGCCGCAACGGCGCGCGGACGCGAGGTCGACTACCACGAGGGAGTGGCGATCACCTCGTCGTTCCATCCGGACGATCACACGCACATCGAACCCGTGCGATACGGCAAGGGCAGCAACGCAATCGGGCTGCTGCAGACCGTTCTCAGCGACGGCGGCGGCAAGGTGCCGCGGATTCTCAAGACGCTCGGAGTGGCGCTGCGTCACCCCGGCGCGGCGGCCCGCAGTCTGTCGGTCCATCGGTGGTCCGAACGCACCGTCATCGCTCTGGTGATGCAGACCGACGACAACTCCCTCGAACTCGGCTCGAAGAAGGGGCCGTTCGGGCGTCGTCTGACGAGTCGGCCCGGGGCGGGCGATCCGCCGCCGCAGTGGATTCCGCAGGGGCACACGGCCATCAGGTTGCTCGCCGACAAGATCGGCGGCGACCCGGGCGGGTCGATCGCCGAGATCGTCAACATTCCGATGACCGCGCACTTCCTCGGCGGCTGCGCCATCGGTGATTCACCGAACACCGGTGTGATCGACGGCTACCAGCGGGTGTACGGGTACGAGGGCTTGCACGTGCTCGACGGTTCTGCCGTCAGCGCCAACCTCGGTGTCAATCCGTCTCTGACCATCACCGCGCAGGCCGAGCGGGCAATGGCGTTGTGGCCCAACAAGGGTGAGCCGGACCGTAGGCCTGCCGTCGGCTCGGGTTATGTCGAGGTGGCGCCGGTTCAGCCGTCCAACCCGGTGGTGCCGGTGACCGCGCCGGGCGCGCTGCGCCTGCCGCTGACCGTCGTGGGGAGGGACTCCTGATGTGGAGCGTCGCCGAGTCGGAGACCGAGCGCACCGATTGGCCGGTCAGCCCCGCTGCGCCGTGGCCGGCGAACGTCCGGGCCACGATCTGGTGGCATCGCGCCCGGTCGTCGGATTTCGCTCCCGCCGGCGCGAAGACGTTGCCGATCACGATGTGCATGGTCGTCGACTACATGACGTCACCCGTCGGTCCCTACCGCGAGATACTGGCGAGCCCGGTGTTGCGCCGGGACGTCGGAAAGATTCCGCGGATGTCGGTGCCGTTCATCGCCGTCGATTCCGCGACGTCGGTGCACGGCGGCAGGACCAACTGGCATCTGCCCAAGGTGCTGGCCGAGTTCGACGGCGACGTGCTGAACAAGGCCGGGGTCAGCGGTGGGGACTGGTCGGTGCGGACCGGCTCCCGCGGCTTCGGGCCCATATTTCCGATGCGCGGATCGATCGGGTTCGCGCAGCCGGTGCCCGGCGGATCGGCTCTGGGCGTCGCGAGCTTGAAGGGGAAAGCCAGGTTGGCCCGGGTGGAGGTGGATGCGTCGGGGCCGACGCTCGATCGCTGGATGCCGTCGGGCACGTATTTCGGGTTGCAGATCGTGTCGGGTTCGATGCGGACGGGTGAGGCGCGGCTGGTGCCCTGACGGCAACCCTTTTCTTGACTTAGTACAGATTGATGGCATGCTGGTGGTCGAGCTCGAGGGTTTATGCCGCGTGAGTACGGGCATTCCCCGTGAGAATCCGGCCGCGCCCTCGGCCGCACAGATTTCGTCCGGGACAGCCCTCTCGGACTCGATACAGCCATCAGGAGGCTTCGTATGACCAAGCCGACCACCAGCAAGCCCACCACCAGCAATTCGGGAATCCCCGTAGCCAGCGACGATCAGTCGCTCACCGCCGGCGCACAGGGCCCGATCCTGTTGCACGATCACTACCTGATCGAGAAGATGGCGCAGTTCAACCGCGAGCGGGTCCCGGAGCGCGTCGTGCATGCCAAGGGCGCGGGCGCGTTCGGCGAGCTCGAGATCACCGGTGACATCAGCAAGTACACAAAGGCGAAGGCGTTGCAGCCCGGCGCGAAGACCGAGATGCTGGCACGGTTCTCCACCGTCGCCGGCGAGCAGGGTAGCCCCGACACCTGGCGTGATCCGCGCGGCTTCTCGCTGAAGTTCTACACCGAGGAAGGCAACTGGGACCTCGTCGGCAACAACACGCCGATCTTCTTCGTCAAGGATCCGATCAAGTTCCAGGACTTCATTCGCAGCCAGAAGCGCATGCCCGACTCCGGTCTGCGTGACAACAACATGCAATGGGACTTCTGGACCCTCTCGCCCGAGTCGGCGCACCAGGTCACGTGGCTCATGGGTGACCGCGGCATCCCGAAGTCGTTCCGCCACATGGACGGTTTCGGTTCGCACACCTACCAGCTCATCGCCGAGGACGGCACGAAGACCTGGGTGAAGTTCCACTTCAAGACCGATCAGGGCATCGACTTCCTGACGCAGGACAAGGCCGACGAGGTTGCGGGTACGTCACCCGACCACCACCGTCAGGATCTGTTCGGGTCCATCAAGAACGGCGACTTCCCCAGTTGGACCCTCAAGGTCCAGCTCATGCCGTACGACGAGGCGGAGAACTACAAGTACAACCCGTTCGACCTCACGAAGGTCTGGTCGCAGAAGGATTACCCGCTCATCGAGGTCGGCAAGATGACCTTGAACCGCAACCCGGAGAACTTCTTCGCGCAGATCGAGCAGAGCTCGTTCGAGCCGTCCAACACCGTGCCCGGCATCGGCTTCAGCCCCGACAAGATGCTGCTCGGCCGTGTGTTCTCCTACGCGGACGCGCATCGGTACCGCATCGGAGCGAACTACGCGCAGCTGCCGGTCAACGCCCCGAAGTCCGAGGTCAACTCGTACTCCAAGGACGGCAACATGCGGTACTCGTTCAACTCTCCGGAGACGCCCGTCTACGCGCCGAACTCCTTCGGCGGTCCGTCGGCGGACACGAACAAGTACGGCGACGACGGAGCGTGGGACTTCGAGCCTCGCTTCGTCCGCACCGGCTACATCGAGCACCCCGAGGACGGCGACTTCGTGCAAGCGGGAGCCCTGGTCCGTGAGGTCATGGACGACGCGCAGCGCGAGCGTCTGGTCGGAAACATCGTCGGACACGTCCTCAACGGCGTCAGCGAGCCGGTTCTGAGCCGGGTGTTCGAGTATTGGACCAACGTCGACCCCGAGCTCGGCAAGAAGGTCGAGGAAGGTGTTCGGTCGCAGCAGAACGAGACCGCTCCCACCACCGGTGCCGGCGCGATCGACGATCCTGCCGACGAGGCCGCCAAGGTCTGATCCGGACGTTCCTGGGATCGGCGTCACAACGACGCCGATCCCGGAACAACCGGCGCGGCGCCGCCGTTGTGCAATACAGACGGAAGCACAATAATGGCGTGCGATGCACACCGTCGCACAACGGCAGGGAGGCCACATCATGACGAACCCCATCACCAGCACCCTCGACGCAGGTCAGCAGAAGATCGCGGGCGACGCTCTGCAGGGCACCGTCGTCGACCTGATCGATCTCTCGCTCATCGCGAAGCAGGCGCACTGGAACGTGATCGGCAAGAACTTCCGGTCCGTGCACCTCGAGCTCGACGAATTGGTCACTGCTGCACGTGAATTCACCGATCAGGCGGCCGAGCGCGCCACCGCGATCGGTGTCAGCCCGGACGGCCGGGCAGCCACCGTCTCCTCGACGGCAGGAACCAAAGGCTTCGGTGCCGGGTGGACCCAGGACAGCGAAGTGGTGCCGGCCATCGTCGACAACATCGCTGCCGTCGTCGACCGGCTGCGTGGACGCGTCGCCGATACCGCGGAAGCCGACCCGGTGACGCAGGACCTGCTCATTGCCATCACTGCTCGGCTCGAGCAGCTGCACTGGATGTGGCAGGCCCAGGCCAGCTGAAACCTGAATTCGATGCGGGCCCCTCACCGGTGGTGAGGGGCCCGATTTGTTTGCGTGTACAGCCCATGGGTATTCGTACGCCCATGTCTGAAAGTGCTCCGAAGGTCGACGCGGTGTTGTTCGATATCGACGGCACGCTCGTCGATTCCAATTACGTCCATGTCGACGCGTGGTCCCGCGCGTTCCGCGATGCCGGGCACGAGGTGTCGTCGTGGCGCATTCATCGCAGTATCGGGATGGACGGGTCGAAGTTGCTGGAGGCGTTGGTCGGTTCGTCCTACAGCGCGCTCGCGCAGGAAGCGAAAACCCTGCACAGGGAGTACTACGCGGCCGCGTCGAAGACCTTGGAAATTCTGCCGGGTGCACGGGAGCTGTTGGCAGAGCTGAACACTCGCGAGGTCACCGTGGTGCTCGCGACGTCCGCTCCGGAGTCCGAGCTGTCGACGTTGCGTGATCTGCTCGAGGTCGAGGATTCGGTAGCGGTGGTGACATCCGGCGAGGACGCCGAGGTGGCAAAGCCGGAGCCCGACATCATCGGTGTTGCGCTCGAGCGCGCCGGCGTCGACGCCGAACACGCGATCATGGTGGGAGACAGCGTGTGGGACATCGAATCCGCGGGCCGGGCAGGGGTGCGGGCCATCGGCGTGCTGAGCGGCGGTATCTCACGCGCAGAGCTGCTCGACGCGGGTGCGGTGGCAGTGTTCGACGACCCGGCCGATCTGCTGGAACACCTCGCCGAGAGCCCGATCCTTGCCGACAAGGCAAGTGCTTGAGCAACTTCCGAAAGCCTTGTCCGAGGGTCGACGGGTACGTCCCCATCGAAAGTTACGGCGCGATCGGTGACGGCCGGACCGTCGCGATGATCGCCGACGACGGCCGCATCGATTGGTTCCCGGTACCCAACCTCGATTCGCCACCGCCGTTCGCCTCGCTGCTCGACGCCCCGCACGGTGGGTACATCGAACTGACGCCCAGAGACGAGTTCACCGTCGAGCGCGAATTCGTGCCCGGCACAAACGTTCTGACCACCACGTTTCGCACCGACAGCGGTACGGTCCGAATCACCGACTCGCTCAACACAGGTGTGGCCGGGCGATTGCCGTGGGTGGAGTTGGCGCGCCGCATCGACGGACTGGACGGAACAGTGGACATGACGTGGTCCGTCGCACCGGGCACGATGCTCGGTATCGCGTCGCCGTGGGCGTACGACACCGAGCACGGAACCGTCCTGCGCGTCGACGGATTGACGCTGGCAGTCCGGACTTTGGGGATCGAAGACGTGCAGCTCGCGGATCGCGACATCAGCGGCGTCTTCACCACGCGCTCGGGTTCGCGTCACGTCATCGGTGTGGTCGGAACCGAGAACGAGCCACTGCCGCTGCCGGATCCTCGACACCTCGACGAGGGCATCGACCGGACCATCGACAATTGGCGCGTCTGGTCGGACGAGTTCTCGTACGAGGGCCCGTGGGCGAAGCACGTCGCTCGTAGCGCGTTGGCATTGAAGCTGTTGCTGCACAGTCCATCCGGTGCTATCGCGGCGGCAGCGACCACGTCACTGCCCGAGAATCGCACCGGTGGCAAGAACTGGGACTACCGGTACGCCTGGGTTCGGGACGCCGCGTACACCATTCGGGCGCTGCAACGGTTCGGTCTGCGTGAGGAAATCCATGCGGCGGTCGCGTGGCTGCTGAAGGTCATTCGAGTCAACGATCCGTTGGTGAACGTGTTCTACACCCTCGGCGGCGAATTGCCGGGCGGCACAGAGCAGCCCGACGTGCCCGGCTGGCGCGGCATCGGACCGGTGGTCAACGGCAACGCCGCGGCGGACCAGCTCCAGCTCATGATCTTCGGAGACCTGTTCTCGATCATTCGGCAGTACGTGGACGCGGGCAACATCCTCGACGCACAGACCGGTCGGCTGTTGGCGACCATCGCGGACGAGGCCTGCGACTCGTGGCAGCGCAAGGATGCCGGTATCTGGGAGCTCGAGGTGGAGCAGCACTACACGAGCTCCAAGCTCGGGTGCTGGCAGGCACTGGACTGCGCGGTGCACCTGGCCGAAGCCGGGGAGATCCCGGGCATACCGGATCGGTGGAAGGCCGAGAAGGAGTGCATACGGCGGTACATCGAAACCGAGTGCTGGTCCGAGGAGCGGCAGACCTACCTCGCGTACCCGGGTGCCGACGGGCTCGACGCGTCGGTGCTGCTGGCAGCCGAAATGAACTTCGATCGCGGAGAACGCATTTCGTCCACGATCGATGCGCTCGGCGAGGAGCTCGGTGCCGGGCCGTTGATGTACCGCTACAGCGGAGTGGCCGAGGAAGAGGTCACGTTCGTGGCCTGCGCGTTCTGGCGAGTATCGGCGCTGTCGTGCGTCGGCCGAGACGACGAGGCCACGGCCCTGATGGACCAGTTGGTGGAAATGTCCAACGACGTCGGGCTGTACAGCGAGATGATCGATGCTTCGGATGGGTCGTTTCTGGGTAACTTCCCGCAGGGCTTGAGCCACCTGGCCCTGGTGAATGCGGCGTTGACAATCGCGCGTTCGCACGACGCCACAGCCTGACAACCGACCTCTAGCGCAAAGTGGGATCGAATGGATTTGGGAATCGACGGTAGAGCCGCACTGGTGACCGGAGCCGACTCCGGCATCGGGTGGCACACTGCGAAGTTGCTGCTGGCCGAGGGCGTCCGTGTGGTCGTCAGCGACAAGGACCAGAGTTCGCTGGACGAAGCCGCCGCGAAACTCGGTGCAGCGGAAGGACAGCTGTTCGCGTTCGCCGCGGACGTGACCGACACCGAGGCCGTCGAGAACCTGGCAGTGCGCACGCAGCAGGCCGTCGGCGACATCGACATTCTGGTGCAGTCCTCCGGCGTCACCGGCGCGCAGGGGCTGTTCCACGAGATCGACGAAGAAGGGTGGCGCTCCACCCTTGACATCGACCTCATGGGCCCGGTCCGCCTACTGCGCGCGTTTCTCCCCGCCCTCCGGCGCGGTGGATGGGGGCGCATCGTGCTGTTGACGTCCGAGGACGCCGTGCAGCCGTACGACGACGAATTGCCCTACTGCTCGGCCAAAGCCGGAGTTCTGGCCCTGGCCAAGGGGCTTTCGCGCAGCTACGCGTCGGAGGGCCTGCTGGTCAACGCGGTCTCCCCGGCATTCATTCACACCCCGATGACCGACGCGATGATGGACAAGCGAGCCGAGGAGAAGGGCACCGACAGAGACGGTGCCATCGAGACCTTCCTCGACGAGGAGCGCCCGTACATGGAACTGGGACGCCGCGGCGAACCCGAGGAAGTGGCCTCGGTGATCACGTTCCTGTGCTCGGATCGCGCGTCCTTCGTCAACGGATCCAACTACCGAGTCGACGCCGGTTCCGTCGCAACAATTTAGGAGAACAGCATGACCAATTTCGGATACACGTTGATGACCGAGCAGAGCGGTCCCAAAGAGCTGGTGAAGTACGCCGTCGGAGCCGAGAAGGTCGGCTTCGACTTCGAGGTCAGCAGTGACCACTACTCGCCGTGGCTCTCGTCCATGGGCCACTCTCCTTACGCGTGGACCACTTTGGGTGCGGTCGCGCAGGCCACCGAGCGCGTCGAGCTGATGACGTACGTGACGTGCCCGATCATCCGGTACCACCCGGCCGTCGTCGCCCAGAAGGCGGCGACGTTACAGATTCTGGCCGACGGACGTTTCACTCTGGGCCTGGGCAGCGGTGAGAACCTCAACGAGCACGTCGTGGGTGAAGGCTGGCCCTCCATCGACAAGCGTCAGGACATGTTCGTCGAGGCACTCGAGATCATCCGCGCACTGCACGCCGGTGGCCTGGTCACCTACGAGGGCAAGCACTTTCGCGTCGACTCCGCTCGGATCTGGGACCTGTCCGAGGGCGGCGTCCCGATCGGCATCGCCGCCGGCGGCGAGAAGGCCGTGGCGAGGTTCGCCGAGTACGGCGATCACCTCATCGCCACCGAGCCGGATGCGGATCTCGTCAAGGCGTGGTCGGACAACCACGAGGGCCCGGCGCGCTCCATCGGCCAGATCCCCATTTCGTGGGATCCGGACAAGGACGCTGCCATCGATCGCGCGCACGACCGATTCCGCTGGTTCGCCGGCGGCTGGGCCGTCAACGCGGATCTGCCGACGACGGCCGGTTTCGCCGGTGCGACGAAGTTCGTCCGGAAAGAGGATGTGGCCGACACGATCCCGTGCGGACCGGACCTGGACGCCATCGTCGAGGCCGTGAAGCCGTACTGGGAGGCCGGGTACACCGACATCGCCCTCGTGCAGGTGGGCGACGAGACCCAGGAGCGCTTCCTCGCCGAGGCGGCCGGCCCACTGTTGGAGAAGCTGCGCGCTGCGTCCAGCTGAGCATGCGCGAGAAGACCCCGATCGAGACCATCGATCGGGGTCTTGTCGTTGTGCGGCAGTGCTACCGAGCCAAGCGCGACAGGTTCTTCGAGATGCTCGACGTCAGTGCCTTGCCGACGATCGCGGCGAGACCGGGGATCGGGGCGTCGAATCCAATTGTGTAGTCGAGTTCGGTACCGCCGTCAGTGGTGGGGGTCAGCTTCTGCACACCCCAATGACCGCGTAGCGGGCCACCTTTGGTGATGCGGTACTCGATGAGGGTGTTCGGCTCGGAGACGGTTGTGGTCTCCTCGAACGCGGGGAGTGGCCCCAGCTTCAGGCTACGAGCCGATCCGACGCCGTTGCGGGAGGTGTCTCCGTCGCGCACCCGGCGGATCTTGGCCAGGAACAACGGGCCGAGGTTCTCGTGTTCGGACAGCGCTGCGAAGACGACGTCGGGAGACGAAGCGAACCGATGGGTGACATGAACGCGGGTGGGGGTCGGCATGCCTCACAGTAGCGCCGATCAGGCAAAGAAAAGGGACCCGCTCGACTGAATCGAGTGGGTCCCTTTTCGTGGTCCAACTGTCGGGGTGGCGGGATTCGAACCCACGACCTCTTCGTCCCGAACGAAGCGCGCTACCAAGCTGCGCCACACCCCGTGTACCGCTGGAGAAGTCTAACTCACGACTGCCTCAGAACGCGAAACGCCCTCGTCGGAGACGTCCTTCGGGCCCTTTCTGGGGGCAGGAGTGAGCGTGATCAGGGTCGCTTCGGGGCGGCAGCAGAAGCGGGCAGGCGCGTACGGCGAGGTCCCGAGACCGGCGGACACGTGGAGCTGCGTGTGCGCGCCCCACTTGGACGGACCCTTGACCCTGGAGCGGTCGATCTCGCAGTTCGTCACCAGCGCACCGTAGAACGGCAGGCACAGCTGGCCGCCGTGGGTGTGCCCGGCGAGGACGAGGTCGTAACCGTCCTGTGCGAACTTGTCCAACACCCGGGGCTCGGGGGAGTGGGTGATGCCGAGGCGCAAATCTGCCAACGGGTTCGGCTGGCCGGCGATGGTGTCGTAGCGATCGCGCTTCAGGTGCGGATCGTCGACGCCCGCCGATGCGATCCGGACTCCGGCGACCTCGAGTTCGCGGCGGACATGCGTCACGTCGAGCCAACCGCGTTCGGAGAACGCAGCCCGCAGGTCACGCCACGGCAGCGACTCGCCCGTCGTGCGCTTGTGGTTCTTGTCGAAGTACTTGAAGGGGTTCTTCGGCTTGGGCGCGAAGTAGTCGTTGCTGCCGAACACGAACAGCCCTGGACGCGACAGCAGCGGCCCGAGAGCCTGCACGACGCTGGGAACGGCGCGTTGGTGCGACAGATTGTCGCCGGTGTTGACCACGAGGTCGGGTTCGAGGCGGTCCAGTTCGCGGAGCCAGTTCTGCTTCATCCGCTGGCCCGGCATCATGTGCAGGTCGCTGATGTGCAGTACTCGCAGCGTCGCGGAGCCGGGTTCGAGCACCGCCATCGACGTCTCACGGAGCGTGAACGCGTTGCGCTCGACGAGGGTGGCGTAGCCGATGCCCAGGGCCGCAGCACCCGCCGTCCCGATCACCGAGCTCTTGAGCGGTGCCGCTCTGACGACGTCGCGCGTGTGCTCGGCAACCGACCGCAGCTGCGTGGAAGCGCTGCGCAGTTGCGCCGAGGTTGGCAGTAACGAGGAACTGAAGTGAACGGCCACCCAATCCACGATACGGCAGCAAGCCGATATGGACGCGCGAGCCGACGGCTGGGCCGCGTAGCGTTTCTGCCATGTCCGAACTCAAGGCCCGTATCCGAACCGACCTGACCACAGCGATGAAAGCGAAGGACAAGCTCCGGCTGGCAACGCTGCGCATGATCCTCGCCGCCATTCAGACCGAGGAGGTCTCCGGCAAGGAGGCCCACGAACTGACCGACGACGACGTCCTGAAGGTGCTGGCGAAGGAATCGAAGAAGCGCGGCGAATCGGCCGAGATCTACACGCAGAACGGCCGCGGCGAACTCGCAGCCAACGAGCACGCCGAGGCGCAGATCATCAACGAGTATCTGCCCACTCCGCTGACGGACGAGGAACTGGCCACGATCGTCGATACCGCCATCGCCCAGGTCGCCGAGGAGTTGGGTGAGCGACCGGCCATGAAGCAGATGGGTCAGGTCATGAAGATCGCGTCGGGCCTCGCTGCCGGTAAGGCCGATGGATCCCGCCTGTCGAAGGCCGTCAAAGACCGTTTGTGACCACCCATGTGAGTGGAACCTCGTAGTCCACTACGAAGTTCCACTCACATGCGGCGAAGCCGCTCAGCGAGGAGCGGTGAGCCCGGGGATCGCCGGTATCTGGATACCCGGCGGCAGGTCCGGTATCCGGATACCCGGCGGCAGGGCAGGGGCCGGAGCCGGTGCCTGGCGAACCGATCCGTCACTGACGTAGATCGTGATGTTCGATCCGGGAACCGCGCTGCCCGACGGTGACGTCGACACGACGGTTCCGCGCGCAGCCTGATCGGCCGTCGTCACCGCTGTCACCTGGAAGCCCGCACCCTGCAGCGTGGACGTCGCAGACGACTGGCTCTGGCCGGTGACGTCGGGTACCTGTCCGTTGGCCGAGCCGCGGACGTACTTCTGGTCGACGGGTGGAAGTTGGACGGGCCCGTAGTTGGTGGCGATCGGGCTCATCGCGTCGAACCAGGTTCTCGCGGGTTCGTTACCGCCGTACAGGTTTCCCGAACCGCAGGGCCGCAGCGGGAACGAGCAGATCTCGCTGGGCGTCGGTGAGTCGCCGTAGGTGTACACGGCGGCGGCGTAATTGTTGGTGAACCCGAGGAAGCCCGAGGATCGGTTCGACTCGGTGGTACCGGTCTTGCCGGACATCGGCAGGTTCCAGCCGGCCGAGGCAGCGGCGGACGCGGACGTGCCACCTGCCTGGTCGTCCTTGCTCATAGCGTTGGCGAGGGTGTTCGCCAGACCGGGTTCGACGACCTGCTCGCAGGCCTGGTGAGCGACGGGAACGGGCTTGCCGTCGCGGTCGAAGATCGAGTCGATCGGGGTCGGCGGGCACCATTTGCCACCGGAAGCCAAGGTCGCGGCCACGTTGGACAGCTCCAGCGGGTTCACCCAGGTGGGTCCGAGGGTGAACGAGCCGAGGTTCTGACTCTTCTGGAAATCGGCCATCGACTGCTCGGCACCCGAGGAACCCGGGTCCGTGTACGAGCGCAGGCCGAGACGGACGGCCATGTCGACCGTCGGCGTGACGCCGACGGACTCGATCAGCTTGACGAAGGCCGTGTTGGGGGACTGAGCCAGCGCGTCGGTGATGGACAGCGCGGGTGGGTAGTTGCCCGCGTTCTCCACGCAGTAGGTGGAGGCCGGGCAGTTACGAGCACCACCGTCGCCGACGCCCTTGACCTCCACGCGCTTGGGGACCTGCAGCGTTGCGCTGGTGCCCAGTCCGCGTTCCATGGCGGCGGCCGTGGTGAAGATCTTGAAAATGGAGCCGGCTCCGTTACCCACGAGGGAGTGCGGTTGGGGCTGCACGGTCTCGTCGGCGTCGGCGTTGAGGCCGTAGGTGCGGCTGCTGCCCATGGCCAGGACGCGGTGCTGGTCCTGGCCCGGGGCGACGACGTTCATCACCGTCGCCACGCCGTCGAGCGAGGGGCTGGTGTTGCTGACCAGGGCGGCCTTGGTGGAGTTCTGGACCGCGGGGTCGAGCGTCGTGCGGATGAGGTATCCGCCCTTGTCGATCTGCTCTTGGCTGATTCCGGCCTGTGCGAGGTACTGCAACGCGTAGTCGCAGAAGAATCCTCGGTCGCCTGCCGCGATGCAGCCGCGGGGCAGGGTCTGGGGGACGGGCAGCACGCCGAGGGGCTCGGCCTTGAGTGCGGTGAGCTCGGCCGCACGCTCGGGGAGGTTCTGGATCATCGTGTCGAGCACGGTGTTCCTGCGCTCGATCACACCCTCTTCGTTGGTGTACGGGTTGAGGGCCGAGCTGGACTGGACCATGCCGGCGAGCATCGCGGCCTGGACGGCGCTGAGCTGGCTGGCATCGATGCCGAAGTACGTCTGAGCCGCGTCCTGAATGCCGAAGGAGGCATTACCGAACGGCACCAGGTTGAGGTAGCGGGTGAGGATCTCGTCCTTGGTCAGTTCCTTGTCGAGCGTCAACGCCATCCGGATCTCACGGATCTTGCGGGCGGGCGTCGTCTCGATGGCGGCGCGTCGCTCGGCGTCGGTCTTCGCCACGACCAGCAGCTGGTAGTTCTTCACGTACTGCTGGTCGATGGTCGATGCACCCTGCTGGACCTGGCCGCTGGTGGTGTTGGTCAGGAACGCGCGCAGCGTGCCCTGCCAGTCGACGCCCTGGTGCTCCGCGAAGCGCCGGTCCTCGATGGAGACGATGGCCAGCTTCATCTCGTTAGAGATCTTGTCGCTCGGTACCTCGAAGCGGCGCTGCTCGTACAGCCACGCGATCGGGTTGCCGTTGACGTCGGTCATCGTCGAAACAGCAGGTACGGCACCCTCGACCAACTCGGCCGAGACGTTGTCGACGGTATCGGCGGCGCGGTTGGACGCGAACCCGAACCCACCGGCCAAGGGGAACATCACGCCGGCGAGCAATGCACCGGCGAGTGCTGAACATCCGGCGAGCTTCGCCACGGTTTTTCCAACTGACACAGAGCACAGCGTACGTGTGCCTCGTTCGGATCGGCAGTGCCCCGCATGCGTTGTGCGCTGCGCCCCTGCTCGGGACGCCCGTACCAGAAATGTGACCTCACCGTCTTGCATTCGGGGCCGGGTTTACCTAAATTATGAGCACAGTGTGATTCGCATAACACTTGATAATGAATGTGGGGCAGCTCCTAGAATTTGTGCTTCGACACCGAGGTACAAACTGCTCGGAGCCTCCAGGACGCCCAGTGAGGGCGACCGAGACGTAAAGGGGATCCGCCATGCACACGACAACCGCGCCGACGCGACTCGATGTAGAGGAAGCAGAAGCACGTATCGCTTGGGTGTCACACGCTCGGTGCAAGGGCACGGATCCGGACCAGCTGTTCGTCCGGGGTGCAGCGCAGCGCAAGGCCGCTACCATCTGCCGGCACTGCCCGGTTCTGATGCAGTGCGGCGCGGATGCGCTCGACAATCGCGTCGAGTTCGGTGTGTGGGGTGGCATGACGGAGCGTCAGCGCAGGGCACTGCTCAAGCAGCACCCCGAGGTCGACTCCTGGTCCGAATTCTTCGAGACCCAGCGTCAGCAGCAGGCGGCGATCTGACCGCCTGCCGGTACGGCCGATCAGCCTCTGCGGGTCAGCTGGTCGGCCACCGCGCGTAGTGCGGCGAGGTCGGAGACCTCGAACGGCAGGGACGGAACACCGACGATGGGCACGCGGGGGTGCGCGCCGGTGAAGCGTTTGAGCAACCGCACCTCGCGCGCCGCGGTCACTGCGCGTTGAGCGTGGATACGCAGCACCGCAGCAGTCAGTTCGGCACCGGGGTCGTCGATTCGGTCCAGGAGATCGGCGGCCGTGGCGGCGTGATCGGCCTGCACCGACGACAACGTCGGATGCGTCCGGTTCACCACCAGTCCGGCCAGCGGCATGTTCTCGGCGGAGAGTCGCTCGACGAAGAACGCGGCCTCACGCAACGCGTCGGGCTCGGCGGCAGCGACGACGAGGAAACTGGTGCCGTCCTCGCGGAGCAATTGGTATGTGCGCGTGGCGCGTTCGCGGAACCCGCCGAACATCGAATCCAGCGATTGCACGAAAGCCGAAGCGTCGGACAGCATTTGGCTGCCGATGACGGTCGAGACGCCGCGCATCGCCAGGCTCATCGCGCTGGTGACGACGCGGGTGATTCCTCGTCCGGGAGCGGTCAACAGCCGGATGAAACGCCCGTCGAGAAACGACCCGAGCCGTTGCGGAGCGTCGAGGAAATCCAACGCGTTGCGCGACGGCGGAGTGTCCACCACGATCAGATCCCACGATGCGTCGAGGGACAGCTGGCCCAGCTTCTCCATCGCCATGTACTCCTGCGTGCCCGAAAAGGACGACGCCACAGTCTGATAGAACGGGTTGGCCAGAACCTGCGCCGCCTTTTCCGGCGTCGAATGTTCGATGACCATCTCGTCGAACGTGCGCCGCATGTTCAGCATCATCGCGTGCAGTT
Source organism: Rhodococcus sp. NPDC077669 (assembly GCF_040686915.1). Taxonomy (NCBI): domain Bacteria; kingdom Bacillati; phylum Actinomycetota; class Actinomycetes; order Mycobacteriales; family Nocardiaceae; genus Rhodococcus; species Rhodococcus sp. NPDC077669. The sequence goes on along the minus strand of NZ_JBFBMD010000008.1, from coordinate 160,894 downwards.
CGCCCTTGGCGTCGGCACCCAATTTTACCGGCTGCGGGCTGTTGTCGAGGTCGCCGAGCCCGAGGGCCTGGGCCAGCCGGCGAGCCGGATCGATGGTCAGCACGACGACACGCCTGCCCTGTTCGGCGGCACGCAGAGCCATCGCCGCTGCGGTGGTGGTCTTCCCGACACCGCCTGCGCCGCAGACCACGACGATTCGTGACGCGGGGTCGGTGAGGATGCGGTCGACGTCGAGTTCGGTTGCTGCTGGTCGAGTCATCGGACACCCTGTTCTGCGAGCGTGGCGGCGAGCTCGTACAAGCCGCCGAGGTCGACGCCGTCGGCCAACATCGGCAGCGTCATGCGTGCGACGTCGAGTTCGTCGAGTTGTGTTGCGCTCTCCACCTGAGCGGACAGCGTCGACGCGTGCTCGATCGATTCGGTCAGGAGACCGGCGAAGTCGGCCTCGGACAACGTGATTCCGGTCTTGGCCAGACCCTCCTGAATTGCGACGGCGTCGATCTCGCCCTCGGCGATGGGTTCGAGGGAGTCGGCAGGCAGGTACGTCGGCTCGGTGCGGTTGACGATCACCGTGCCCAGGCGGAGGTCGGCTGCTTCGAGCTCGCGTACCGCATCTGCCGTCTCCTGCACCGGCAATGCTTCGAGCAGGGTGACCAGGTGCACGACGGTGTCCGACGAATGCAGCAACCGCACCACGCCCTCGCTCTGCGAGCGGACCGGGCCGCCCTTGGCCAGGTCGGCCATGGCCTTGGTGACGTCGAGGAAGTTTCCGATGCGGCCGGTGGGCGGCGAGTCGACGACCACCTCGTCGTACGCGCGGTTGCCCTTCTTGTCGGTGCGCACCACGCACTCCTTGACCTTGCCGGTCAGCAGTACGTCACGCAGGCCGGGCGCGATGGTCGTCGCGAACTCGATGGCACCGATCTTGCGCATCGCGCGGCCGGCGAAACCGAGGTTGTAGAACATGTCGAGATACTCGAGGAACGCGGTCTCGATGTCGATCGCCAGCGCGTAGACCTCGCCGCCGCCGTCCGCCGAGGCGACGCGGGTCTCCACCGGCGGGAGCTGCGGCACGTCGAACAGCTGCGCGATGCCCTGCCTGCCCTCGACCTCCACCAACAACACTCGCCGGCCACCCGCGGCCAGCGCCAACGCCAGCGCGGCAGCGACCGTCGACTTACCGGTACCGCCCTTGCCGGACACGAAATGCAGCCGCGCGGCATCCGCCTTCGCCGGCCATCCCTCTTGCTTCGATGTACCCACGCCTCGACCATATAGAGACGCGATGCCGGTCGTCCGACAGAACCGATAATCACCCGATCGCAGTGACGCACCCCTCGTACTCCGGTGGGCGATAGGCTTCGAGTCATGAGCGAAAAGATCATCTGGGAGTACTTCACCGCACCGGTGCTGATTCACGCCACCAAGCAGATTCTCGACAACTACGGCTCCGAGGGCTGGGAGCTCGTGACGATCATGGCGGGACCGAACGGCGGCGACACACTGGTCGCGTACTTCAAGCGTCCGAAGGGCTGACGCCGTGGCGAACTGGAGCGAACGCCTCTCCGAGCTGGGCATCGAGCTGCCCGACGTCGTTCCGCCGCTGGCCGCGTACGTCCCCGCCGTACAGGTGGGTTCGCTCGTCTACACCTCCGGTCAACTGCCGATCGTGGACGGAAACCTGACGTCCGTGGGCAAGGTGGGTGCCGACGTGTCGGCCGAGGACGCCACGGCAGCTGCGCGGATCTGTGCGTTGAACGCGCTGGCCGCGGTGCATGCGCTGGTCGGTATCGATTCGGTCGCACGCGTGATCAAGGCCGTCGGCTTCGTCGCTTCCGCGGAGGGCTTCACCGGTCAGCCCGGTGTCGTCAACGGAGCCTCGAACGTCATCGGCGAGATTTTCGGTGACGCAGGCAAGCACGCCCGCTCGGCCGTGGGTGTCGCCGAACTGCCCCTCGGCGCATCGGTGGAAGTGGAGCTCATCGTCGAACTGCAGTAGTCGACGTCCCATGAAGTGCACCGCAGGTCTCGTCGACTGCGGAACGCAGCAGGTCGGCGTACACGGCGTGATCGGGGACCGTCGTCGGGCAGGCCGTCACACAGACGGTGACGACGTCCCCGTATCCGTACACGGCGTGGGTGATGCTGCAGCCCGGGCTCAGCGATGCGACCCCCGCGCACAGGGTTGCCCGGCTCGACCCCAACTCGAGGTCCAGACCGGTTCGATTGACGCTCGTCACCACGGTATGGCTGGTGACACGCTCGGGCGTACCGCTGCGAGGCGCGACGAGCCGGGCGCGGCGACCGAAGCCGAGCAGTAGAGCGGCGGGGTAGAGCTCGGCCGACCGGGTGGCGTCGATGTGGCGGCGATCGTTCACGCGTTCACGCTGCAGGTTGAGCGCGTGCGCCACTGCCGATGCTCGGTCGGGCACGTCGGTGAGCTCGGGATGCAGATCGACGGCAGCCGGGACGGTTCGGTTGACGGCAGGCCAGGCCGCCGACGTCTCGATCGCGGTGGGCACTGTGGCGCGGATGCGGGTGCCGACCCTCTCTCCGTGCGCCGCGAGATACGTCGACAACGCCGCTCCGACGGCGGTGAGTGCGGTAGCCGTGACGGTGGCCGGCCCGCCTGTCCACTGCGACTTCGGGAACTGCAGGACGTGCACCGCTCTCGTTTCGTCGGGATGGGCGTTGACGCGCGTGGGTTCGACCGGTGCGGGGGCAACCAGCTCCCCGGTCCGCACGGCGTCGAGATACGTCTGCTGTGCTCGCCCCATCCGCCGCTGCGACCGCGCCCAGCGGTAGGGCAGGAGCGCCGTCGCAACGACCGCATCTCGCACGCGACGTGGACGAGAGACGGCAGGGTCGTCGGGGAACGTGACGTTGTCGGTCGGCTCGTCCGGTCCGAAGAGAGCTCGAACGATGCGGGTACCGACCGACCCGTCGGACAATGCGTGGCTGACCTGAACGATCACGACGGTGGCCGCACCGCGGATACCGTCGACGCCCGACAGGCCCCGGCCGACGTGCACGGTCCATGCCCGCGTCGTCGCATCGACCGGAACGCACGCGCGTTCGGCCAGAAACGAATTCAGTGTGTGACGACCGTCGGAGAGATCGTGGTCGACCACGTGGTCACGAGGCGGCGTCGGGTCCCTGATCCATCGGGGGTACTCCAACAGACCTACCGCATCGCCGATGCGAATCTGCAGTCTCGGAACGAATCGAGCGCGTCTCTCGACGTGGGCCACGACGTCGTCGAACGTCGGTGGCTCGTGGTCCCCCGAGTCGAAGACGAACGTCGTGTACTGGTCCATCGAGCGATGCGGGGCCGAGGTGTAGTGGAACATCGCATCTTTGACGTCCATGGTGGTCACACGATCAGGGTGCCCACTCCCGCGCCCGATCAATCACCCTCTGCAAGTGCAGTCCTCGGTGTACCGAGCATTCGTGGTCGACACCCGATTCCACCGACTCGAGGAACTCGTCCAGCAGTACGGCGTAACAGTCGGTCGACGACGTGGATCGGTCGGTGAAGGTGTCGACTCCGGCGGGTCCGGACAGCTCGATCCGCATGAGCGACGGCATGACCGGTGTCCGCAGCGACAATTGGACGGTGCTCCGCGCGCCGCCCTCGTGTTCGAGTAGAACGGTCCAACTGTCCGACGCCACGTCGCGGTGCGAGTAGGCAACGCGCGCAATGGTTCCCAGTGCCGCGTCGAGGAGATCGAAGACGTGGGGCCCGATGTCGAGGATCGCCCCGTCGTCGTGTCGCCACTGCGATTCCGAGTACGCCCCGCCGAGGGTGGCACCGGAGAACCAGGTTCCGGAGCCGGCGGCCCAGGGACGGCCCGCTGTCGAGGTGAGGAATTGCCTTGTCTCCGGGGCGAATCGGAGTGTCAGAGTCACCATCGAACGAACTCCGGCGGTGGTGACGGCCTCGGCCAGTTCCTCGGCCTCTGCCACGGTGGCGGCAGTGGGCTTGTCCAGCAACACATGTTTTCCTGCTCGCGCGGCGCGGAGGGCGAACCCGGCTTGCACGGCCGGTGGTACCGCGAACGCCACCGTGTCGACGGCATCGAGCAGGGCGTCGAAGGACTCGTAGACGGGTGCACCCAAATCGCCCGCAGCTTCCGGTCTGCGGGCCCACACTCCGGTGAAGTCCACTCCCGGATGGGCGAGCAGCGAGGGGGCCTGAGTCTTGCGGGCCCAGGGGCCGGCTCCGACGAGTCCGATCTTCATATGCGTCGACGTTAGTCGTCGGCACCGGTCCTGTTCCACCTCGAGAACAGTGGGCGTCCTACAGTGTTTCAATGGCCGACTCGAACTTGACGCATCCCGCCTACGGACTGGTCCGGCACGTGACGCCCACGGCGTCGGTTCTGCTCGCGGAGAACCCGGGCAAGATGACGCTGGACGGAACGAACACGTGGATCCTGCGGGCACCGGGTTCCGACGAGTGCATCGTCGTCGACCCGGGTCCGAAGGACAAGGCCCATCTCGACGCCGTCGCCGCGTCGGGCACGGTGGTGCTGACCCTGGTGACCCATCGCCATGCCGATCACACGGCAGGGTTGAAACGGTTTCACCGCAAGACAGGGGCACCGGTGCGGGCGGTGGGGGAGAAGTTCCTGCACGGCGGCGGCGAGCGGTTGGCGGACGGCGAGGTCATCGATGCGGCGGGTCTACGGATCCGAGTGCTCCACACGCCCGGTCACACGGCGGATTCGGTGAGCTTCGTGCTCGACGACGCGGTCCTGACGGGAGATACGATCCTCGGCCGCGGCACCACGGTGCTCGACCCGAAGGACGGCTCGCTCGCGGACTATCTGAATTCGCTCGATCGGCTCGAGGCCGCCGGTGCGGGCAAGACGGTGTTGCCGGGGCACGGGGCCGATCTACCGGACACCGCCGAGGTGGCGCGACTGTATCGCGCTCACCGTCGGCAGCGGCTGGATCAGGTGCGGGCGGCGTTGGCCGAGATCGGAGACGACGCCAAACCGATGCAGGTGGTGCGCCACGTCTATTCGGACGTGGACAAGAAGTTGTGGCCGGCTGCGCGGATGTCGGTCAAGACGCAGCTGGCCTACCTCAGGGAGAACTAGCGAGCTGCTGTCTCGAAGGAACTCGGCCTAGCGAGCTCGGCGGGCCAGGCGCTCGGAGTCCGAGATCAGTACGGACTTGCCCTCGAGGCGCAGCCATCCGCGGTGCGCGAAGTCGGCCAGTGCCTTGTTGACGGTCTCGCGCGACGCTCCGACGAGCTGAGCGATCTCTTCCTGCGTCAGGTCGTGGGTGACGCGCAGCGATCCCGCTTCCTGGGTGCCGAAGCGCTGGGCAAGCTGAAGCAGCGCCTTGGCCACGCGTCCGGGGACGTCGGTGAAGATGAGGTCGGCCAGGTTGTTGTTGGTGCGACGCAATCGGCGAGCCAGGACGCGCAGCAGCTGCTCGGCGATCTCGGGGCGCTGATCGATCCAGTCCTTGAGAGCCGCGCGGTCCATGCTGACCGCGCGCACCTCGGTGACCGTGGTGGCCGAGGACGTGCGAGGGCCGGGGTCGAAGATGGAGAGCTCGCCGAACATGTCCGACGGTCCCATGATCGTCAGCAAGTTCTCGCGGCCGTCGGGGGAGCGTCGCCCGAGCTTGATCTTGCCGGAAACGATGATGTAGAGCCGGTCTCCGGGCTCACCCTCGTTGAACACCACGTGTCCCCGGGGGAAATCGACAGGCTGCAGCTGCTTCGTCAGTGCCGCAACCGCAGAGGGTTCGACTCCTTGGAAGATGCCGGCCCGTGCCAGGACGTCGTCCACTTGCGCTCCTTTTGGGATATCGGCGATGCGGTGACCCGCACCCCCGAAGGCGTCTGTACACACTCGTCTCACCACCGAATCGCGCTGCGATTCAGGCGTCGATGCCGATGCAATGTTCAAACACAACAATTACCTCAGGGGAGTCTACTTCGACTCGGCCGAAACCGAGTGATCGACGCCACCACAGGTTGCCAGAGGAACGGTACGTCTGTTCGCGTTCACCGTAAATTCATCCGAATGCGGACAATTGGGTGCTCAACCGGCCCGTTGGTCGACCATGCCGTCGCGCGTGTCGATCGTGCGCGGAGGAGTCTGGTGACGCTTGCGGGTGTTGAACCGAGCCAGGGCGTGGGGGAAGCCCTCGTTCGCCAGTGTGGCGACCTCGGACTTGCTCGCCTGATCGAGGAATTCCTCTACTTCGTGCTCCCGGACGCCGAGCTTGCTGAGCCGGAACTCGACGCGCTCCATCGCGAGTGCGAAGAGCATGAGTAGTACCGGAAAGAGCACCACGGCGAGTCCTTGCATACCGGCCAGTTAACACCGAAAAGGTCTCGATACAAACACAGCTCGGCGCGCTCGCGTAGTTCGTTACGCATTCTTGTCCGTACAGTTGTGGCGTGGAATCGACAGCCCCGAAACGCCCCGACGTGCGCAAACGCGAGGAGACGCGACTCGGCCTCGTGCGGCGGGCTCGGCGGATGAACCGAACGCTCGGGGTCGCGTTTCCGCACGTCTACTGCGAACTCGACTTCACCACGCCCCTCGAACTCGCTGTCGCGACCATCCTGTCCGCGCAGTGCACCGACAAGCGCGTCAACATGGTGACTCCGGCCCTGTTCGTGAGATACCGCACAGCTCGCGACCACGCCGAGGCCGACCGCACCGAACTCGAAGAGTTCATCCGAACCACCGGCTTCTACCGCAACAAGGCCAACTCGCTGATCGGGCTCAGGCGGAAGTTACTCGAGAACTTCGACGGCGAAGTCCCCGCATCGTTGAAGGATCTGGTGACGTTGCCGGGCATCGGCCGCAAGACGGCCAACGTCGTGCTCGGCAATGCGTTCGACGTTCCCGGCATCACCGTCGACACCCACTTCGGTCGGTTGGTACGGCGCTGGCAGTGGACCGAAGAAGAGGACCCCGTCAAGGTGGAGCACGCGGTCGGCGCGCTGATCGAGCGGAAAGAGTGGACCGTGCTCTCCCATCGCGTCATCTTCCACGGTCGACGCGTCTGCCACTCCCGCACGCCGGCGTGCGGGGTGTGCGTCCTCGCCAAGGACTGCCCGTCGTTCGGCCTCGGCCCGACCGATCCGGCGACCGCTGCCGCCCTGGTGAGAGGTCCCGAGACCGATCATCTGCTCGCTCTCGCCGGAATCGTGTCGTGAACAAGGCCGCACTCCGCTGGTCTCTGGTCGCGCTCATTCTCGTCGTCGGGATGGTCTATGCCCTCTGGCCACGCAATGAATCTCCGGCAACGCAGCGCGCCGATGGTCCCGGTCTGGGGCAGCAAGGACCGTCGACGGCCGAGCGTCGGGCCGCCGATACTCCCGAGGCTCTGGCACCGCTGCGGCAGACCGCCGGTCTCGACGCATGTCCGACGCCGTCGGGCGCTGCAGCAGGCCCGTTGACGGGCATCACCCTCGAATGCATCGGCGACGGCTCGTCGGTCGACCTCGGCCAGGCTCTGGCCGGGCGACCCGCACTGCTCAACATCTGGGCCTATTGGTGCGGCCCGTGCGCGAAGGAGTTGCCTTACCTGCAGCAATACGCGCAGCGGGCGGGTGATGCAGTCACTGTGTTGACTGTCCACAACGATGCCAACGAGTCCAACGGGCTGACCCGTCTGGCCGAGTACGGCGTCACGCTGCCCGGCGTTCAGGACGGTGCCGGACGTGTCGCCGCGGCGGCGGAAGCGCCGAACGTGTTGCCCGTATCCGTTTTGATATCTGCGGATGGCACTGTCGCCAAGGTGCTGACCGAACCTTTCACAAGCGTCGACGACATAGCCGACGCAGTCCGCGAGAACCTCGGAGTCGCGTCGTGAGCGCACCCGAGTGGCTCGGGCGCATGCTCGACGTCGCCGGCAGCGAAAACGGACTGACCGACACCACCGGCATCAACCCGGTACTGCAACGACAGGCGCAGCCGGCCGATCGAACCCGATCGGCGGCAGTGTTGGTGCTGTTCGGCGGTCCGGCTGCCGCCGATCCGACCGCGCCCGGTGGGCTACCCGCCGAGGCCGACGTACTGCTGACCCAGCGGGCGTCGACCTTGCGCGACCACAGTGGGCAGATCGCCTTCCCCGGCGGTGCCACCGACCCGGGTGACGACGGGCCCATCGGAACGGCGCTGCGCGAGGCCCAGGAAGAGACCGGTCTCGACCCGGCCGGCGTCGTACCGCTCGCGACGATGCCCGGCATCTACGTGCCGCCGTCTCGATTCGACGTGGTTCCCGTGCTCTCGTACTGGCGGAGTCCAACCCCGGTCCGCGTCGTCGACGCCGGCGAAACCGAGCGCGTGGTGCGAGTTCCCCTGCGCGAGTTGCTCGATCCGGCCAACCGATTCCAGGTGCGTCACCCCGCCGGCTACCAGGGCCCGGCCTTCTCGGTGCAGGGAATGCTGGTGTGGGGATTCACGGGCGGTATTCTGGCGGGCCTGCTCGCTGTGTCGGGCTGGGAGTCCGAATGGGACACGGGGGATATACGCGATCTGGAGGCCAGCTTGACTGCGGTAGGAGCGAGGCTCGATCGGTGACGGGTTCGGGGTGGGTCGATATCGCGGTGCTCGCCGTCGCGCTGCTGGCGGCGACGTCGGGATGGCGACAGGGGGCGGTGGCGTCGGCGCTGGCGTTTCTGGGAGTCGTTCTGGGTGCCGTCGCCGGGATTCTGGTGGCACCGCACGTGCTCGAACACGTCGACGGATCACGCACGAGGGTGTTCGTCGGTATCGCGTTGATCGTGGTGTTGGTGATCGTCGGTGAGGTGGCCGGCATGGTTCTGGGTCGTGCGTTGCGCAGCGGAATACATTCGCGCTCAGCAAGATCGGTCGACAGCACGATCGGGGCAGGTCTGCAGGCCGCGGCCGTGCTCGCTGCCGCATGGTTGCTCGCCATTCCGCTGACGTCCTCGTCGCAGCCCGAGGTGGCCAGTGCCGTGCGTGGCTCGACGGTCCTGGGCAAGGTCGACGAGGTGGCACCCGAGTGGCTGCGTCAGGTGCCCAAGGAATTCTCGGCGCTGCTCGACACCTCCGGGCTGCCGGACGTCATCGGTCCGTTCGGACGCACTCCGGTTGCCGACGTCGCCGTTCCCGACTCCGGGATCGCCGCAGGCCCCGTCCCGGTGGCGTTGCAGGCGAGCGTCATCAAGATCAACGGAATCGCCCCGAGCTGCCAGAAGGCGCTCGAGGGTTCGGGTTTCGTCGTCGGGCCGGATCTGGTGATGACCAACGCCCACGTGGTGGCCGGTACCTCCGAGGTGACCGTCGATTCTCCGGACGGCCCTCTCGACGCCGACGTCGTCCTGTTCGATCCCGAAGAAGATGTTGCAGTGCTTCGTGTTTCGCAGCTGCAAGCTCCGGTGTTGCCGTTCGCGCCGAACCCGGCCGAATCCGGATCCGACGCCATCGTGCTGGGCTACCCGGGCGGGGGTCCGTACACGGCGAGCCCAGCGCGCATTCGCGAGATCATCAACCTGAGCGGACCGGACATCTACCGCACCGGAACTGTTCAACGCGAGGTCTATACGGTTCGCGGATCGGTGCGGCAGGGCAATTCCGGTGGGCCACTGGTCAATTCGAACGGTGAGGTACTCGGTGTGGTGTTCGGTGCTGCCGTCGACGACCCCGATACCGGATTCGTCCTGACCGCAACCGAGATCTCGGACGAGCTCGCCCGAAGCTTCGATGCGCCGGTCAGTGTGGGTACCGGCGACTGCATCGTCTGACCGCGGGACGTCAGCTTTCGAGCGCGACGCGCAGGATTTCCTCGGACACGACGTCGGGGGCTTCCTGGTGCACGTAGTGCCCCACGTCCCGCACCGTTCGACGCGTCAGCCCCGGTGCCCAGTGCCGATCCCGATCGAGGGTAGTGGGCAGCACGTACGGGTCGAGGTCACCGCTGATCTGCGCGACGGGGATCGAGGTCTTCACGTCGACGGCGTCCATGAAGCGTCGGCCCTCGGCGCGGAACTGGCTACGGAACGCCCAGCGCTGATACTCGAGTGCGCTGTGCGCGGCCCCGGGAATTCGGATGGCCGAGCGCATCTTGCCTGCGGTATCGGCGAAATCGTCGGTGCGCTGCCACTGCGACCCGGCGCGACTGCGCATCAACTCCTCGACTGCCGCGCCCCCTCGCCGGGTGAGTAGCTTCTCGGGGCGCAGCGGAACTTGATACCGAACGAAGTGCGGCAGCAGAGCACCGCGCTGTTCGGAATCCTTCAGCACGGCGCGGCGCAGCGAGATCGGGTGCGGTGCATTGATCAGGACCATCGAGCGGACCATTCGCGGATGCAGAGCCGAGCTTGCCCAGCACACCAGGCCACCGTCGGCATGACCGACGAACGTCGCGTGTGGGTACCCCAGCGCCCGAACGAGACCGACGATGTCGCCGGCCAGGGTCCATCCGTCGTAACCACGTGGGGGCTTGTCGGAGTCGCCGTAGCCGCGGAGGTCGACTGCGACCGCTCGCACTCCGGAACGCGCGAGCGCGTCGAGCTGGTGATGCCAGGAGTACCAGAAGTCGGCGAAGCCGTGCAGCAGCACCACCAGCGGGGCGTCGGGAGCATGCTCGCCGACCTCCACGGTGTGGAACCGGATGCCGTTGGCATGGATGTCGCGATGGATCCACTGTCCTGGGTAACGGACCGTGGACGGATCGGGATGATTCATACTGCTCGACTCGCCGGGCGTCGTCTACTTCTTGTAGCCGGGGATTCCGGGAATGCTCTCGTGCTGGTTGGGCAGCACGGTCGACGCCTGCTTGAGGGAGTCGATGGTCTTCTCGGGCTTGCGCAGTTTCTTGACCCTGCGGTAGCCGAGGAACCCGAACAGGCCGGCAACCAGCACCATGAACACGAAGACGATGAGGAACGAGGCCCATCGGTAGAGCCACACGTCGAGGAGTTCGGCGGCGAAGAAGAAGAAGAAGAACGAGCTGAACAGCAGCACCGTCAGCGCGACGATGAAGAAGACGCTGCCCTGCAGACCCTTCTTGACCTCGCCGGTGACCTCGGCCTTGGCGAGGGCCACCTCGGCACGCACGAGGGTCGAGACCTGAGTCGTGGCGTCCTTGACGAGGTTTCCGATGCTCGCGCTACCGGGTGTGCGGGCATCGACATCGGTGAGAGGTATCGACGAAATCGTGTTCGGGACGCCGTTGCCGTATCCCTTGTCATTGCTGACGCTCAACTCTCGACCCCTTGTAATCGCTGTGCTCGGTATTGCGGTGATCGCTCTGCTCGGTGTTGCGGAAGATCGTATCGACAGTAGTGCCTAAGTAGCAGATTATCTGTCCCGCGGCGGCCGAGCGACGCTCGGCCCGTCGTCGGTTACCTCTCCGCCCGTCGCGACAAACACGGGAATGTTGCACGAATCGGCAACGAACGGCCCGGGGGCGTGAAATTCTCAGGTGTTCATCAGGTAATTTTCAGGGAACTTTCCCCTTCAGGAGCACTCGTGAGTTCAACACACGCCGTCACGGACGACGGCGCAATTCCCGCACCTCAGGTGCCTCGGTCCCGAATCGTCATCGCCTCGATGGTCGGTACGTCCATCGAGTTCTTCGACTTCTATATCTATGCAACGGCCGCAGTGCTCGTCTTCCCCCGCCTGTTCTTCCCCGCAGGCAACGACACGACCGCGCTGCTGGCGTCGTTCGCGACGTTCGGTTTGGCGTTCGTCGCGCGGCCCATCGGCTCGATTCTGTTCGGGCACTTCGGTGATCGCATCGGACGCAAGGCCACCCTCGTCGGGTCCCTGCTGACGATGGGTGTCGCGACGTTCGCGATCGGGCTCCTGCCGACCTACGCCGCGGCGGGTCTGTGGGCACCGGCTCTGTTGGCGCTGATGCGCTTCACTCAGGGCGTGGGCCTCGGCGGCGAATGGAGTGGTGCGGCGTTGCTGGCCACCGAAACCGCGAAGCCGGGCAAGCGAGCCTGGGCGGCGATGTACCCGCAGTTGGGTGCGCCGATCGGCTTCTTCTTCGCCAACGGCATCTTCCTGCTCATCGTCATCGCGACCGGCTACGACTCCGCGAACTCCGGCACCGACCATGCGTTCCTCACGTGGGGCTGGCGCATCCCGTTCCTGCTCAGCGCGATCATGGTGATCATCGGCCTGTACGTCCGCCTCAAGCTCGAGGAGACGCCGGTGTTCAAATTGGCAGTCGAGCGCGGCCAGAAGGTCAAGACCCCTTTGGCCCAGGTGTTCAAGACCAGCTGGCGTCAGCTGATCATCGGCACGTTCGTCATGCTCGCCACGTACACGCTCTTCTACATCATGACGACGTGGGTGGTCAGTTACGGAACAGGCAAGGTGGCCGACGTCAACGGGCCCAAGCTCGCGATTCCGTACACGGACTTCCTGGAGCTCCAGCTCATCGCGGTGCTGTTCTTCGCAGCGCTGATCCCGGTCGCCGGGCTGCTCGCCGACAAGTACGGTCGCCGCCCCACGCTCATCGTCATCACCGCGGCGATCGTGCTGTTCGGTCTGTCGTTCCACTGGTTCGCCGACCCGTCGTCCGCGTCGGCAGGCAAAATGCTGGTGTTCATGTGCGTCGGCCTGGGACTGATGGGTCTGACGTTCGGGCCCATGAGTGCCGTTCTGCCGGAACTGTTTCCGACGAACGTGCGCTACACGGGCTCGGGAATCTCGTACAACACCGCGTCGATCCTCGGAGCTGCAGTGGCTCCGTTCATCGCAACCTGGCTGGTGAGTTCCTACGGCGTCGGCTGGGTGGGCGTCTATCTCGCCATCGCGGCTGCGCTGACCCTGATCTCGCTGATCATCATGAAGGAAACGCGAGACCAGTCGCTCGACAGCGTCTGAACGGCTGCGCCCCATGTGAGTGGAACCTCGTAGTGGGCTACGAGGTTCCACTCACATGGGAGCGCTAGCGGCCCTTCTTGATCGCCTCGAACACCTTCGGGTCGACGAGAGTGGAGACGTCACCGAGTTCGCGGCCCTCGGCCACGTCACGGAGCAGGCGGCGCATGATCTTGCCGGAGCGGGTCTTCGGCAACTCCGGCACGATCGAGATTTCCCGTGGCCGGGCGATCGGCGAAATCTCCTTGGAGACCTGAGCTTTGAGCTCGGCGATCAATGCGTCGCCGGTGTTCTCCTCGCCGCCGCGCAGAATGACGAACGCGACGATGCCCTGACCGGTGGTCTCGTCGGCGGCACCGACGACGGCAGCCTCGGCGACACTGTGATGACTGACCAGTGCCGACTCCACTTCCGACGTGGAGATGCGGTGGCCCGAGACGTTCATGACGTCGTCGACGCGGCCGAGGACCCACAGGGCGCCGTCCTCGTCGTACTTGGCACCGTCACCGGCGAAGTACCAGCCTTCCTCGGCGTAGCGGGACCAGTAGGTGTCCTTGTAGCGGTCCATGTCGCCCCAGATCCCGCGGAGCATCGCCGGCCACGGCTCGGAGAGAACGAGGTATCCGTTGCCGCCGTTGCCCAGTGGCTTGGCGTCGTCGTCGACGATCTTGGCCGAGATACCGGGCAGCGGAGTCATTGCCGAGCCGGGCTTGGTGGATGTGACGCCGGGGAGCGGGGAGATCATGATCGCGCCGGTCTCGGTCTGCCACCACGTGTCGACGATCGGTGCGCTGCCGCCGCCGACGACGTCGCGGAACCAGCGCCACGCCTCGGGGTTGATGGGCTCGCCGACGGACCCGAGCAGGCGGATCGAGGACAGATCGTGTGCCTCGGGAATCTCCTTGCCCCACTTCATGAATGTACGAACGAGGGTGGGGGAGGTGTAGTAGATCGACACCTTGTACTTCTCGATGACGTTCCAGTGCCGATGCTCGTCGGGCGAATTGGGGGTTCCCTCGTAGACGACCTGGGTGGCGCGGTTCGAGAGCGGTCCATAGACGATGTAGGAGTGCCCGGTGACCCAGCCGATGTCGGCGGTGCACCAGTAGACGTCCGTGCCCGCCTTGTGGTCGAAGACGTTGTGGTGGGTGTACGAGGTCTGTGTCAGGTAGCCGCCGGAGGTGTGGATGATGCCCTTGGGCTTACCCGTCGTACCGGAGGTGTAGAGGATGAACAGGGGGTGCTCGGCCGGGAACGGCTGCGCCTCATGCTCTTTCGACGCTTTCGCGACGGTCTCGTGCCACCACAGGTCGCGTCCCTCGGTCCAGGCGACGTCGGAGTCGGTGCGCTTGACGACCAGAACGTTCCGGATGGAGGCGGCTCCGTCCACGGCTTCGTCGACGGTGTCCTTGATGGGGGCGGGCTTGCCGCGTCGCCACTGGCCGTCGGTGGTGATGACGAGTTTGGCTTCGGCGTCGTCGATGCGCGAGCGCAGTGCGGTGGCGGAGAACCCGGCGAAGACGACCGAATGGGTCAGGCCGAGGCGTGCACAGGCGAGGATCGAGACGATGGCCTCGGGGATCATCGGCATGTAGATCGCGACGCGGTCACCGGAGACGAGGCCGAGTTCGGTCAGGGTGTTGGCCGCCTGGCTGACGTCGGCGAGCAGATCGGAGTAGGTGATGTCGCGGCTGTCGCCGGGTTCACCTTCCCAGTGGATGGCAACCTGGTCGCCGTGGCCGTCGAGGACGTGGCGGTCGACGCAGTTGTAGGCGACGTTGAGCTCGCCGTCGGCGAACCATTTCGCGACGGGGGCGTCGGACCAGTCGAGTACCTCGGTGAACGGGGTGTGCCAGTGCAGCCGGCGAGCCTGCTCCGCCCAGAACCCGAGTCGATCCTTCTCCGCGGCGGCGTACAGATCTGCCTGAGCGTTCGCCTGCGCCGCGAACTCGGCCGACGGCGCGTAGGAGGCAACCGCGGTGTCGTCGCTGCCGGAGGTACTGGTCGTCATCTCGAATAGCTCTCTTTCGTCCGATGCTTTTCGCCCATGAAACGGCACTTACAGGCCGGTCTCGAGCCCCTAGTGAGGGTAGTCACATGTGATGGCGATCGCACCGTTGCAATCGGCTGCAACCCCTTGATCTGCGGTGATCGGTTGTTTCCGCACGATGGACGGTCATCGCCGTCGTCGACGGGAGGCTGTCTCGGCGGCTATGCCCGCACTGTGAGAAATCGACTTGCCGAAACGTTTCGATCATGTTTCCGACTTACTCGCCGGTCAACAAAACCCGGGGGAGTTCACATGTTCGTTTCAGGATGTGTCTAAAGTTCGTTCCATCAGATCGTTGGTACGGCTCACAGGCCGTGTCTTGCGGTCGCCCACGAATCCCCGGGCGTCGCGCCCGAGGAACTGAGCACGGACGACCCCGTGTTCACATCTGGATGGAGGATTTCCTTGCGTAAAACACGCATCGCGTCAGCTGCAATCGCAGTTGTCGTCGGAGCGGCGCTGGTGACGGCGTGCTCTTCGAGCGATTCGACCGGCGGCGGAGGGTCAGGAGACGGCTCCGGCATCATCAACGCCTGGAGCGGTGAGCCGCAGAACCCCTTGGTGCCCACCAATACGAGCGAGAACACCGGCGGACGTGTCGTCGACTCGATCTTCGCCGGCCTGGTGTCCTACACCCCCGAGGGCGGTGTAGAGAACGAGGTCGCGGACTCGATCGATACCACCGACGGCCAGAACTACACCGTCACGTTGAAGGACGGCTGGCAGTTCACCGACGGCACGCCGGTCACGGCCAAGTCGTTCGTCGATGCCTGGAACTACGGCGCACTGTCGACCAATGCGCAGCTGCAGGGATCGTTCTTCGATCCGATTCAGGGCTACGACGAGGTCGCAGCCGAGAACCCGACGGTGCAGACCATGTCCGGTCTCAAGGTCGTCGACGACAAGACGTTCACCATCGAGCTCAAGCAGCCCGAGGCAGCGTTCCCCGATCGTCTCGGCTTCGCCGCGTACTACCCGCTGCCCGAGGTTGCGTACCAGGACATCGCCGCGTTCGGCGAGAACCCGATCGGCAACGGCCCGTACAAGTTCGCCCAGGAGGGCGCTTGGCAGCACAACGTGCGGATCGACCTGGTCACGAACCCCGACTACGCCGGTAACCGCAAGCCCGCCAACGGCGGCGTGAGCTTCATTCTGTACAGCAACCTCGACACCGCATACACGGACCTGCTGTCGAACAACGTCGACGTTCTCGACAACGTTCCGGCCTCGGCCGTCACCACCTTCGAGTCCGATCTTCCCGACCGCACGGTGAACCAGCCGTCCGCGTCGATCGAGACGTTCACGATTCCGGGCCGCCTCGCGCACTTCGGTGGCGAAGAGGGTGTGCTGCGTCGTCAGGCGATCTCCAAGGCGATCAACCGCGACCAGATCACCGAGCAGATCTTCAACAAGACCCGTACCCCGGCCAAGGACTTCACCAGCCCGGCCATCGACGGCTGGACCGGCGATCTCTCCGACGTCGGAAACGTCGAGTACGACCCCGAGGGTGCCAAGGCTCTGTGGGCCCAGGCCGACGCCATCGCGCCATGGTCCGGAACGTTCTCCATTGCGTACAACTCCGACGGTGGACACCAGGAATGGGTGGATGCGGTCAGCAACAGCATCCGCAACACGCTCGGCATCGAGGCGCAGGGTGCGCCGTACCCGACGTTCGCTCAGCTGCGCACCGAAGCCACCAACCGCACCATCGCGACCGCCTTCCGGTCGGGCTGGCAGGGTGACTACCCGCAGCAGTACGGGTTCCTGGCACAGAACTACCAGACCGGTGGCAGCTCCAACGACGGTGAGTACTCCAACCCCGAGTTCGACCGTCTGCTCCGCGAGTCCGCAGGTGAGACCGACAAGACCAAGGCGCAGGAGCTGACCAACCAGGCTCAGGAAATCCTGCTCAACGACCTGCCCGCAGTGCCGACCTGGTACCGCAACGCAGCGAGTGGTTGGTCGGAGAACGTCACCAACGTCAAGATCGGTTGGGACGGAATCCCCATCTACAACCAGATCGAGAAAAACTGATCACGTTCGCTCCACTGCTGTAGAGACCGAGAAGGGCGGTAGGTCTTCCACCTACCGCCCTTCTCGTGTGCTCGCTCACTCCCGTATCTACGTTCGACGCCCCGCTGCAGCTGATCCTTGCGCCTCTGCGGTGACGTCCACCTTCCTCCAAAGGAGGTGATCCGATGCTCTGGTACATCGGACGCCGATTACTTCAGATGATCCCCGTGTTCATCGGGGCGACATTCTTGATCTATGCCATGGTCTTCTTGCTGCCAGGAGACCCCATCGCGGCATTGGCCGGAGACAAGGCGATCAGTCCCGCCGTCGCCGACCAACTGCGCGCCCGCTACAACCTCGACCAGCCGTTCATCGTGCAGTACCTGCTGTACCTCAAGGGCATTTTCACGTTCGACTTCGGCATGTCCTTCTCGGGCCGCCCGGTCAGTGAAGTTCTCGTACAAGCGTTTCCGATCACCGCCAAGCTCGCCTCGATGGCCCTCGTGATCGAGGCCGTGTTCGGTATCGGCTTCGGTCTCATCGCGGGTCTGCGCAAGGGCAAGCTGTTCGACTCGACGGTCCTCGTCGTCAGCCTCGTCATCATTGCCGTGCCGATCTTCGTCATCGGCTTTCTCGCGCAGTTCTTCATCGGTATCAAGTGGGGTTGGGTGCCGCCGACAGTGGGAGGCAACACCAGCTTTACCAACCTGTTGCTGCCGGCATTCGTACTCGGAGCCGTCTCGTTCGCCTACGTGGTGCGGTTGACGCGCACGTCGGTGGCCGAGAATCTCAGTGCGGACTTCGTGCGGACGGCGACGGCCAAGGGGCTCTCGCGTAACCGTGTCGTCAACGTGCACGTGTTGCGTAACTCGCTGATTCCCGTCGTGACGTTCCTCGGTGCAGATCTGGCCAGCCTCATGGGCGGCGCGATCATCACCGAAGGAATTTTCAACATCAACGGAGTCGGCGGCACCATCTACCAAGCCGTCATCCGCGGTGAGGCACCGACCGTCGTGTCTTTCGTGACCGTGCTGATCGTCGTCTATCTGGTCGCCAATCTCATCGTCGACCTTCTCTATGCCGCGCTCGACCCGAGGATTCGCTATGTCTGATCCCATCACCCCGAAGAGCGTCGACGCCGATCGCGCTACTCGCCAAGCACGTTTCGTCGAGGCCGACGAGGTCATCGACGTGTCGCAGACCGACGCTGTCGTCATCGACGACGCACCCGCCAGCATCTGGTCGGATGCGTGGCGGAACCTGCGCACGCGTCCGATGTTCATCGTCTCGGCCATCATCATCCTGGCCGTCATCGTGGTCGCAGCCGTGCCTGGCCTGTTCACCAGTACCGATCCGCGCTTCTGCGATCTGCAGTTCAGCATGCAGGGCCCGGGATCCGGACACTGGTTCGGTTACGACCGACAGGGCTGCGACATCTACTCCCGGGTGCTGTTCGGTGCTCGGGCGTCCGTGCTGACCGGAGTCGGGGTCACGTTCCTCGTGCTGGTCATCGGCGTCGTGTTCGGTGCTCTGGCCGGCTTCTACGGCGGCATCGCGGACTCGTTGCTCTCACGGATCACCGACATCTTCTTCGGCGTTCCGCTGATTCTGGCGGCCATCGTCCTCATGCAGCTGTTCACCGATCGCACGATCTTCACGGTGATTCTGGTGTTGGCGTTGTTCGGCTGGCCTCAGATGGCTCGCATCACTCGCGGTGCAGTGCTGTCGGCGAAGGGCAACGACTACGTAATGGCCTCGCAGGCTTTGGGTTTGACGCGACTGCGAACTCTGATGAGGCACGTACTGCCGAACGCGATGGCACCGATCATCGTCATCACGACGATTTCACTCGGTACGTTCATCGTGGCCGAGGCGACGCTGTCGTTCCTCGGCATCGGACTGCCTCCCACCGAGGTCTCCTGGGGCGGCGACATCAGTGCCGCTCAGGTCACCCTGCGACAGGGCTCGACCATTCTCTTCTATCCTGCTGCAGCGCTGGCAATCACGGTGCTCGGCTTCATCATGATGGGTGACGCCCTGCGCGACGCCCTCGACCCGAAGGCGAGGAAGCGATGACGGATCCAGCACGCATCGCAGTGGAGCAGCCCCTGCTCGACATCCAAGATCTCGAGGTCTCGTTCCGGTCCAACTCCGGTGCGGTCCCGGCTGTTCGCGGAGTATCGCTGACGGTCTACCCGGGGCAGACCGTTGCGATCGTGGGCGAATCCGGTTCCGGTAAGTCGACCACCGCGCACTCGATCATCAACCTGCTTCCCGGAACCGGCACGGTGACGGCGGGGCGCATCCTGTTCGAGGGCCGTGACTTGGCGCAGGCCAAGGAGAAGGATTTCGTCGACATCCGCGGCAGCCAGATCGGCCTGGTTCCTCAGGACCCGATGTCCAACTTGAACCCGGTGTGGAAGATCGGCTTCCAGATCGAGGAGGCCCTCGCTGCAAACGGCATCGCCAAGGGCAAGGCGGCTCGGGTTCGGGCAGCCGAGCTGCTCGAGGAAGCGGGTCTCAGCGATTCGGAGAAGCGGGTCAATCAGTACCCGCACGAGTTCTCGGGCGGTATGCGTCAGCGCGCGCTCATCGCGATCGGGCTTTCGGCACGACCGAAACTACTGATTGCCGACGAGCCGACGTCCGCTCTCGACGTGACCGTGCAGCGTCAGATTCTCGATCATCTCGAAGGTTTGACGAAGGAACTCGGAACCGCGGTTCTGCTGATCACCCACGATCTCGGCCTGGCTGCCGAACGAGCCGAGCACCTCGTCGTCATGAGCAAGGGGCGGATCGTGGAATCCGGTCCGGCACTGGAGATCCTGCAGGACCCTCAGCATCCGTACACGCGCAAGCTCGTCTCCGCCGCGCCGTCTCTGGCGTCGCAGCGACTGAAGTCGTCGGTGGTGCGCAAGGACATCGTCGAGCATGCCAAGCAGGTGGCGGTCGAGGCCGTCACCGAGGAGACCGACTCGGCATTCGAGCCGGCCGCGGACACTGTGCTCGTGGTCGAGGGGCTGACCAAGGAATTCAAGCTCCGGGGCGGCAACCCGTTCAAGTCGTCCGTGTTCACGGCCGTCAAGGATGTGTCGTTCGGAGTCGCACGCGGTACCACCACTGCGATCGTCGGCGAATCGGGTTCTGGCAAGTCGACTGTGGCACAGATGGTTCTGGGACTTCTCGAGCCCACTGCGGGTTCGGTGAAGTTCGACGGGCGCGACGTGGCGGGGTTGAACAACAAGGACGCGTTCGCATTTCGTCGTCGAGTGCAGCCGATCTTCCAGAATCCGTACGGGACGCTGGACCCGATGTATTCGATCTTCAGCACCATCGAGGAGCCTCTGCGCACCCACAAGGTGGGGTCGAAGTCCGAGCGGGAAGCCAGAGTCCGTGACCTGCTGGACAAGGTGGCACTGCCGTCGTCGGTGATGCGCAGGTTCCCCAACGAGCTGTCCGGCGGCCAGCGGCAACGTGTCGCAATCGCTCGTGCGTTGGCCCTCGAGCCCGAAATGGTCATCTGCGACGAGGCAGTGTCGGCTCTGGACGTGTTGGTGCAGGCGCAGATCCTGTCCCTGCTCAACGACCTGCAGGCCGAGCTCGGGTTGACGTACCTGTTCATCACGCACGACCTCGCGGTGGTCCGTCAGATTGCTGACGACGTGCTCGTGATGCGCAGCGGCGAGATCGTCGAGGCGGCGTCGACCGATGCCGTCTTCGACAACCCGCAGCAGGAGTACACCCAGAAGCTGCTCGCAGCCATTCCGGGTGGCTCGGTGCAGCTGGGCGCATAGCCGCGGTGGGTGAGGGGGTACCGTCGTCTGTCGTGACGGACCCCCTCGCCCCGCTGCTGGAATTGCCCGGAGTTGTCGATTCCGCCGAACGGGCACGCGATGCCCTCGGTGCCGTGCATCGGCACAAGGCCAATCGTCGTGGGTGGCCGGCGACCGCGGCCGAGGCCGCTGTGCGGGCAGCTCGTTCGTCCTCCGCGCTCGAGGGCGGTTCGATGGATTTCCCTCGCGAAGGCGAGGAGGGCGACCCGATTCTGGCGGGTGCGCTGCGAGTGGCCGCTGCTCTCGACGGTGACGCCCTGCAGAACACGTTGTCGACGTGGAAGCGCGCACCACTGCAGACGCTGGCCCGCCTACATCTGTTGGCCGCCGCGGATCTCGTCGACGACGCGTCCTCGCTCGGTCGACCGCGTACGGACGCGGGCATCGGCGAGCGGCTCGATCTCCTTGCGCAGTTGGTGACGGGTGGAACCTCCGCGCCGGCTCCGGTGATCGCGGCAGTCGTGCACGGTGAACTGTTGACGCTGCGGCCTTTCGGAACTGCCGACGGCATCGTGGCGCGTGCTGCATCGAGGTTGGTGGCCGCATCGTCGGGATTCGATCCGCACAACCTGGGCGTGCCGGAGGTGAGCTGGATGCGTCGAGCGAACGCGTACCGGGATGGAGCCGCCGGGTTCGCCGAGGGCACGGCAACGGGCGTCGGTAGTTGGGTGATCCTCTGCCTCGGAGCATTCGAAGCTGGTGCTGCAGAAGCGACTTCGATTGCCGAAGCTGCACAGTAGGAGTTGTGCACACGTAAAAGGGCGGCGATGCCGACTTGCGTCGACGTCGCCGCCCGTTAGCACGGAGCGCCTGGTTACCAAGCGTGCACAGGTGGGCTGTGATGGACTACCACGTGGCCTCGGCGAGAACTCGACGGTGATGAGGTCATCCCTGCAACCGGTGCAGGGTTCTTGCTGATCACCCACGAATATCGCAGGCCCACAGCGCTTCTGCCATTAGGTGGCTAGCTCCGCGTGGGTGCCGGTGTCCGTGCTGGGAATCGCGGTCGGGAGAAGCGAACCTTCTCTTCCGGTTCGTTCTTGGCCTTCCGTTCTTCCGTACGTCATTTGTACCCCGTGACGCCGCTCACATCAAGGGTTTGGGCTCATCGTTTTCTGCGGAGTAGTCCGTAGGTGATCGCGCCGGCCGCTATTGCGCTGAAACCTGCTGCAGCACTGGCTACTACGGTCTTCCCGGACGGATTCGGAATGCGGGAGCGCAGCGAAACGGGGTTCGAGAATGTCAGAATCGGCCAGCCGAGGGACGAGGCCTCTTTGCGGAGTGCGCGGTCTGGATTGACGGCGGTGGGGTGGCCGACCGCCCGCAGCATCGGCACGTCGGTGATCGAATCCGAGTAGGCGTAGCTCTTGGAGAGGTCGTAATCATGTTGTGCCGCCAGGGACTTCATGGCGTCGACCTTGCCCTCGCCGTAGCAGTAGAAGTCGACCTCGCCGATGTACTTGCCGTCGACGGTCACCATGGTCGTGGCCATGCTGTGGTCGGCGCCCAGCAGTTCGGCGATGGGGTGCACGATCTCGTCGCCCGACGCCGAGACGACCACCACGTCGTGTCCGCGGAGCTTGTGGTCCGCGATCAGATCGGCCGCTTCGGCGAAGACGAGGGGATCGACGATGTCGTGCAGGGTTTCGGCCACCACTGCTCGCACCTGTTCGACGTCCCACCCGGCGGTCATGCCCGCGATGTGTGCGCGCATGCGTTCCATCTGGTCGTGATCGGCACCGGAGAGCAGGAACAGAAACTGCGCATAGCTGCTCTTGAGTACCGCTCGCCGGTTGATCAGACCTTGGTCGAAGAACGGCTTGCTGAAGGCCAGAGTGCTGGACTTCGCGATGATCGTTTTGTCGAGGTCGAAGAAGGCGGCGACGCGCGCTGCGCGTCGGCCGGCGGGGGCGTCGTCGGTGTCTGCGCTGAG
Source organism: Rhodococcus sp. NPDC077669 (assembly GCF_040686915.1). NCBI lineage: Bacteria > Bacillati > Actinomycetota > Actinomycetes > Mycobacteriales > Nocardiaceae > Rhodococcus > Rhodococcus sp. NPDC077669. The sequence goes on along the minus strand of NZ_JBFBMD010000008.1, from coordinate 138,220 downwards.
GGTCACGATTGTCACCATAGTGGCCGGTGGTGACCGGTGGATGTCGCGCAACTTCTCTTCTCGACTCGCTCCGAGCAAGTCCACAAATTGAGACGGTTGAACTTGCAAACATGGACGTCCACGGGTGTAGTATTTTCCACGAGCCCGGTTCATTCCGGGCGGTGTTCAGCCCGACCCCCCGGGGCTGAACCAGACGACCCTCGCCTCCTCCCCCCCTGGCGAGGGTCGTCCTCTTTTCCGGGGTAGGCCGAAAACTGGTACCGCGGTACCGGTATTCATCCACAGGGGCCGATCTATCCACATTTCCCCAAGTCGCGCGCCGCGCGAGCGGATTCTCGCGCACGCTTGGGTCCATGAAAACGGATTCGATTTCACGGCGGACGAACGCGAACGCGTCGATGTCGATCGAACATCACGGACTGCGTCAGGACGTGTATCGAATCGCCGCAGCCGCGGATTGTGTTGTGGAAGAGGAGAACTTACTGGTCGGTATCGGATCAGCACGTCCGATTTGGGAATACCCAGGAATAATTTTGATCGATTTTTCTTCTGCCGAGTCGGCGCTCGCAGCTGGATTTCCGCGACGGCCCGGCGTCGTTCTGGTCACGGCCGCGTCGCCGACACTCGACGATTGGCGGACGGCCACAGCGCTCGGTGCCGAACACGTGGTGTCGTTGCCCTCGGACGAGGACACGCTCGTTCGCATCCTGGGTGAACCCGTCGTCACATCGCCGGGCGGCGGTGGCGTCATCGCGGTCGTCGGTGCCCGCGGAGGTGCGGGTGCGTCCACGTTCGCGGCGGCGCTGGGCCTGTGCAGCAGTCGTACGGGGCAACGCACGCTCGTGGTCGAAGCCGACCGGTACGGCAGCGGCCTCGATCTGCTGCTCGGCTGGGAGAACGCCCCAGGTTTGCGATGGTCCGGCCTCGTCGTCGAGGGCGGGCGAGTATCCGGCGACGCACTCCACGGCGCGCTGCCGTCGAAGAACGGATTGTCGGTGCTGGCACTCGGGCGAACCGACGACCGGCGAACCGGACTCTCGGCCGTCGCCGCGGCGGCTGTGCTCGACGCGGGGCGCGCTGGAGGCGATCTCGTGGTGTGCGACGCCCCGCGTCACTCCGATGACCTCTCGGACGCCCTCTACGCCGCAGCCGACCTCGTCGTACTGGTGCTGCCTGCGGAATTGCGGGCCGTGACGTCGGCAGAAGCAGTAGCGGACGAGATCTCGAGTCGAAATGCGAACGTCGGATTGGTCGTTCGTGGGCCCGCACCCGGGGGACTACGGGCCGCGGACATCGCCGCCGCCCTCGACCTGTCGCTGCTGACGTCCATGCGGGCCGAGCCTGGATTGGCCGAGCGTCTCGAGCGGGGCGGGCTTGCTCTCGGCCGCCGCTCACCGCTCGCGGCGGCGGCCACCGTGGTCCTCGATACGTTCGCGCACAAGCCCGGTGGTCAGCGGTGGGCAGCATGAGCGCAGTCGTCACCGCCGAATTGCTCGACCGCGTACGAGATCGGCTCGCTGCTTCGGCACAGTCTCCGGTGCCCGCCACCGTTGCCGCAGCAATCCGCACCGAAGCAGGGGGAGTCATCGGTGACACCGATATGCTTGCGGCACTGCGTATTCTGCAGACCGAGCTCACCGGAGCAGGCCCGTTGGAGCCGCTCCTGTCCGAGCCAGGAGTGACCGATGTTCTGGTCACGGCACCGGATCAGGTGTGGATCGATCGCGGTAGAGGCCTGGAACGCACCGGAGTCCAGTTCGCCGACGAATCCGCGGTCAGGCGGCTGGCGCAACGGCTCGCGCTCTCGGCCGGTCGGCGATTGGACGATGCGCAGCCGTGGGTCGACGGCCGATTACCCGGCGTCGGACAGGGAGCGTTCGGGGTCCGTCTGCACGCGGTGCTGGCACCGGTGGCGAGCGGTGGAACCTGCCTGTCGTTGCGAGTGCTTCGCCCGGCCACCCAGGGGCTCACCGCGCTCCGGGCGTCCGGTGCGGTGACCGAGGAGGGCTACGATCTGCTCGCGCGGATTGTGCTCGCGCGCTTGGCGTTTCTGGTCGTCGGAGGTACCGGTGCCGGGAAGACCACCCTTCTGGCTGCTCTGCTGGGCGAGGTCGACCCAGCCGAACGAATCGTCTGTGTGGAGGATGCGGCCGAGTTGGCTCCGGCGCATCCCCATGTGGTGCGTCTGGTGGCCCGTGCTCCGAACGTCGAAGGTGTGGGCGAGGTGTCGGTTCGGCAATTGGTTCGCCAGGCACTACGGATGCGACCCGATCGGCTCGTCGTCGGTGAGGTGCGCGGGGCCGAGGTGATCGACCTGATGACGGCCCTCAACACCGGGCACGACGGCGGCGCCGGAACCATCCATGCCAATTCGCCCTCGGAAGTCCCCGCTCGGCTCGAAGCTCTTGCCGCACTGGGCGGAATGGGCAGAGACGCACTGCACAGTCAACTCGCGGCGGCCGTCCAGGTCGTCCTGCACGTCCACCGGAGCGCCGACGGCACGCGCAGATTGCGGGAGATCGGACTGGTGGAGGTGGATTCGACAGGCCGTGTCCACATTGTGCCGGCGTGGTCCGCTGAATCCGACGCCGTGCCCGGGCAGCGCGGACTGCACGAACTGCTCGCTCGCCGATGTGGCGAGATGCGATGACGGCGGCACTGTGCGTCCTGGCCGCTGCATTCACGCTGTGGCCCAGCCGCTCTCGCCGACTATCGCGCCGCGGTCGAGGTGCCGTCGGGGTTCCTGGGTGGGCGTTCCCTGTGGCTGTTGCGTCGGGGTCGGCGGTGGGCATGTTCTGGATCGGCGGTCCGTGGGGCGCGGCGGCTCTGTTCGTGGCGGGCGGTACCGGATGGCACCGACATCGCCGTCGCACCGTGCGCGCCCGACGGACGGCCGAATTGGATTGGTTGGCAACCGGAGTCGAAGTGGTCATCGGTGAATTGCGGGTCGGTGCGCACCCGGCGACGGCCGGCGAGGTGGCTGCGGACGAGTGCGGCGGGATCGCCTCGGAGGCGCTGCGCGGTGCTGCGTCCAGATCGCGACTCGGTGGACGCGCTGCCGACGGGATAGCCGCGTCGGATCCGCTGTTGAATCCCGAACTGGACCGCTTGGCCGCGGCATGGCGGGTGGCCGACGAACACGGCCTCGCACTCGCCGAGTTGCTCGACGCCGTGCGCGAGGACCTGCTCGGACGTAGGCGATTCCGGGAACGAACCGAGGCCTCGCTCGCAGGGGCCCGCGCTACTGCATTGGTGTTGGCTGGACTGCCCGTCCTCGGGGTCGCGCTCGGGCAACTGATGGGGGCCGATCCGCTGCGCATACTGCTGGGCGGCGGGCTGGGCGGAATCCTGCTCCTCATCGGAACCGCTCTCGGCTGCGCAGGTCTGCTGTGGACCGATGCGATCACCGGCAAGGTGACGACATGACGTGGGCGATCACGCTTTGTCTGGCAACGGCTTTGGTCGTCGTCCCCGCTGCCCGTGGTGGTTTGTCGCGGGTGGAGGTTGCAGGGCTTTCGACGACAGATGCCGTCGACGACTCCGGACCCGATCCGCTCGCCGTGGCGACGACGTTCGACCTTCTCGCTGCGTGTCTGCGTTCCGGACTGCCGATCTCGACTGCCGCGGCGGCCGCAGCCCGCTCCGCTCCGCCCGCATTCGGTATCGCTCTGCGCAAGGCCGCCGATCTGCTCGAGCTGGGGGCCGATGCAGCGACGGCGTGGGACGCAGTGGCGAAGGATCCGGAGACCGAGGCGCTGGCACGGATGGCGAGACGATCCGCCCGGGCCGGGTCGTCCATGGCGTCGGCGATGACGGAACTGGCTGTCACCCAACGAACTCGGGCCGAGGACGCGTCGGCGGCAGCGGCCGAACGGGCCGGTGTGCTGATCAGCGGACCACTGGGCCTGTGCTTTCTGCCCGCCTTCATCTGCCTGGGCATCGTCCCCGTGGTGATCGGACTGGCGGGCAATGTGCTGGGCGGCGGCGTGCTGTGACCGCCGCACAACGAATCGTCCGGTGCGGACACTCCGCGCCGGAGTACTGGGAGGGGAAGCGTCATTATGGGGAATGCACTGCAGGAGATCAAGACTCGAATCGCATTGTTCGGTGTGGAGGACGACGGTATGTCGACCGCGGAGTACGCGATCGGCACCATCGCCGCCGCGGCATTCGGCGCGGTCCTCTACACGGTGGTGACCGGAGACAGCATCGTGACCGCGCTGACGGGGATCATCGATCGAGCGCTCAACACAACCGTCTGATTCCGGGCGGTGAGGACGGGGCTGTGACGGTGGAGGCGGCGATTGCCGTCGCGTCCATCGTCGCAGTGATCGTGGTGTGTATCGGGGCGATCGTGTCGGTGACGATGCACATCGGGTGTGTCGATGCTGCGAGGGAGGCGGTTCGATTGGCGGCCAGAGGTGATGGGGCCCGGGCTGTGTCGGTAGGGGAGCGGGTTGCGCCGGAGGGTGCTCGGATCACGGTGCGCGAAGACGGTGAATTCTTCGTCGCGCGGGTGGAGGTGGAGAGTCCGCTGCCTGGACTGACGTTGTCGGCGGAGGCCGTTGCTGCTGCGGAACCGGTTGCAGCGGAATGAAATCAGGTGTGCGCGATGACGAGGGCGGGGCGACGGTGTTGGCTGCGCTGGCGATGTCGGCGTTGATCGCCGTCGTGGTGATGGTGATGCACGTCGGCTCGGCAGTGGGTGCTCGTCATCAGGCGCAGTCGGCTGCCGATCTCGCTGCATTGGGCGGGGCGGGGGCTCTCGATCGTGGGGTGTCCGATGCGTGTGAGACGGCGAGGGGGTTGGCGATGCGAATGGGAACGGAGTTGCGAGAGTGCACGATCGACGAGTGGGATGTGATCGTGACGGTGGGTCAGCCGGTGTTCCTCGGACGCTTCGGAATGTCCGACGCCACCGCGACGGCGCGGGCGGGGCCGGAGTGAGTCCGGGCCCCCGCCCGCCGGCCGCCCGCCCGCCCGAATCCGCAAACGCGCGCGCGTTTGTCAGGTGCGAGCGGAATCGCCCCGTTCGAGCCGGCGAATTCGCGCGCGTTCAGCGAATGCGCGCGCGTTTGCGGTGAAACCCGGCCTCGACGGTCCGTCCGCAGCGGTCAGCGCGGCGTGAATGCGGCGGCACCGGACTGCAGAGGGGCCAACCGAGTGAGTTGCGTGACGTGTTCCGGGGTCAGTTCCGCGAGTGAATTGACCTGCAGCAGTTGCATGGTGCGGATGATCTCCTCCCTCAGAATCTCGATCATCCGGTCGACGCCCTCGCGGCCGCCTGCCATCAGGCCGTAGAGATACGCCCGGCCGACGAGCGTGAACGATGCTCCCATTGCGATGGACGCGACGATGTCGGCACCGTGCATGATGCCCGTGTCGACGGCTACCTCGAAGTCGGATCCCACTTCGCTCACGACCTGCGGCAGCAGATGGAAGGGGACAGGAGCGCGATCGAGTTGTCGGCCTCCGTGGTTCGACAGGATGATTCCGTCGACTCCCAGTTCGGCGAGGCGAGCCGAATCTGCCACCGATTGAACACCTTTGACGACCAGTTTGCCGGGCCAGATGCTACGGATGACGTCGAGATCTTCGAACGAGATCGACGGATCCATCGCCGAATTGAGCAGCTCCCCGACCGTGCCACCGGTGGAGGACAGCGATGCGAACTCGAGCTTGGCCGTGGTGAGGAAGTCCCACCACCACCAGGGCCGCGGGATGGCGTTGGCGATCGTCGACGCGGTCAACTGCGGCGGGATGGAAAATCCGTTGCGCTTGTCGCGCAGACGTGAGCCTGCAACCGGTGTGTCGACCGTGAACAGGAGGGTGTCGAAGCCTGCCTTCGCGGCGCGTTCGACCAAACCGAACGAGATGTCGCGGTCTCGCATGACGTAGAGCTGGAACCAGTTTCGACCGTTCGGATTGGTGGCCTTGACGTCCTCGATAGACGTGGTGCCCAGAGTCGAGAGGCAGAACGGGATTCCCGCAGCGCCGGCGGCAGCAGAACCGGCGTATTCACCCTCGGTCTGCATCAGGCGAGTGAAGCCCGTCGGTGCAATGCCGAACGGGAGCGCGGACGGCCCGCCGAACACCGTCGTCGAGGTGTCGACGTGGGAGACGTCCCGCAGGATCGAGGGATGGAATTCGACGTCGCGGAAGGCCTGACGAGCCCGCGAGAGCGAGATCTCGGCGTCGGCGGCACCATCGGTGTAGTCGAATGCCGCGCGTGGGGTGCGTCGACGGGCGATGGTGCGGAGATCGTCGATGGTGAGCGCGGCGTTCAGACGTCGCCGACGCAGGTTCAGATCGGGCTTCTTGAACGAGAGGACCTCGCGCAGGTCGGTGGCTTTGGGCATCTGCCGGGTGATGGGCATGTCATGGTCTCGATTCTGTGCAGTGTGTCGGTGAGTGTGGGCAATGTCGGGTCAGGGGAGCATCCAGGCCAGTACCGAACTCTGCAGTCCGACCAGTAGGCAGATGGCCAGCAAAAGGCCGAGACTCCACCAGATGACTTTTCGGAATATCTCGGACTCTCGTCCCACCAGACCCACCGCCGTCGCGGCGATGGCGAGGTTTTGAGGACTGATCATCTTTCCCACCACACCACCCGAAGTGTTGGCGGCAACCAGCAGGGTGGGATCGATGCCGGCATTGATTGCCGCGGTCTGCTGCAGCGTCGCGAACAACGCGTTGGCGCTGGTGTCCGAGCCGGTGACGGCGGTTCCCAGCCACCCCAGTATCGGGGAGAGGTAGGCGAAGAATGCCCCGGTGCCGGCAATCCACGTCCCGATGGTGATGGTCTGGCCGGACTGGTTCATCACGTAGGCGAGGGCAAGGACCGCGCCGACGGTGAGTGCGGAGAATCGGAGTTTGATCAGGGTGGTCCCGAACAAACGGGCGGCATCGGGAGCGCTGACGCGATAGACGGCGGCAACGATGACACCGCAGATCAGGAGCAGCGTCCCCGGAGTGGACAGCCAGGTGAACTTGTAGATCGTGGTGGTGGCCGGGGAACCGGCGGCGGTGAGGATCTTGCCGTCGAGACCGGGCCACGGTACGGCGATGTCGGTCGATGCCAGGAATCGAGTGACCGGGGACCACAGTTTGGCCACGGAGAACACCGCAATGATCAGCAGATAGGGGAACAGTGCGAGCCACACGCGCTGCGCCGTCAGGGGAGCGGCTTCGAGGGTGCGGGTGGCGACGGGTGCAGGTGTGATCGGGGCCGGCGTGATCGGAGCAGTGCCCGAGCTTCCAGGTTCGAGGTCGGCATCTCGGGCCAGGAGGATGCGCTCACGGGCTTCGTCGGATCCGGTCGGCTTCCAGAACCGCAGAACGACGACTGCGGCCGCGATGCCCGCCAGCGAGGCGATGATGTCGGTCAACTCGACCGAGATCCAGGTTGCGCTGACCCACTGGGCAATGGCGAACACGACACCGACGGCCACGGCGACCGGCCACGTCTGTGCGACACCGCGTCGACCATCGGTGAGGAACGCGATGAACAGCGGTACGAACAAGGCGATGAACGGAGTTTGGTGGCCCACGTAGGCGCCGATCTCGTGGTAGTCGATGCCCGTCAGGTTTCCGGCAGTAAGGATCGGAATGCCGATGGCACCGAAGGCAACCGGCGCGGTGTTGGCCAGCAGTACGACTACGGCTGCGCGCATCGGCGCGAAGCCGATGGCCAGAAGCATGACACCGGTGATGGCGACGGGAGCACCGAATCCCGCGAGGGCTTCCAGGAGTCCGCCGAAGCCGAACGCGATGATGATGGCCTGGATGCGCGGATCGTCGGAAATGGCGTCGATGATGCGCCGCAGGTCGTCGAATCGCCCGCTCGCCACGGTCAGCTCGTACAGCCAGATTGCGCAGATCACGATCCACACGATCGGGAACAACCCGAACACGAAGCCCTGTGTGGCCGACAGGCCGGCGAGGTTCACCGGCATGTCGTACGCGAAGATCGCCACCGCCAGTGCGACGGCGAGTCCGGCCAATCCGGCGAAGTGCGCTTTCCATCGCAGGACGCCCAACGCGACGAAGACCGTCAGCAGCGGCAGGCACGCCACCGCTGCGGACAATCCGATGCTGCCCGCGAGCGGTTGGAGTTCGGGTGTGTACACAGCTGCTCCTTCGTAGACCCTCATTGTTTGTGAGGTCTGACCTTACGACGAATGGTATGGATCACACTCGATGCGGTCAAGAGGCTCAGCACACAGCGAAGATTCTGGTTGGATGGCGAGTATGTCTATCGATGCAGGACAGGGGCGGGAGGAACCGCTGCAGTGGAAGCCGGTCAGGCGGGCCCGCGCACACGAACTGGTCATCGATGCGATCGAAGAACGGATCATGGCCGGTGACCTCCGCGTCGGAGATCCACTACCGCCCGAGCGCGAGTTCGCGGCTCAACTGGACGTCAGCCGCGCAGGGGTTCGTGAAGCGGTTCGCGTCCTCGAGAGCAGCGGAATTCTGCGGTCGTCACCGGGATCAGGACCGGGGGCCGGCACATTCGTCGCGGCCTTGCCGCGTCAAGCGCTCACGCGACTGCTTCGCCTACACGTTGCACTGACCAATTTTCGGATCGACGACTTGATCAGCACACGAGTCGCTCTGGAGCGGGCAAGTGTTCACCTCGCCGCGGTGGCCCCCGATCAGGACAAACTCGCACAGGCCCGAGACGCCGTCGAGATCATGGAAACGCAGGGAGTCACCCGAGAGGTATTCAACGACGCCGACACGAATTTTCACATCGCCTTGGCCGAGGCCTCGGGTAACGACTTCGTTGCGTCGCTCACCGCAGCGATCCGGGAATCGATGCGTGCGCCCATCCTCGCCGCGTTGCTGGAGATCGACGATTGGGACTCGTTGGCCGACACGCTGAAAGCCGAACATCGACAGATCCTGGCCGCAGTCGAAGCCGGTGATGCGGAGCGTGCAATGCAGTCGGCCGAAGAACACATCCGATCGTCTGCCGCGGCACTGTCCATCCGCAACAAGACTGAGCCGTCGTAGCGCCGAATGTGGCTACGCGGCAGGGTGTCCAGGGCGGTGGTGTGTCCCCATACCGCAAACGCGCGCGCCTTTGCTGAAAATGGGTCGTATTCGCCGCCAAACCCCGGCAATTTGCGCGCGTATGACAAATGCGCGCGCGTTTGCGCCGAACCCGAGGCTCACGGCTCCCGAGTAATCGCCGCCAACACTGCGGTCAGCACTCGAACGGCACCCTCTTTGTCCAGGGGGTCGTTACCGTTTCCGCATTTCGGGGATTGCACGCAGGACGGGCAACCGGTCTGACACTCGCAGGAGACGATGGCGTCCTTGGTGGCGGCGAGCCAGTCGGCGATGGCCACGTGTCCGCGGTCTGCGAAGCCTGCTCCGCCGTCGTAACCGTCGTAAACGAAGACTGTCGGGAGCCCGGTGTCGGGGTGTAATGCCGTCGACACTCCACCGATGTCCCATCGATCGCAGGTCGCGACCAACGGCAGCAACCCGATGGCGGCGTGCTCGGCCGCGTGCAGCGATCCGGGGAATCGCTCGAACGGAACACCGCTGTGCTCCAACAACTCCGGGGTGATGGTGTACATGACGGCGCGGGTGTCGAGGGTCTGGGCCGGCATGTCGAGTTCGATGGAATCGAGGACCTCGCCCGAGGGGAGGCGTCGGAGATATCCCACCACCTGATGGGTGACGTTCACCTGCACCAGCGCGACGCGGACCTCGCCGTAGTCGACGGATTCGTGCACCGCGGTGATCGCGATGTCGGTGATCTCGCGCGCCGAGGTGTTCCACTCGGGTTGTTCGGCATGCACCAGCGCGAGGCCGGCCTCGAGATCGAGCTCGTCGACCACGAAGGATTCGCCCTGATGTATGTGCACCGCACCGGGATGTGCTGTGGCAGGGGCACGTCCGCCGTCGACGGTGCCGAGCATGCGGCCGGACTCGCCGTCGACGATGGCGACCTGCACGCCCGTGCCGCCGCGAATGTTGACCGCACCGTGCGGAGACAGCTGCTGCCCCTCGGGGGTGATGAACCACCCGTGAGGACGCTTACGCACGTAGCCCTTCAGCTCGAGCTCTTCGAGCACAGATTCCGCGCTCAACGCCTCGGCCTCGGCCAGGGTGATCGGTAGTTCGACTGCAGCGCAGAGCAATTGGGGAGCGAGGATGTACGGATTGGTCGGGTCGGTGACGGTTGCCTCGACCGGCTTGTCCAGCAGGGCAGCCGGGTGATGCACCAGGTAGGTATCCAACGGATCGTCGCGCGCGACGAGCACCAGCAGTGAGCCCTCTCCGCGACGTCCGGCGCGCCCGCCCTGCTGCCAGAACGACGCGACGGTCCCCGGGAAGCCGGCGACGATGACGGCGTCCAAACCGGCGATGTCGACGCCGAGTTCGAGTGCGTTGGTGGTGGCCACTCCCAGCAGGGTGCCGTCGGACAGGTCGCGTTCGAGTTTGCGACGATCCTCGGCCAAATAGCCTGCGCGATAAGCGGCGACGCGTCGGACCAGTTGCGGATCGACGTCGGCGAGAATTCTCTGGGTCCCCAACGCAGTGACCTCGGCTCCGCGCCTGGACCGTACGAACGCGAGTGTCCGCGCACCCTCGATCAACAGATCCGCCATGATGCGCGACGCCTCGGCCCCCGCCGATTTGCGTACCGGCGCACCGTTCTCGCCGGTGATCTCCTTGAGCAGCGGCGGTTCCCAGAGTGCGACGGTACGCGCTCCGTGGGGCGAGCCGTCCTCGGTGATCTCCTCGCAGGGCGCTCCGATGAGTCGACTGGCTGCGCGTCCCGGCTCCGAGGTGGTGGCACTGGCGAGAACGAACACCGGAGACGCTCCGTAGCGCGCGCAGAGGCGTCGCAACCGACGGAGTACCAGGGCGACGTTGGAGCCGAAAACGCCTCGGTAGTAATGGCATTCGTCGACCACGACGTAGCGCAGGTTGCGCAGGAAACGCGACCATCGCTCGTGCGCGCCGAGGATGCCCAGGTGCAACATGTCGGGATTGGTGAAGATCCAGCGCGCATTGGTTCTGGCCCACTGCCGAATCTCGATCGGGGTATCGCCGTCGTAGGAGCTGGGAAACACCTCGGCGAGATCGTCTGACAGCGAACGTAACTCGTCGGTGATCGAGATGGTGGTGCGTAGCTGATCGGCTCCGAGGGCCTTGGTCGGTGCGAGATACAGAGCCGTCGCCCGGGCGTCGGCGGCCAGTGTCGTCAGAATGGGCAGCTGATAGGCCAACGATTTGCCCGACGCGGTACTCGTCGAGAGCACCACATGGCTGCCCTCGGCGGCGAGCGTCGCGGCCCGGGCCTGATGCGTCCACGGTTGTGCGATGCCCCGAGAGGTGATCACCTGCACCACTTCCGGGCCGACCCACGACGGCCATGGTGCAAAACTGGACGATCGAGCCGGCATCTCGGCGACGTGCGTGACGGGGCCGTCGTCGGCGGGGGTACCGGCCAACACTCGATCCAGCAGCCGCTGCCCGTAACTCCGGACATCCGCACCGTCGTGCGGATGCTTCTCGCTCACTGCCGCTCTCCATGCATTCGTTCGATCTACTGGCCAGCCCTTCGGGCTCACGCGACCTGGAGTCCTCATGCTATCGCGGACCCGAAACGAGCGGCTCGACCCCTGGTGAGAGCCGCATTCCACCCGTCCGGCGTTGTGTGTTGTTACAAGACGGGCAATTTGTTCGAAAAGGGTCGGTTTTCGACTGTTGCGAACGCGGAGTTCATGGTTCACTTGACGCGGTCGCAGCTTCTGTGTTCGTTCTACGCTTCGCAGGATCTTATGTTGCGGGCGCGGTACTGGGAGAGCTCGTCCATCAGGGGGAATCCTGAGGGGGATTCGTACAAGTGCAGCGGTCGGAACCGGCCCGATGGATCGAAAGTGCGCTCCATCGAATCCGGTGTTAGAAAGAGAAGGAAAAGCATGGCACAGGGAACTGTGAAGTGGTTCAACGCCGAAAAAGGCTTTGGATTCATCGCACCAGAAGACGGCTCCGCTGACGTTTTCGTTCACTACTCCGAGATCCAGGGCAGCGGCTTCCGCACCCTCGAGGAGAACCAGCGCGTCGAGTTCGAGGTCGGCCAGGGCACCAAGGGTCCTCAGGCAACGGGCGTTCGCGCAGTCTGATTCTTTTCTCCTCGGAGACGAGAACCTTCATCCCCCTTTCTCGATCGGCCGTCAAAAGCCGTTCGAGAAAGGGGGATGTTTCGTTCGTGGCGAACCACCAGGAAGAGTCGAAAGCAGTCTCTGCCGGTGTCGATGTCCTAATGTCCATGCTGTGAACCAGCTGTCCTTCTTCTCTGCCGAGTCGTTGCCGCCCGCGGTGACCGATCTCAGCGGACTGCTGGCTGCCACCGGCCATGTCGTCACGTCCTCGGGATCGGCACGCATCTCTGTCGTCGTCGACGCGCAGTGGCGGGCCGATGCCATTGCTGAGTTGATCGAACAATGTGGTCTGTCGGCAGAGCTGGGACGGTCCGAAGAAGACCGTCCTCTCGTCCGCACCGCGTCGGTTCCGGAACTGTCCGCGCTGGCGTCGTTGTGGACCAAGGGCGCGGTGAAGGCCGTGCCTCCCGGGTGGGTGCCCGGTTCTCGGGAGTTGCGGGCATGGGTGCTCGCGTCGGGGCGTCCCGAGGCGCAGGGGGAACGCTACGTACTCGGCCTCGATCCGCACGCGCCGGAGACTCATGCGGTCCTCGCTCAATCGTTGATGCGCGCGGGCATCGCGCCGACTCTGATCGGCACCCGCGGGTCCAATCCCGGCCTTCGAATCACCGGCCGACGTCGGCTGTTGCGCCTCACCGAGAACGTCGGCGAGGCTCCTGCGAATGTGGACGCACGTACCAATTGGCCCCACGCTGAGTAGGAGGATGAATGACTGATCTGCGAGTATTTGCTCGACGTATGTCAGTCTGTTAGGAGTGGGGCAGGCAAATCTGCTTGTGAAAACGCACTAGGGAAGGTTCGGCAGCAAGGTGGCAGCACGTAACAACGGCTCGGGGGACAGCTCCGCCGAGCCGCGTCGTCTGGTCATCGTCGAGTCTCCGACCAAGGCCAAAAAGATCGCTCCCTACCTCGGGAGCAACTATGTCGTCGAGGCCTCGGTCGGCCATATTCGCGACCTTCCGCGTGGTGCTGCCGACGTGCCCGCCAAGTACAAGGGCGAGCCGTGGGCACGTCTGGGCGTGGACGTCGACCACGACTTCGAGGCCCTGTACGTCGTCTCGCCCGAGAAGAAGGGCAAGGTCGCAGAGCTCAAGAGCCTGCTCAAGGACGCCGACGAGCTGTATCTCGCCACTGACCCCGACCGCGAGGGTGAGGCCATCGCCTGGCATCTCCTCGAGACCCTGAACCCCAAAGTCCCCGTTCGGCGCATGGTCTTCCACGAGATCACCAAGCCGGCGATCCTCGCGGCCGCCGCCGATACTCGCGACCTCGACCAAGACCTCGTCGACGCACAGGAAACCCGCCGCATCCTCGACCGTCTTTACGGCTACGAGGTCAGCCCGGTGCTGTGGAAGAAGGTCATGCCGAGGCTGTCGGCAGGCCGTGTGCAGTCCGTGGCCACCCGCATCATCGTCCAGCGTGAGCGCGAGCGGATGGCGTTCCGTAGCGCCGAGTACTGGGATATTTCTGCCACCCTCGACGCCGGGGCCGAGGCGAGCCCGCGCAGTTTCGGAGCTCGGCTGGTCAACGTCGACGGCAACCGCGTCGCCGCCGGCCGCGACTTCGGTCCCGACGGCAAGCTCAAGACCGAGTCGGTCACCGTTCTCGACGAACCGCATGCCCGACGCCTCGCCGACGCGCTGGAAGGCGTCGACCTCACCGTCGCGTCCGCCGAGGACAAGCCGTACACGCGTAAGCCGTACCCGCCGTTCATGACGTCGACGCTGCAGCAGGAGGCCGGCCGCAAGCTGCGGTTCAGTTCCGAGCGGACCATGCGTGTCGCGCAGCGTCTGTACGAGAACGGCTACATCACCTACATGCGTACCGACTCGACGTCGCTGTCCGCGTCTGCGGTCTCCGCGGCACGGGCGCAGGCGACCGAGCTGTACGGCCCGGAGTACGTGCACCCCACTCCGCGGCAGTACACCCGCAAGGTCAAGAACGCGCAGGAGGCGCACGAGGCCATCCGCCCCTCGGGTGACGTGTTCCAGACTCCCGGGCAGCTGCATTCGGCGCTGCAGACCGACGAGTTCCGGCTCTACGAGCTGATCTGGCAGCGCACGGTCGCGTCGCAGATGGCCGATCTACGCGGCACCACGCTTACGCTGCGCATCACCGGAACCGCCGGTACCGGCGAGGAGTGCACGTTCTCCGCGTCGGGTCGCACCATCACGTTCGCGGGCTTCCTCAAGGCCTACGTCGAGAGCGTCGACGACGAGGCAGGCGGTCAGACCGACGACGCCGAGTCGCGTCTGCCCGCGTTGAAGGCCGGCCAGGCGGTGACGGCCACCAAGCTCGATCCCGACGGTCACACCACCAACCCGCCTGCTCGATTCACCGAGGCGTCGCTGATCAAGACGCTCGAAGAGTTGGGAATCGGTCGGCCGTCGACGTATTCGTCGATCATCAAGACGATCCTCGACCGCGGTTACGTCTACAAGCGTGGCAGCGCTCTCGTGCCGTCGTGGGTGGCGTTCTCGGTGATTGCGTTGCTGGAAGCGCACTTCGGGCGTCTGGTGGACTTCGACTTCACCGCAGGTATGGAAGACGATCTCGACGCGATCGCGGGAGGCCGTGAGCGGCGCGGAGATTGGCTGCAGAGCTTCTACTTCGGCGGCGAGACCGGTGCCGAAGGTTCGGTGGCGCGCTCGGGTGGCCTGAAGAAGATGGTGGGCCAGAACCTCGAAGACATCGATGCGCGCACCATCAACTCGATTCGTCTGTTCGACGACTCCGAGGGGCGCGAAATCCATGTGCGCGTGGGCCGTTACGGTCCGTACCTCGAGCGCATGGTCAAGAACGACGACGATCCGGACGGCGATCCGATCAGCCAGCGCGCCAACCTGCCCGACGATCTGCCGCCGGACGAGCTGACGATCGATTTCGCCGAAAAGCTCTTCGCCACACCACAAGAGGGCCGCAAGCTCGGTGTGGATCCGCTGACCGGCCACGACATCGTGGCGAAGGAAGGCCGTTTCGGGCCCTACGTCACCGAGATCCTGCCCGAGCCGGAACCTGAACCCACGCCCCCCGAGCCCGACATCGTCCCGGTGCCGTCCGGCAACGACGGTGATGGCGGCGGTGGCGTCAAGACTGCGGTGAAGAAGGCCGCGGCCAAGAAGGCACCGGCCAAGAAGGCTGCAGCGAAGAAGGCCACCGGCCCCAAGCCGCGGACCGGTTCGTTGCTCAAGTCGATGGATCTGGCGACGATCACGCTCGAGGATGCGCTCAAGCTGCTGTCGTTGCCACGCGTCGTCGGTGTCGATCCCGAGTCCAAGGAAGAGATCACCGCGCAGAACGGCCGCTACGGCCCGTATCTGAAGAAGGGCACCGACTCTCGCTCGCTCGCCGACGAGGATCAGATGTTCACGGTCAGTCTCGAAGAGGCTCTGAAGATCTACGCCGAGCCCAAGCGTCGGGGCCGTCAGGGCGAGGCCAAGCCGCCGCTGCGGGAACTGGGCGTCGACCCGATCAGTGAGAAGCCGATGGTGATCAAGGACGGTCGATTCGGGCCGTACGTCACCGATGGCGAGACCAACGCAAGTCTGCGCAAGGACGACGAGGTCGAGACGATCACCGACGATCGCGCGTCGGAGTTGTTGGCGGACAGGCGTGCTCGTGGCCCGGTGAAGAAGAAGGCTCCGGCGAAGAAGGCCGCTGCGAAGAAGGCTCCGGCCAAGAAGGCTGCTGCGAAGAAGGCTCCGGCGAAGAAGGCCGCTGCGAAGAAGGCTCCGGCCAAGAAGGCTGCTGCGAAGAAGGCTCCGGCCAAGAAGGCTGCAGCCAAGAAGACCGCCACGAAGACGACGGCGGCCAAGACGACGACGAAGAAGGCTGCTGCCAAGAAGGCACCGGCGAAGAAGACCGACGGCGAGTAGCTCGCGAACTCGAAGTTGTGGATGGAATCGGCAGCGATCACGTCCACAGCTTCGAGTTCGGCAGTGTCCGGGAACAGTGCGCCGGGAGTAGTCGGTCCCAACCGTTAGGGTTGCCAGCATGGCGGGTGTGTTCGATCGTTTGGTCGGTCAGGAAGATGTCGAGGCCGATCTGACGGCTGCAGCAGTGGCTGCTCGTACGGGCGTCGACTCGTCGGCGATGACGCATTCGTGGCTCTTCACCGGCCCTCCCGGGTCCGGGCGTTCCATCGCCGCCCTGTGCTTCGCTGCGGCGTTGCAGTGCACCACCGAGGGCATTCCGGGGTGTGGGCATTGTCAGGCGTGTTCGACGACGATGGCAGGCACTCACGGCGATGTGCGACGCGTCATCCCGGAGGGTCTGAGCATCAGTACCAAGGAGATGCGAGACATCGTCTCGGTCGCGTCGCGTCGGCCGAGCACCGGTCTGTGGCAGGTGGTCGTCGTCGAGGATGCCGATCGACTCACCGAGGGTGCCGGAAACGTACTGCTCAAGGTCGTCGAGGAGCCGCCCGCTCGGACGGTGTTCCTGTTGTGCGCTCCGTCGGTCGATCCGCAGGACATCTCGGTGACGCTGCGCTCACGCTGCCGGCACGTCTCGTTGGTGACGCCCACGGTGCCTGCCATCGCGCAGGTGCTGCAGACCCGCGACAAGCTCGACGCCGAGACCGCGGAGTGGGCCGCGTCGATCAGCGGCGGCCACGTGGGCAGAGCACGCCGACTCGCCACCGACGAGGACGCGCGGGCGCGACGCAAGCGGGCACTTGCCCTGGCGTCGGCCGCGGCCCGTCCCAATCAGGCATACCTCGCAGCCGAGGAACTGGTGAAGGCCGCCGAGGACGAGGCCAAGGAAATGAGTGCCACTCGTGACGAGGCCGAGACCGAGGAATTGCGCACGGCCCTCGGAGCTGGAGGTACAGGTAAGGGCGCTGCCGGAGCATTGCGTGGCTCGGCCGGAGTGCTCAAGGACCTCGAGAAGCGGCAGAAGTCTCGCGCCACCAGAACCGGCCGCGACTCGCTGGACCGGGCGTTGATGGACCTGGTGGGCCTGTACCGCGACGCGCTCGCGCGTTCGTACGGCTCGACCGCGACGGCTACGCACCCCGACATGGCCGAGCAGGTCGAGCGAATGGCAAAGGCCGTACCGCCCGAGGCTCTGCTGAAAAGTATCGAGGCGATCCTCGAATGCCGAGAGTCGTTGGCTGTCAACGCAAAACCCAAATTTGCGATCTATGCGATGGTCGCGACGCTCGGGGATGTCCTGCGTTAGTCCATCGCTTTTTTCCGCGCCCGCGAAGCGCGAAGATTGGCGACATTGCCGCACGTCTTCACGTCGTGCCAGACGCCGCTGTTGTTGCGGGAGCGGTCGTAGAAGGCAGATCCACATGCCTCGTTCTTGCATCGCTTGAGTCGACGCCACGTGTCCGCTTGTTGGGCGAGAAGCACTTCGGACCACATTCTCGACGCGATGTAGTCGGTCCCGGTGCCGGTCGGCATCAGTCGTACGGTGCCGTCGCCGCCCGGTAGAAGTTCCGCTCGGACGGCCGGACGCGTGGGCAGGTCGCCGGCAATGGCCGCTTCGACATCCGAGCGCAGAGCCCGCAGCGTGGCCGCATCGTCGTCCGACAGCGCGGTCTCCCACACGAGCGATGCTGCCTTCCCGTCCGCTAGGAGGTCGGGGAGGCCGTACGCGTCGATGGCTCGCGTGTTGAGCAGATTCTGAACCACCTGCAGTCCGGCGGGTGCCGGTGCGAGGTGAAAGCGCTCCGTCGGCGACTGTGACATAAGTGAACAGTATTTGACTATGTCGAACTGGTCAATTACTACTGACAGAGTCAAAAGCATTTAACCTCTGTCGTAAGGGTGAGTTCGATGGTGTCTGTTTCGGGAGCAACGGTATTGGTGACCGGCGGTCAGCGCGGTCTGGGCAAGGCGACAGTCGACGCATTGCTCGAGCGTGGGGCAACGAAGGTGTACGCGACTGCGAGGAGCCCGCGAGAGGACTCGGATCCTCGGGTGGTTCCCGTTGCTCTCGATGTCACCGACGCGGATTCCGTTGCCGCACTTGCCGATATCGCGTCCGATGTGTCGATCGTCTTCAACAACGCCGGCGCTCCCGGAACGACACCGTTGCTGACGACGTCGATCGACGACATTCGCGCGGTGTTCGAGACCAATGTCTTCGGCGCGCTGCGAATCGCGCAAGAGTTCGCTCCGATACTGAAGGCAAACGGCGGCGGGGCGTTGGTCGACATTCACTCGGTGCTGTCGTGGCTCGGCGGTGCAGGTGCCTACGGGGCATCGAAGGCGGCGATCTGGTCGGCCACCAACTCGCTCCGGCTCGAGCTCGCACCGCAGGGAACCCTCGTTGTCGGGGTGCATTTCGGGTACACCGACACCGACATGATCGCCGAACTCGACGTCCCGAAGAACGATCCACGCGACGTGGTGCGCCAGGTGCTCGACGCCCTGGAGGCGGGGGAGACCGAAGTGCTCGCCGACGACCTGACCAGGCACGTCAAGACGATCCTCGGCGGGCCTGCGGAAGGACTCGGCCTCGCGGGCTGACCGTCAGGGAGGGCGATTTTCGTTTCGACCCGATGCTCCGTTAGACTCACCAACGCCGAAAGGCACGCCGCCTTAGCTCAGTCGGTAGAGCATTTCACTCGTAATGAAAAGGTCAAGAGTTCGATTCTCTTAGGCGGCTCAGACTCAGCCCCTCACCGATACAAATCTGTGAGGGGCTTTTTCGTATTCCGCTCCGGTGAGCGTCGGACTCGTCAGCGTCGCGGACCCCGCGACATCCATCACCGAACGAACAGGAACACCCACATGATCGACGCCGTCATCTTCACCAACTAGTCCGACACCGAAACCCCCGTCCGAATCAGCACCATCGACGGACACCAGCATGTCGGCAAGATCGGGGCCGTGGACAACAACGATGAGGACGGTGGCTTCATCACCGTCGCCCTCACCGAAGTCCCCACAGGGTTCCCCTACGTCACCGTCGTCATCGCTGTCGACGCGATCACCGCCATCGAAAGCTGAACCGCAGACACCCTGACCTTCCGCACCACCGTCGACGGGCACACTGGACGAGGTGTTCGCCTCCCTCGCCCCGGCCCGTCGTCGCCTCGCGTACGTCGTACTCGCTCTCGTCCTGATCGGGCTCGTCGTGGCCGTGGCGGCCTTCGTCGAATCGCGGTCCACGAACGACCCCGTCGCGAGCGTCGACCAGTCGGTTCCCGGCCCGGTATTACTGGTCCCCGGGTTCGGCGGATCCACCGATGCTCTCGAGGTGCTCGCGGCGGAACTACGGGAGAACGGCCGCGACGCCACCGTCGTGGCCCTGCCCGATGGTGGCGTCGGCGACCTGACCGCACAGGCGCAGACGCTGCGCGACGCCGTCGACGCGGCTCTGACTCGGACGGGAGCGACCTCGGTCGACGTCGTCGGCTATTCCGCCGGCGGGGTGGTGGCCCGGATCTGGGCTGCCGATCTGGGCGGTGCCGAGCAGGCTCGACGCATCGTGACCCTCGGCTCCCCGCACCACGGCACCCAGGTGGCGGGTCTGGCTGCCCAGGTCCTGCCCGACCGGTGCCCGATCGCCTGCCAACAGCTGGCCCCGAACAGCTCCGTGCTGGCCGGCTTGAACTCGGGCGACGAGACGCCGGACGGGCCGCAGTGGGTGTCGATCTGGACCGAACTGGATCAGGTGGTGACCCCGCCGAACTCGGCCCAACTCGACGGCGCGATCGACATCCCCGTCCAGAGCGTGTGCGCGGACTCGGCCGTCGACCACGGAAACCTGCCCCGTGATCCTCTCGTCGGCGCGATGGTCTCGGCCCAGTTGGACGGCAGCTCTACCGTCGAGCTCGGCGCAGCCGACTGCAGCCGTCTCAGCTCGTGATGTCCTTGGTCGTGAAATTCGCCCACGAGGCCCCCAGGAGCACGACGACGTAGACGCCCTGCAGACCGACGCCGCGCACCAGGTCCCGCGTCGGCACCGGGTCGCGGAAGAGATCGACGAAGGCCAGCCAGTACCGCGTCGGAAGGTACGGCGCGATGGCGTCGGCGGCGTCCAGCGTCAGCAGTAGCGAGCTGGCGATGAGGAAGGCCAACGCGCCCAGCGTCGCCGCGAGTGGCGAGTCGGTCAGGGTCGACAGGAACAGCCCCATGGCGGCAACTCCGAGCATCGACAGCGTCACGTAGAGCACGGCGATGACTGTCCGCACGGCGACCTGTTCGTCGGTCAGTACCGTGCCGGACACGCTCGACACTCCGGCCAACGACGTGGTGTCGAACAGCGTCGTGCCGACGAAGTATGCAACGGCTGCCACGATGACCACTGCCAGCAGCACGAACGCAGCCACCGATATCAGCTTCGCGACCAACAGCTTCGTTCGTCCCACCGGGCGGGCCAGCAGGTAGCGCAGGGTGCCGGCCTGGGCCTCCCCGGCGACGGAATCGCCGGCGATGACCGACACCGCGACGGGCAGGAACAGCGGGAGCACGATGGCGAGAGCGGCGAGTGGGAAGAGCTGGCCGTTCGTGGTCACCGCGGACAGGAAGGCAGGGCCGTCGCCGGGACGCGGACCGACGTCGGTGAGGGCCAGCAGGCCCGCGACGATGGTGGGCAGCAGGTTCAGCAGGAGAATGACGACCCAGGTGCGGGGTCGGCGAAGCATCGCGCGCAGTTCGACGCCGATCATGCGGTCACCTCCGATCGGACGGAACCGTCGCGAGGGCCAGCGGGACCGTCGACTCGGTCCGAGCTGGCACCGGTGACCGCCAGCACCGACTGCTCGAGGCTCATCTGCTGCGGGCTCAACTCGCTCACCCGGACCCCGCCTTCGACGAGCAGTCGATTGAGCAGGGCCGGATCAGGGTGTTCGATCACGAGCTGTTGCCCGTCGCGCTCGAGCACGGTGGCGTCCTCCACATCGGACAGGACCGTCACCGCGTCGGCGGGGTCGGGGGTACGCACGAGCACTCGGCCGGTGGGTTGTTGGAATGCAGAGAGCTGATCCTGCAGAACGAGGCGACCTCGATCGAGTACTCCCACGCGGTCGCACAATTGCTCCACTTCGGCCAGCAGGTGGCTCGAGAGGAACACGGTTGTGCCCCGGGAATGCAAGTCCAGCAACAACTCTCGAATCTCAAGGATCCCCTGTGGATCGAGGCCATTGGTCGGCTCGTCGAGTATCAGCAGCTCGGGGGTGCGCATGAGCGCCGCGGCCAAGCCGAGGCGTTGCCGCATGCCGAGCGAGTACTGCTTGACCGGCCTGCGTCCGACCCCGGCGAGGCCCACCTGCTCGAGGGCCTCGCCGACGCGGGCGGTCCTGGTACGTCGGGAACCACCGGGGCCGGCCGCGTCGAGCAGCGTGAGGTTCCGGCGTCCGGAGAGGTTGGGGTAGGCGGCGGGGTTCTCGATCAGCGCACCCACCCGCGGCAGCACGCTCCTGCGTCGTCGCGGCATCTCCTCGCCGAGCACCTGCATCTGCCCGGAGGTGGCCAGGACCAGCCCGAGCAGCATCCGCACGGTCGTCGTCTTGCCGGAGCCGTTCGCGCCCACGAAGCCGTAGATGTCGCCGGCGCGTACGTCGAGGTCGACGCCGTCGACGGCCCGCACCGATCCGTAACGCTTGGTGAGGCCGGTCGTGCGGATCATGTGGCTGCTCCTTCGAGCTGCTGGGCGGCGGTGGCCAAGGTTTCTGCGGTGACGGTGCCGGAGAGCAGATATCGGCGGCGGTCTCCGGCGGGCTCGGTGATCAGGACGTTCAGCGGTCCGATCGACAGTGCGACGCTGTCGCCGGTCACGACTGCGCCGGGAGCGGCCCGCAACTGGTCGACGAGCCCGCGCGCGGCGCGACGCGGCAGCGGAGCGGCGATCAGCTCGGTCACTCCGCGGCCGTATATCCCGACGGATCCCGGTTCGTCGCGGGCCCGCAGATCCAGTCCGGACAGAGTCGACGGAAGACGGGGAGAGTCGATCCCGTCGGCGAACGAGGCGATGTCGAGGCCGTCCTGCTGCTGCACATCGGTTCCCGGGGGCGGGACGAAACGGACGGTGTCGGCATCGGGCATCTCGGATGAGAAGTCCAGGAATGCAGTGCTGACAACAGGCCGAGCGGCCCCGCCGGCGAGCACGTCGACCTGCAGTGGCAGCCCGCTGTCGGGGTCGGCCCACACGTCGACCTCGGTGATGGTGCTCTGCGGCTCGGCGGGGACGAGCCGCAGGCCAGGGGCGTCCCGGCCGGCGATTCGGCGGGTCGGCAGCCGGGTGACCTCGTCGGTGGTCGCCTCACTGAGCAACCGCTGCCCGAGCTCCGGCGGCAGCAGGTCGGCCTCGCGCGGCAGACGCAGGCTCGGTTCGGGGACCGGGGTTTCCACGGCCGTGTTCTGTTCGTAGTCCCATCTCCACAGCAGAGCCGGGGACCGGTAGAGACCGCGTTCACCGGCCAGGCGGACGGTGTCGACTCGAAAGCTGTCCGGGGCGCGGTACCAGGCGCGCAGGGTCGTGGTGTCGCCCAGCAGATCCGGTAGGCCGCCGAGTCCGTCGGTGACCGGCAGGGTGACGCCGCCAACGGCCTGGGCGTAGCCCGAATACGTTGTTGCGGTGGAGGACTGGACCCGAGACAGCAGTTCCGCCGCACCGATGTCCGACGCGGCGACGGGCAGGCGCTCGATCACCGAGGGCGTGGCGACGAGCACGGCGATGCCGAGCACCACCGCCAGCCACCGCCACTGTCCACGCACCTCATCGACCGTACGGACGTAGCCGATGTGCCGCATGTGCGTGGTACAGAACTCGCGGCTAGCGGACGAGCACGAACTCCGCGAGACCGTAACTCACACCGTTGATCTGGAGCTCGATCGAGTGCGGGCCGGGGTAGTACGTGCGTGTGGTCAACGTTCTGAACGAGTGTCGGCGCGCTACCTCGATGCTCTCTCCGGGCGCGACCAATTTGGTCGTTAGCTTGAACGTTTTCCCTGTCACCCCGCCGTTCGCTTTGGTGTGGTGGACGACGTAGTCGATCGCGATCTTTGCGGGCTCGACGCCGACGTTGCGAATTTTCGCGGTGAATCCCAGGCTCTCGCCGATCTGCAACTCGGTCACGTCCACGGCAGGGCCCGTCACCTCGAGGTCGGCCGGGGCGAAACCCAGTAACGCGAGCGTGTCGGTGTTCCCCTTCTTGATCACCGTCCGAAGCGCATGGCGCGCAAGCCGGTCTGTGTTGGCGTCCGGCTCGCCCAGCCACCGCGCCGCGGTCGCGACGACGACATCCGGGATGTCTCGGCTGAAGTCGTTGAGATGGTTGGCAACCGATCGCCGAACGTAGTCGCTGTCGTCTCGGTACAGCCTGTCCAGAATCGGCACGGTGACGCCGGGGCGCGCAAGTATTTCGGGCACTCTCACCGACCACGGCAAGTACGGTCGGGTGCCTTCCGACGCGAGGCGGCGTACGTGTTCGTCCGGTGATTGCGTCCACTCGGCCGCGATGGCGAGAGCCCGATCCAGATCGGTTCGGAGGAAGGTCCGGAGGGCGAATTCGGAGGTCAGTCGGCCGGTGAGCTCGGCGAGCAAGGACATCCCGTCGTCGAACGCGGTCGCAGTGCGCTCGTCGACGGCCTTCGATGCGACAGCACTCGTCACGGGCCAGACCGACCAGCCTCGAAAGTCGGGATCCGCAGCGGCCAGTCGGATGGTCCGAGCGAACTGGGCGTAGTCGCCCGGCAGCCCTGTCAGTAGCGCGTCACGCAGCAGGTCGGCGCGGGCTCGGAGTGCGAGTGGACCCAACCCGTCCGACGACTCTCGAAGCAACGACAGATCCGCGTTCGGAGCAGCCGTACGAATGGTCCGAAACAGCGTGTGGGCTGCGTCCGGACCGAGTAGTTCATCGGCGAAGGGCATGAGAGCTTCATACCCGACGCTTCATGCTCGTTCGACGGCGGACCGTAAGTCCGAATCAGCCGACGCAAAGCCCGATCTTCGGCTGCCCGAACGGCAGCAGTGTAAAAAGAACTGCGATAACCTTCGCGAAACACAATGTGCTGAAACGCTGGTCAATGCGGGTATCCGGTGGTGAAGTATCGAATTCCGGTCTCGGTCCGATCATTCTGTGCAACGCGCTACGAACCTGGGGGGTCGCATCGTGCTGGTCGTCGACTCGAACCGACTCGTGAGTCCGGTCTACCGAGCCGATGAGCGATCGCGGTGAGTGGGTGGCACTGGGTGGTGATCCTCAACGGGATCACCGCTGCTGCGTACTCGGGGATCGTGCTGTTCATCGTCCGAGGGCTGTTGCGAACCGGGCAGTTTCGTAACAACCGGCTCGCGGTCGCCACCGCCGCGATCTTCACGACGTGTGCCGCCCACCATCTGATCCATGCGTGGCATCTGACGGCCGGGCTCGGACTCACGCATCGCATCTCGGTACCGATTCCGGCATGGGAACCCTGGACGCGATGCGGGAGTCGATGGGCGGGACCGTCGATGTGATGGTGACGGCCTCGACGGCACTCGCCGGCGTCGTCTACCTGGGGATGCGCCGCTTCTACGGACCGTTGCTCCGCTCACCTGCGATGTTCGACGACGCGAGCGAGGCCCGGTATCGGCAGCTGGCGGCGAACCTCCCGCACACGTCGGTGCTGGTCGTCGATCGCGACCTGCGATTCATTCTCGTCGAAGGTGCCGGACTGCTGGCCGAAGGATACGACCCGCGGCGGATGGAGGGGCAGCTGCTGCAAGACACTGTGCCGCCGGAGGTCTATGCCCGGCTGAAGCCGTTCTACACAGCGGCCATCGATGGGGAGGAATCGTCCTTCGACTCCGTGGGTTCCCGGACGGGTGCGATCTTCGCCGTGAAGACCAGACCTCTGCGCGATGACACAGGTCGAATCGTCGGCGCGATGGTGCTGTCCGAGGACGTCACTGCCGAGCGTGAGGCGCGCGCCGAGCTCGAGCAGGCGCGCGCGTTCCGTGATGCGGTGCTGACGGCATCGCCTGACGTCACCATCGTCACCGATGTCGAGACCGGGACCGTGAAGTGGGCCTCGCGCAACGTCAGGTCATTGTTGACCGGGCCGAACCAGGACGGCTCACCCGGCGACACCGCAGCCCCCGAGGACGGGTTGGAGTCGGTGGTGTCCCAGGACATCGACGTCGTCCGGGCAGCGGACCGGGACGCTGCCTCCCTGCCGGATGGGGAGAGCGTCAGCATCCGGTACCGGATGCGTGCGGCGGACGGCTCGCTGAGGTGGCTTTCGCGGCGCACGACCCCGTTCCGACATGGACCGGCGGGTTCAGCGGCGGAGGTGCTCTCGGTGGTGCGGGAGGTGACCGATGTCGTCGAAGCCGAGCGCGCTCTCGAGCGTGCAGCCCTGCAAGATCCGTTGACGGGCCTGCCCAACCGTATGAAGCTGCTGGAGCGAATCGGATCGGCGATCGAGCGGGGTGCGCGCACCGGCGCTGCCGCGGCGGTGCTGTTCTGCGATCTGGACGGGTTCAAACGAATCAACGACACCGGTGGCCATGCGGCCGGAGACGCCGTGCTGGTCGAGGTCGCTCGCCGCTTGCGCTCGGTGCTGCGAGCCGAGGACTCGATCGCCCGCGTCGGCGGCGACGAGTTCGTTCTGGTCCTCGATGCGTTGCCTGCGGAGAACGGGACAGGCAAGCCTGCGGGCGGCGCGCTTGCCGCACAGGTCGCCGAACGAATCCGGACGGTACTCGCAGCGCCCATCGCGTACGGAGGCCGTGAGTACGTGGTGTCGGCAAGCGTCGGGATGGTGTTGGTCCGCCGGGGCGTCAGTGCCCAGGAAGCGCTGCGCGATGCGGACTCCGCGATGTACCGGGCGAAGCAATTGGGCAAGGACCGAATCGAACTGTTCGACGACGCGCTGCGGGTGCACGCGATCGAGCGTGCGTACATCGAACAGACCCTGAGGGACGCGCTCGATCCTGATCGCGGCGGTTCCGCGACGTTCGGTGTGGCCTACCAACCGGTCTACGATCTCGGCAGTCGGCGACTCGTCAGTTTCGAGGCGCTCGCTCGCCTGCGGGACAGCACGGGCACAGCGATTTCACCCGACAGATTCATCCCGGTGGCCGAGGATACGGGGCTCATTTCCGATCTGGGTGAGCGCGTGCTCGACGACGCTCTCGGCACCCTCGCGCGGTGGAGATCCGAGAACCCGCCTACCTCCGCGTCCGACGAGCCCGTCACGATGGCCGTGAACCTCAGTGCCCGACAGGCGCAACACGTAGACATTTGTGCGGCAGTGGAAACAGCCCTCGAGCGGCATCGAATGGCTCCGGGGGACCTCGTTCTCGAACTCACCGAGTCCGTGTTGCTCGATTCCGGCTCGTCGGTCCTGCGTCAGCTCGGCGAATTACGCACGCTGGGTGTGGGAATCGCCATCGACGACTTCGGAACGGGCTTCGCGAGCCTGCGATACCTCGCTACGCTGCCGGTGAGCGCAGTGAAGATAGACCGGTCCTTCACCTCCAGCATGACCAGTGACGCGACGAGCAGCAGCATCGTCGGAGCAATCATCAATCTGGCCCGCGATCTGAAACTGGGCTGCGTTGTCGAGGGCATCGAAACTCTCGATCAACTCGAAGCCCTGCCCAATTCTGTTCAGGGACAGGGCTAT
The DNA here is from genome assembly GCF_040686915.1 of Rhodococcus sp. NPDC077669. Classification (NCBI taxonomy): domain Bacteria; kingdom Bacillati; phylum Actinomycetota; class Actinomycetes; order Mycobacteriales; family Nocardiaceae; genus Rhodococcus; species Rhodococcus sp. NPDC077669. The sequence goes on along the minus strand of NZ_JBFBMD010000008.1, from coordinate 111,459 downwards.
CTGCTGGGCAGGCCTGCCGAGATCGCGTCGGATACCTGGAATCCCTGAGCCTCACCGCGGTGTTGCCGAGGCCCGTCGAGCCAGGGTTGCCACTCTCAGTAGAAGTACCAGCACCAAGGCCGCAAGTCCGGTCATGGCTGCGGTTGCGGACATCGAGAGGGTGGCGATTCCGATTCCCACCGCCGGAATGCCCAGGCCGAGGTATGCGATCAGGAACAGTCCGGCCAAGGCCTCGCCTCGTTCGGCCGGTGCCGCCATCGCGGCAACGGTTCCCACTGCGGCCTTGAACATGACGCCCGCCCCGATTCCGGCCACGACACCGCCGACCAGGAATGTCGGCAGGCTCAGGGTGTGCATTCCGACCACCAGCGCGATCAGACCGAGGGCTTCGGCCGAGATGCCGAGTGAGAGTTTCGCTGTGCTCGACATGCGACTGGTCATCGTCTGCGCGAGCGCTGCCGTGCCGAACACTGCGAACACGGTGGCACCGCTGAGGGCGCGGGACGGATGGTCGAGTGTGCCCGCCACGAATCCCGGTGCCACCGAGGTGAACACACCGAACACTGCGAACGACGCGAAACCGGCTGCGGCAGCGGCGAAGTACCCGGCGCGATCACCGTGATCGGCACTGATTCGCTGCGGGCGATAGGCGGGCCGCTCCGGCATTTCGGCCACGGTCTCGGGTACCAGCGCGACACCGACGACAGCGACGACGATCAGTACCGCGAACACCAGATACGGGGTGTGCAGGGGAGCCGCGACGAACTGCGCCAGGAACCCGGCTACCAACGGCCCGACGCCGAGTCCGCCGATGTTCGCTGCGGTGGAGACCTTCTCGAATCGCTGGCCGGACGCGGTCGGCCGGTGCGTGGAATGCAGCTCGTGCAGGTAGGCCGTGGCCGTCGCGGTGAGTGCTCCGACGCCGAGTCCGGTGATGAGCCGTGCGACGAGCAGTAGAGGAAGTGCAGTGCCGCTGAGGAACATGACCGCAGCCACCAATTCGAGCAGCAACGCGGCGATCAAGACCTTCTTCCGGCCCACCCAGTCCGAGACATGGCCGGCCAGAACAAGACTGACGATCACGCCGACGGCGTAGGCCGCGAACACGATCGTGACCATGAACGTCGAGAAGCCGTCACGCACCTGATAGAGCGGGTACAGCGGGCTGGGCACGGTGGAGAACGCCATCGCGGTGAGGAATGCCGCCGCAACCACCCAGAAGCCGACGCCGTGTCGACGAGTCGAGGTCGGTGAGTGAGTCTGTGCCGGCGGAGCGGCGGGCAGGGTGTCGTAGGACATGTCGTTCTCCGATGTCGGTGTTGTTCGTTCGGATACGACTGTCCTCGGACTCGACCATCACGTCCAACGAAGAAAAACGCTGACAACTATCTCGATATGCGATCATCGATGGATGGAGCTGCGCCACCTCGAATACTTCGTCGCGGTCAGTGAAGAACAGAACTTCACCCGTGCCGCTGCCCGTCTGCATATCGTTCAATCTGCGGTTTCGGCGGCGATCAAATCCCTCGAACGAGAACTGGGTGCATCGCTGCTCGATCGCAATTCCAAGCGTGTGCTGCTGACCGAGGCCGGTCGGGCTCTGCTTCCCCGTGCTCGGGTGGTACTCGATGCCGCTCGCGATGCCCGTGATGCGGTCGACGACGTTCGAGGCGGCCTGCGCGGCACCGTCAGAATCGGCACGTTGACCTCGATCAAGCTGATCGACCTTCCCGGTCTGCTGGGCGAGTACCACCGCCGGTTTCCGCACGTCCAGCTCATCACCGGCGCAGCGCCGTCGGGCACCCAGGGGCTACTCGAATCGGTGGCGGACGGTCGACTGGACCTCGCGTTCGTCTCCGACTCCGGCCGACGGCCCGCCGGGATCGACGTGCGAGAACTCGCGTCGTCGGTATTGGATCTGGTGCTCCCGTCGGACCACCCCCTGGCCGAACGAGAGTCCGTGACGCTGCACGACATTGCACCGTACGACTTCATCGACTCGCCGATCGGCTTCGGAAATCGCGCGGTAGCCGACCGCGCGTTCGCCGACGCGGGATTGCAGCGACGCGTGAGCATCGAAATCACCGACATCTCCACCGGCGTTGCCTACGTCCGCAACGGCCTCGGGATATCGCTGCTACCCCGGTTCGTCCTGACCGAGCGGAGCGGTGTGGTCGTCACCACGGTGTCGGGAGTGGATCTGACGTGGCCGCTCGCGGTTGCGACCTCGTCGACTCGCGCTCCGAGCGCGGCGGTCCGTGCCCTGCTGGGCGTGCTCGACGAATTTCTCGCCTGAGCTGCGGTAACCGGGAAGCATTGCGCGCTGCGACGCGTTGAACACGAGTAATGGATGATCTTCTGGTTGCCCCCACTCGACTCTGGACACCCTCGCGTGTCCTGGTCACCAAGTCTGCGTCCGAGCTACCGCACACCGCGGAAATTCTCCGTCGGTGCGAAGCAGCAGGCGTCGCCGACATCGACATTCTGTCCGGTGACCGCCTCACCGGACTGCGTGGTGAGTCCGAGCGCGAGACCTACGCACGAGCCAAGTCGACGATGGCCGTGGTGGTCGCCCCGCCGAGTGTGCTGAAACCGCAACCGATTCCGCCGAGCGCGGACTGGCGGATCGACCTGGCCAAGGGATGCCCGGCGCATTGCCAGTACTGCTATCTCGCCGGCTCGTTGGCCGGTCCGCCGATCACCAGGGTCTTCGCCAACCTCGACGACGTGCTGGCCGGTATCGGCACTCACGCAGGCCGCGGTTCCATCACCTCCGGCACCGATGAGCGCGGGCACGAAGGCACCACATTCGAGTTATCCTGCTACACCGATCCTTTGGGGATCGAACACGTGACGGGCTCTCTTGCCGAGGCCGTTCGCAGAGTGGGCGCGGGCGTGTACGGCGACGACGTATCGCTGCGTTTCACCACCAAGTTCGACGACGTCCGCGAGTTGGTGACGCTCGACCACGGCCGCCGAACGCGAGTTCGGCTGTCGGTCAACGCCGATGACATCGCGCACCGGTTCGAGGGCGGCACGGCACGTATGCCGGCTCGGATAGAAGCTCTGCGGCAGTTGGCACTGGCCGGTTACCGAGTGGGGTTGACGATCGCGCCGATCATGCCGATCCCGCAGTGGCGCGAGCAGTACGGTCGATTGCTCGCGAATGTCTCCGACGCGTTGCGCGATGTGACCGATCTCGATCTGACCGCCGAAATCATCACTCACCGCTTCACGCCGTCGAGCAAGGATGTGTTGTTGAGCTGGTATCCGGGAACGAAACTGGAGATGGACGAGGGCGCGCGCACAGCGAAGAGAAACAAGTTCGGCGGCGTGAAATACGTCTATCCGAAGGACACGATGGCCGAGATGCGCAGCTGGTTCGTCGACGAACTTCGCGACGTTCTGCCCGACGCGCAGCTGCTGTACTGGACGTGAACCGTCACAGGGCATCGAATCGGTCTCGCGCTCGGTCGATGTCGTCCATGTGCGTGGTTGCCCACGCTAGCAGGACGTCGACGGGAGTTCGAAGCGTTTTGCCCAGGGGAGTGATTCGATATTCCACCGCCACCGGGCGGGTGCTCAGCACCGTGCGTTCGATGATTCCGTTGCGTTCGAGCTTCCGCAGCGTTGCGGTGAGGGACTTCTGAGTCACCTCGGGAATCCCGCGGCGGAGATCGTTGAATCGGCAGGGGCGCTCGCACAATTCGTTGAGTACTTGCAGCGACCATTTGTCCAGCACCTGATCCAACAGTTCGCGGTGCGGGGCAGTGATCGTGAGTTCTGCGGTGCCGTCGGCGGTATCGGTCATGAAACCAGGTTCCCTTGAAGTGTCCTTTGTGTACCAGGTATCAACGTTATACCTGAATTTCTACGACGAAGGACCAACCATGAGCGTCACTCGATTCACCCCGCCCGGAATGATGCAACCCACCCCGTATCACCACGTGGCGGTGGGTCAGGGTTCTCGACACGTCCACGTCAGCGGTCAGATCGCCCGGAACGAGGACGGGTCGGCCATCGATACCGACGACCTCGCCGGTCAGGTTGCGCAGGCGCTGCGCAATACCGCGATCGGATTGACCGGTGCAGGAGCAACATTCGAGGACGTACTGCGGCTGACGTTCTACGTCACGCACTGGGCTCCCGAGCTGATCGGTGAGTTCATGGACGGCGTCACGCGCGTCGCCGACGAGATCGGACTGCCGACTCCCATGCCGCCTGCGTCGTTGATCGGAGTGGATTACCTCTTCGAACCGGACGTGCGGGTCGAGGTGGAAGCAACCGCGATTCTGGACTGAAACCGCGGATAGGCCGGTGACTTCTCGGCGGTGCGGAGGTCGATACCGGCAAACCCACCCGACCTTTGGAGTGACATGGCGATTCTGACCTACAACCTGCATGTTTCCCTCGACGGCTACATCGAGGATCCCGACGGCAGCCTCGACTACTCGATGCCCGACGAGGAATCGCATCGGTTCTCGAATCGACAGACCGTGGAGACGAGCGTCTTTCTGTTCGGACGGCGGCTGTACGAGGCCATGGAGGACTACTGGACCGACCCGGAACGGGCGGCCGGCGACCCCGTCGAAGCCGAATTCGCCGAGCTGTACAAGGCAACTCCCCGGGTGGTCTTCTCGGACACCCTCACTTCCGTGCCCGACGGTTGCCGGCTGGTCCGTAGTGCCGACGCCGTCGCGGAAGTGGAGCGAATGAAACGGGAGACCGAGGGCACGTTGGCCGTCGCCGGCGCGTCGTTGGCCGCATCGTTGTTCGACTCGATCGACCAGTTCGAGCTCATTGTCGTCCCGACCATCCTGGGTGGTGGAAAGCCGTACTTCCCCGTGGGGCACCGACTGAACCTGGTGCTGGAAGAGCAGAGGCACTTCCCCACGTCGGGCTGGATGTATCTGCGGTACAGGGTGGTTCGGTAAGCAGACCTGTCGTCCGGCCCGATCGCGCAGAATGGGCTCATGACATCCGGTGATCGTCGTCAGTGGTGGACCTTGCCCGCGCACCAGCGGTGGCTCGACACAGAATCGGCTCGGCTCCTCCGGTTCGGTAGCTCGCTCGAGCATCCTGCCGGGGGAGCGGCGTGGTTGAACGACCGCGGACATCCGGACCTGAGCCATCCGGCCCTGACCTACATCACTGCTCGGATGGCGCACGTGCATTTCCTGGCCTCGATGCAGGGGTATCCGGGGTCTCGTAGGAAAGCCGATCGAGTGTTCGACGGTCTACTGACGACGTTGCGGGACAGCACGAACGGCGGGTGGTTCGAGTCCAGCGCCGACGCCTCGTCTCCCGATGCGACGAAGACGGCCTACACGCACGCCTTCGTAGTGTTGGCTGCAGCCGCAGCCGCAGCGGCGGGACACCCCAGTGGACGGGGGCTTCTCGACGAAGCCCTCGAGGTCGTGGATCGGCGATTCTGGGACGAGAACCACGGCATGTGCGCAGACACCTGGAATGCGAGCTGGACCGCGCTCGACGGCTATCGCGGAATCAACGCCAACATGCACATGGTCGAGGCGCTGCTGGCGGCGGCCGATGCGGGTGCGCCCGAGGTCTGGCGAAGCAGGGCAGTACGCATCTGCGACAACGTGATCGGCTGGTCACAGGCGAACGAGAATCGCATTCCCGAGCATTTCACTGCGGAATGGCAGCCGATGCTCGAGTACAACAGCGGCGACACAGCAAACCAGTTCAAGCCTTACGGAGCAACGGTGGGGCACGGTTTCGAGTGGGCGCGGCTGCTCGTGCAGGCGAGTCTCGTGGCCGATAGCCCTGGTGGCCACGATTACGTTGCCGCCGCCGCGTCGCTGTATCACCGCGCGGCGCAGGACGGCTGGCAACCCGGCGGCCCGTCGCCTGGCTTCGTCTACACCACCGACTGGACTGGGCGACCGGTAGTGAGAGAGCGTCTGCACTGGGTGTTGTGCGAGGCGATCGCGGCCGCCGCGACACTGGGTCGTCGGACCGGAGAAGACCGCTACGACAACGACTATCGCACCTGGTGGGACATTGCCGCCGACTCCTTCATCGACCTCGTCGACGGCTCCTGGCATCACGAACTCGACGCGGACAACAGGCCCGCAGCCACGGTGTGGAGTGGCAAACCCGACCTGTACCACGCTGTGCAGGCAACATGGATCAGCCGAGGTGTGAACAGCTCGAGTATGGTGGCGGCGCTGCTGGCGGCCTGAATGGCCGCATCGGACCAAAACCGTCCGTTGGGTATGTAGTGTCGTCTCGTGCGCGAAGGTAGAAGACACAACGCCGTCATCGACGTATCCGTCATCGTCACGGTGGTCGCACTCGGTGTCGTTGCGGCCGGACTGCTGCATTCGCCGGAAAGTGAACTGCCGCCCGGAAATGCTGTGTCATCCGGAGAGGCCGCGCGCGACGGTGACTACTCCATCGTCTCCGAGCCTGTCGAGTATCCGGCCGACATTCCGGGGTGCTCCGAGGTCGAGCCACCCCCGCCCAGTGAGGATGGGCGCCTCATCTCGGTCATCGGGAGTCAGGCTCCGTCCTACGACAATCCTGCCTACCCGTGGTTGACCGCGAGCAAGGCGGGAGCGATGACCGACGCTCTCGTGGGCGCACTTCCAGCGGATGTCACCGTGAAGTTGGCCGCCCCATCCCAGTCGCTGACCTTCCAACCGGTGGACGACTTCGGCGGTAATGTGCCGGAGGGCCTCGAGGCAAGCACCAGTGCCCGCGGCGACCTGACTCGCGCGGGGGTGTCTGCGTTTTCCAGCGTCGATGTTCGACCGTCGTCGACGGGGATTCCGGCCTGTGTCGCAGGCGTTCTCGACGCCCGCACCACCGAGCCCGACGGAACGGTGGTCGATACCGACGACAGTTGGTACGAGATCGGCGGTGACCGCACGAACAGTCGCAGAGCGACGGCGTATCACCCGGACGGAACTCTGGTCACCGCGAATCTTAGTACTACCGTCGGTCCCGAATTTCCCTTGGACACATCCGAGTTGACCCGAATCGCGGCGCTGCCGGGCCTCCGAGTCGGTTCGCCTGCACCGGCGGGAAGCGCTGCGCCGCGCCAGGATTGCTCGGTCTCGCTCGCAGGGGAGGCGACAGCGGTGGATATCGACGAGGTGTCCTTGGACGCCGCGAACGAGGCGTTGACGACAACGTGGCAGGCGCTATCCGACGCGCCCGTCCTGAACCGGCCGATCGGGTCACTGGTACCCGATCGCACGGGCAGGGGTGCCTGTACGGACATCGACGTAGTGAACTCCGATGTAGCGCTGTCGATTTCTGCGTCCTCCGGCGCGGCACTCCCGGTGGCGAGGGACCCCTACGATCCGGAAAATGCGTACGAACCTGTTGTCGAGTTGCGAACACTGCCCGACGGTTCGGTGCTCGAATCGTACGACGTCGATCTGTCGAGCAGCATGACCGCGGAGGACGGAACCATGCGGTTGGCGAGGTCGGTCACGCTGACGCGACCGTCCGGCGTGCAGGTGTCGGTTCGGTCGACGGCGGATTTCGTTCCTGGCGGGGGCCGTTCGACACGGCCGGAACCGCTGCCATTCGAGCTACTGGATGCAGTCGCCCAAGCTCCGATCACGGAGTGGCCGTGAAGGATTCGACGACACGCACTGTTCTCGCTGCAGCCGCGGTGACGGTGGCAGTGGTATCCGTCGCCGCGGCTGCGGTCGTGCTGGTGAATGTGGACGTGTCCGTAAAGCCGTCGATGGACGATGCAACGACGTCGGCGTTCGACGAGATGCCGACGTTCTCGGAGGAGACGGAGACAATTGAGGTGCCGGCTGGGCCGGCGCTCGAGCCCAGCTCGCGGATCGACGCAGAGACCGTCTACGGCAGGCAATTCGCTGCATTCCGTTCGCCGACCGCAAGTTTGACGTTCGATCTCGGGGTCACGGGCGTGATCGACGCCGGCGATGTTCTCGTCACCGCAATGGGCCTGCCGAATCCACGGTCGTCTTCGCTCGATGCAGTCGAGTTCGTGGCCCTCGATGCCGACGACGGCAGTGTGCGATGGAAGGCGTCGCCCGGAACAGTCGACGTATGCGCGAGCGTTCCCGTTCAGAGCGAGATCGTCTGTCTCGACACGTATTCCGATGTGCAGTCCCTCGTCACTATCGGTACGAACGACGGGGTGGTGAAGCGGATACCGGTCCCCGAGGACTGGTACGTCTACGCGATCGAGAGCGACGGGACATCGGTGCTGTTGTTGGAAGGCAGCCCTGAGGACGGCGAATCCGTGTTGCACGGCGGGTCGGTGAATGTACTCGACCGAATGTGGACGCTACCGATCACCACATCCATGGGGTGGGAGGGCCTGAGTGGCACAGTGATTCACACGGCCGACGGGCGAGGCGTCGTGACGATGGGCGGAGAGGCGACATTTTTCGATCCGACCACCGGAGCACCCGTCGGGGGTCTCGACATGACCTCGGATGACACCGTCGTCGACTCCACCGGCGCTACTGTCTGGGAGTTGCCGGATCCGTTCGATACGGACAAGGTCATCGGCAACACTCGTTATTCGATCGACGGTCCGGCGTATGTCGCAACCACGGATTCCGGTGACGTGCGATGGCATTGGACCATCCCGGCTGGATCCGATGGGTTCACCGACAGCGGCACCATCGCCCAGACGCGGTCGGGTGTGTTCTTCCTCGGAACCGATTCGATGGTTCGTCTCGAATCGGTTCCGAGTTGACGCCGAGCAGCACTACCGTGCGGCAGTGCTATTCCCGGTGCGGAGTGCGCTCACCGGTGTTCGGGTCCACGTCGAACAGTTGATCGGTGTTGTCGGGGGAGTAGACGACGGTGTCGACTTCCCGCGCGCGTCGTCGGGCACCGTCGCGAACGGCGAAGAACGCGGCTGCGAACAGTACGACCACGGTGATGCCGGCGACGATCGCCCATCCCTCGAAGCCGCCCGCCAGAGCCGCGATCAGACCGCCCGCGGATGCGATTCCGGCGAAGATCAAGATGACGGCCAGCATGTTCTCGACTGCACGTGCCCAGCTCGTTTTCGAAGGCCTTTTCTCGACCATGGGGATGTTCCTCTCGCTAAGTCTCGTCGCCGAATACCCGAAACCCGGTCGTCTAAGCCCTGCGGTGCTACTGGGCCTTGCGTGCGCGGTACGCGGCGACCGCCGCGCGGTTGCCGCAGGTGGTGCTGCAGAAGCGGCGAGAGCGGTTTCGGGAGAGGTCGAGAACCAGCCCGTTGCAGTCCGGATCGGCGCAGACGTCGAAACGGGAGAGCTCGTCGGCTCGGATGACGTCGATCATGGCCATCGCGGTCTCGACGACGATGCGGGTTGCCAGTGGACTGTCGTCGGCGACGGCATGGATGTGCCAGTCGAGAGTGTCGTGCCGGACCAGTCGGGGCAGGGCCGAGGATTCGGCAAGCAAGCGGTTCACCTCGATCACGGCGTCGTCTCGACTGCTGATGAGCAGTGATCGCAGGGTCGGACGCAGTGCCCGCACAGCCTCGAGCTCGACGTCGTCGCCGTCGAACCGTCCGGAGTAGCCCTGGTCGGTGAAGAAGTCGGCCAGCTCCTCGCGGGTGGTCAGCGTGTCCGGGTCTTCGGCGGAATTGACCAATGCCACGGCGGACAGAAGCGACAGTTCTGCGTCATGAGCAAAAAGCATGTTGACACCTTACCAACTCACTCCCTACTGTCACATGTCATGACGGCTTACACTCATGACGCGCAGGTGGATCGCGCAGCTGCACACGACGCTGCGGCACGGTCGCGTCGACTCTCGGGGCTCGGGTTCGCGCTCCTGTCCGCGGCATCGTTCGGGCTCTCCGGCTCGTTGGCCAAAGGCCTGCTCGATGCCGGCTGGACCGCCGGTGCCGCCGTGACTGCGCGCATCCTGCTCGCGGCAGCGGTGTTGCTGATTCCGTCGATTCTCGCGCTGCGTGGCCGCTGGGGCCTGTTGGCCAAGAATTGGAAGCTGCTCGTGGCCTACGGTGCCTTCGCGGTGGCCGGTTGTCAGCTCGCGTTCTTCAACGCCGTCGGCCGAATGGACGTGGGTGTCGCACTGCTCATCGAATTCACCTCGCCCGTAGCCGTCATCGGCTGGATGTGGTTTCGGCACCAGCAGCGTCCGGGTCGGCTGACGCTGGTCGGTGCGCTGTTGGCCGCAATGGGACTGGTGCTCGTGCTCGACCTGATCTCCGGCGCGGACGTCGACAGCGTCGGCGTGCTGTGGGCGCTCGGCGCGATGGCGGGGGCCGCCGTCTACTGGGTGCTCTCCGCCGACGAGAGCAACGGCTTGCCGCCGATCGTGCTCGCCGGGGGCGGTCTGCTGGCAGGTGGACTCATTCTGCTCGCCGCCGGGCTGGTCGGTATCGTCCCGTTCGCGGCTCCGCTGACCGACGTCACGTTCGTCGATGCCGTTGTGCCGTGGTGGGTTCCGATCATCGGTCTCGGTGTGGTGACCGCCGCGTTGGCGTACGTGCTCGGAATTGCGGCCGGCCGACGCCTCGGCTCGCGGCTGGCGTCGTTCATGGGTCTGATGGAAGTTGTTGCAGCGCTTGTGTTTGCGTGGCTGTTACTCGGCCAGGCTCCGGGGCCGATCCAATTGGCCGGTGGCGCACTGATTCTGCTCGGTGTCGTCGTCGTCAAATCAGGTGAACGCGTCACCTCGGACGAACCGGTGGAGCCGCTGCAGAGCAGAGCATGACAGCTGCTCAGCCGTCGACGCGTCCGAATACGACGGCGGCCAGAATGGTGTGCGCGCTGGCGATCACGGAGTCGAGAGGTTCGCGTTCGGGGGACAGCAACCATTGCTGAGCAATGGTGAGTACCGCGCCCACCAGGCCCATCGCCAGCGTTTTACGGTTCGGCCCGGCCAGTCCTCGGCTGGACCCAACGGTGTCGGCTACCTGTAGCACCGTCGCCGAGAACGAGGTGGTGGTCTTGCGGTACAACGCGTCGACGGTGGGGGATACGCCGAGGATTTCGACGAAGGCGATACGAGCGGACTTCGGTTGCTCGGCGACGAACGTGAAGAATCCGGTCAGGGCTCCTCGGAGCACCTGTTCGCTGGACTCCGTTTCCGAGGCCGCACCGGCGAGGATGCTCTCGCGCATCGCGTCGGTAGCGCGGGCGTAGGTGGCCATCAGCAGGTCTTCGCTGTTGGTGAAGGACTCGTAGAAGTAGCGCTTGGTCAGGCCCGCTTCGGTGCAGACTTTGTCCACAGTCGCCGTTCGGTACCCGGTGGTGCCGAACACTTCGACAGCGGCATCGAGCAGGCGGGTTCGACGCTCCTGCTGCCGCTGCTGCGGGGGAGCTCCGCGATACGTCCTGCCGACGTCACTGTGATGGGTAGTCACAGACAGATCTTGACACCGCTCGGTATCAGATGCAAAGTGTTCGCAGGAATGCATCTCGATCGAGGGGGAGACATGGCGTCATCGACGCTCCGGAACAAGGTCGTTCTGATCACCGGCGCGGCACGAGGAATCGGTGCCGAGACCGCACGTGCGTTGGCAGGTCGTGGAGCCAAGTTGGTACTCGTCGACGTCGACGAGGCCCCGCTGCGCGAGGTCGCGACGCAGCTGAAGGCCGAGGCGTTCGTCGCCGACGTCCGAAATCTGGACGACATGCAGCGCGCCGTCGACGGCGGCATCGCGGCCTACGGAGGCATCGATCTGGTGCTCGCCAATGCGGGAATCGCCAGCTACGGATCGATCCTGCAGGTGGACCCGGCCACGTTCCAGCGCGTCATGGACATCAACGTGATGGGCGTGTTCAACACCGTCCGCGCTGCGTTGCCGTCGCTGATCGAACGCAACGGCTACATCCTCGTCGTCTCCTCGCTGGCCGCGTTCACCCCGTGCCCCGGCTTGGCCGCGTACAACGCCAGCAAGGCCGCAGCCGAGCATTTCGCCAATGCGCTTCGGCTGGAAGTGAACTACCGAGGAGTCGACGTCGGCTCGGCCCACATGGCCTGGATCGATACCCCGATGGTCCAGGACGCGAAGTCCGATCTCACGGCATTCCAGGATTTGCTCGCGGTACTGCCCGGCCCCCTCGGGAAGACGATGACCGTCGAGCAGTGCGTGGATGCGTTCGTCGACGGCCTGGCCAAGCGCAAGCGCCGCGTCTACGTACCGCGGTGGGTGGGTGCGGCGTCCTGGTTCAAGGCCGTCATCACCTCGCGCGTCGGCGATCGCAGCATGTTGGCGCACGTGCCGACGATCCTGCCCAAGATGGACGAAGAAGTAGCGCGTCTCGGTAGGTCCGAGAGCGCCCGCAACAAAATCAGCTGACCCCCCACCGAAGGAATCGTTGCTCATGACTGCCGTACTGACCACTCCCGAGGTCGATGTCCTCATCATCGGTGCCGGCCTGTCCGGGATCGGTGCCGCGCGTCACCTCGGGCACGATCTGCCCGGGAAGACGTACACCATCCTCGAAAGCCGCGGGGCGATCGGTGGCACCTGGGATCTGTTCCGCTATCCCGGTATTCGCTCCGATTCCGACATGTACACCCTCGGGTACAGCTTCAAGCCGTGGACGGGAGAGAAGTCCATCGCCGACGGTTCCGACATCCGTAACTATATTGTCGAAACCGCACGAGAAGCGGGTGTGGACAAGCACATTCGATACCACCACAAGGTCGTCGCCCTCGAATGGTCGTCCGAGCAGCAGTTCTGGACGGTCACGGCGCAGCGCAGCGACACCGACGAGACCGTCACGATCACCGCGTCGTTCGTGTTCTCCTGCAGTGGTTACTACAACTACGACAAGGGTTTCAGCCCGGAGTTCGTCGGCCAGGAGAACTTCGGTGGGCAGGTGATCCACCCGCAGCACTGGCCCGAGGATCTGGATTACGCGGGCAAGAAGGTCGTCGTCATCGGCAGCGGTGCAACGGCGATCACGTTGGCTCCCAACCTCGCTCGTGAGGCCGAGCACGTGACGTTGCTGCAGCGCTCGCCGAGCTACATCCTCTCGCTCCCCTCGAAGGATCCGATTGCGCAGACACTGCGGAAGCGTTTGCCGAAGAAGTTGGCGTACAGCGTGACTCGGCTCAAGAACGTGTCGATGGCCATGTTGATCTTCACGTTGAGCCAGAAGTACCCGGAATTCATGAAGAAGCGGATCCGGAAGATGCAGGAGGGATGGCTGCCGAAGGGATACGACCTCGACACCCACTTCACCCCGTCGTACAACCCGTGGGATCAGCGCCTGTGCCTGGTGCCCGACAACGATCTGTTCCGCTCGATCCGCAAGGACGAGGTCTCGATCGTCACCGATCACATCGACAGCTTCACCGAGACCGGCCTGAAGTTGAAGTCCGGCCAGCACCTCGACGCCGATATCGTCGTCACCGCAACGGGATTGAACCTGTCCGCACTCGGCGGCGCGACCTTCCGCGTCGACGGTAGAGACGTGGATCTGCCCAGCACCATGGCGTACAAGGGCATGATGCTCACCGGAATCCCCAACTTCGCTTTTGTCGTCGGGTACACCAACGCGTCGTGGACGCTCAAAGCCGACATGGTCTCGAACTACGTCATGCGCCTGCTCGCCCACATGGACGAGAACGGATACAGCACCGTCGAGCTCGAACGCGACCCGACCGTGGACGAAGAGCCGTTCCTCGATTTCGCCGCCGGCTACGTGCTGCGGGCCGTGGACAACTTCCCGAGGCAGGGCAGTGAAACTCCGTGGAAGCTGCGGATGAATTACTTCCGCGACCTGCCGGTTCTGCGGTACGGCAAGCTCGTCGACAAGGCGATGAAGTTCGGGCGGCCTCGATCGAAGGTCGCGGTCGCTTCCTGACGGGAATAGATCGAGTCCCTGATCGTTTGTTCCGGACATGAAAATTGGCATCATCGGAAGTGGATTCATCGGTGGAACGCTCGTGCGTCGGTTGACGGCGCTCGGTCACGAGGTTCGATTCTCGAACTCACGCGACCCGGAGACTCTGGCGGAGCTGGCGTCGGAAACCGGAGCGACGGCGGTGTGGGCAGCGGACGCGGCGCAGGATGCGGACCTGGTCATCCTCAGCATCCCGCAGAAGAACGTGCCCGACCTCGCCGCCGGTATCGCCGGCTCACGCAAGCCCGGAGCGCCGATCATCGAAACGAACAACTACTACCCGCAGCAGCGCGACGGTCTGATCGAAGACATCGAAGGCGGCACACCCGAGAGCGTATGGGTGTCGCAGCAGCTCGGTGAGCCGGTGATCAAGGCGTTCAACGGAATTTGGTACAAGCATCTGCTCGAGAAGGGTGTTCCTGCCGGAACCGACAAGCGCATCGCACTGCCGATCGCCGGGGACGACGCCGAGTCGAAGAAGCTGGTGTTCTCGGTGATCGACGAGCTCGGCTTCGACCCGGTCGATGCCGGTTCCCTGGCCGAGTCCTGGCGTCAGCAGCCGGGAACCCCGGTGTACGGCAAGGACTTCGGCGTCGACGACACGGTGAAGGCGTTGGCCGAGGCGTCCCCGGAACGCTCCGCGGAATGGAAAGCTTGAGCAGATCTACTCGAGCCGCTGAACTACCTGACGCGACCCTCGCGGAGTGTTCGCTCCGCGAGGTCGCGTAGCGGCCCGGTCAGGGCCGAATCGCCGACCCGGCACGATTGCTCGCCCACCGACACGTTCCACACGAAGGTGTCGCGGGCCTGCGACTCTGCGGGCTCGGGTGGGGGCGGCTCAGCGAGGTACGGGCGCGCAGCCTCGACCAGCGACTGCCATTCCGGCTCGTCGGTTTCGACCACTCCGCGTCTGGACATCCCGGCGATCCCACCGGTTCGCAGTACCTCGATGCGCAGGCTCATGCCCCTCGATCACACCCGATCGTCGCTCGGCTCCCGTGTTGACTGAACTCCCACGGTAGACCAACCGGTGGCCACGGCCCGGGAGACGTCGGAATCCGTGCCGAATCGCTTCTGCGCTGCGAGCAGCGTCGCCGCGGAGAAACCGGCGAAGTCGACCGTTGGTTCCAGGCCCCCGACGGTCATCGTGTCGAACCAGACCTGCCCGACGCGATCCCATGCCGGGCCACCCAACGTGGTTGCGGCGACGGCGAACGCGCGGTTGGGAATGCCCGAGTTGATGTGCACACCGCCGTCGTCCTCGGTGGTGACGACGAAGTCGTCCATGCTCGCCGGCTGTGGGTCCTTGCCGAGTACATCGTCGTCGTACGCGGTGCCGGGCTCGAGGAGCGAGCGCAGCGCCTTGCCCTGCACCGCGGGCAGGAACAGGCCTTCACCGATCAACCACGACGCGTCCTCGGCGTTCTGCTTCGCGGTGTACTGCTCCACGAGTGCACCGAACACGTCGGAGATGGACTCGTTCAGTGCGCCGGCCTGGTCCTTGTATTCGAGCGGGGTGGTGTACTGCGTGAAACCGTGCGAGAGCTCGTGCGCGATGACGCCCAGAGAAACGGTGAAGCGGGCGAACACTTCGCCGTCACCGTCGCCGAACACCATGCGAGAGCCGTCCCAGAACGCGTTGTCGTAGTCCCGGCCGTAATGCACCGTCGCATCGAGGGGCAGGCCGCTGCCGTCGAGACTCGAGTAGCCGTACACCTCGTCGAAGAACGCGTAGGTGGCACCGAGGCCGTCGTATGCCTCGTCGGTCGCAGCATCGCCGGTGGGATCCTCGCCCTCGGCGCGAACCTGCTGACCCGGGAGGTCGCGGGTCGCTTTGGCATCGGAGATGGTGCGTTCGAGGGTGCCGCCGGTCCGCGGTGCGATGGCGGTACGTGCCTGGACGACCTCTCGGCCCGCCCGCATCTCGCGGTCGGCCAGCAGAGTCGCGCGTGCACCGGCTCCCTGTAGACGCTCGAGCAGAAACGGTGGAACTACGCCATGCGAGTGGAGCCTGCGGAACGATCCGGAATCGGTATCTGTCGTCACGTGCGGTGACCCCCTAGGTCCGTTGCATGTGCGGTGATGATTCCCAGTGTGCCCGAGGGCACCGACACATTCGGGTCCACCGCACCGAGCTCACTCATGCAGCGTCGACAGATCGATACTGTCCACCTCGCTCGGGGGACGCAGCGCGGTGACGGTCGCCCAGTTCCGGGCCAGCAGGGAAGCGTCGGAGTCGTCGTCCTCGGCGTGGATCTGGTCGAACCGGACGGTGGCGAAATCTTCTCCGCGATCGCCTATTTCGGCCTGCACCGCGCCGTATCGAGCCAGCGAGGCCGGAACGATCCCGGCGAAATCCGGCCGTGGAACGTCGGGAATGTTGACGTTGACGACGGCATCGACGGTCAGATGCGAGATCATCCATGTCACCGCCAGATGCGCGACGTGTTCGGCGGTGTCCCAGTGCGACGGCCGGGTGGCGAGCGACGACAGCGCCATGGCGGGAACCCCGTGCGTCAATGCGGTCAGCGCCGCGCCCACCGTGCCCGAATGCAGTACGGCCGCACCGGTATTGGGGCCGTGATTGATGCCGGAGAGGACCACGTCGGGTGGAGCGCCGAAGGCACCTCGGGTGGCGACGAACGCGATGAGGGCCGGTGAGGCCTGTACCGCATACACTTCGACACCGCGCAGCCCCTCGATCTCGGTTCGCTCGATACCGAGGTGATCGTCGACGCCCATCCCCGTCAACGATGCACTGGCACCGCTGCGTTCTTCATGGGGAGCGGCCACCACGACGTCGAGGCCGGCGTCGAGCGCGACCCGCGCCAGCAGCGCGATGCCTGCGCTGTCCACACCGTCGTCGTTGGTGATCAGCGCCCTCATTTCGTGCCCGCCTTGCCGTACGGACGCACGTCGACCGATTCGGTGAGTCCGAGAACCAGGTCTTTTCGGCCGCTACCGAGGCCGCGACGGGTGACGTTGGCGGTGCCCGCGCCGCCGCCCAGGCGGAGCGCCTCCGGCATCGACATTCCCTGGGCGATTCCGGCGGCGATGCCGGCGCTCATCGAATCGCCTGCGCCGTGGTGGTCGACCATCTGCAGACCCGGAGTGACGATTTCGAGTACGTCGCCTTCTACCAGGGCCAAGGCGGGGTCTCCCGCTCGGGAGATCACAACCACCTCGGCACCGTCGTCGTGCATCTTTCGCATCGCATCGATCAGGTGCTTCGGGTCCTCGGACTCGGCTCCGCCGTCGGAAATGAGGTCCTCGTGGCTGACCTTGAGCACCGTGAGACCGCCGGCGAGGGCGGCCAGCATGGTGGGGCCCGACAGGTCGGCGACCACCGGGACCTCGAGTGCGCGCAGGTCGGCACACAGCCGCTCGTACACCTCCGCAGGCACGATGTTGTCGGCGTGCGGACCGCCGAGAATCGCCACGTCGCTGCGGGCACCGGTGGCCAGTGCCGCGCCGAACAGGTCGTCGAGCGCGTGCCTGGCCAGCGGCGGCGGATCGACCGTGGCCAGTACCTCGCGCTCTCCGCTGCGGCGATCGTGCACGTAGGAGCCGCTTTCCTGGCCGATGTCGACGGAGACGACGGAGATGCCCTCGTTCTCGACGATGCCCCGCAATACGGCACCGATCTCGCCGCCGAACACCCCGGCGAGGGTGACATCGAGACCCAGCACCGACGCCATCCTGGCGATCCAGTGACCCTGACCGCCCGCGTGTACGTGCAGTTCGGTACTGCCGTTGGGGGCAGCGTCGAGGGTCACCGTCAGTAGTGGGGACGGCGCGAAGACGAGCGCGCTCGGTGCGCGAGAGGAGGTGGACATCGTGAGCGAATGCCCGATATGTCAGGTCCGAAACAGCTACAACTCGAAAACGTGGACTCAGAATCGACGACGCAGGCGCATCCCGATAGGGCGTCCGTCGGGGTCGACGAACAACCGGTAGGCGAGTGCGGCAAGTCGCTGCTGCCAGACGGGCGGCACCGTGATCTCGTGCATTCGCAGTCGGCCGACGGGCCGGGGCTTCGCGGACGGGTTGCGGTGCCAGTTGTCCAGGGCCGTCGCGCTCGCCGAGATCACGTCGAAGAACTGCTGCGGGTCGACGAGGTCGGCGTCGTCGCCGTCGGCCCGCCCGAGGTGTTCGCGGATCAGTTCGAGTCTCAGGTGGCGCGCGTGGGTTCTGGCGCCGTCGCCGAGGCCTGCTGGGTCCAAGGGTGCCCGATCGTCGCGCTGCTCGTCGACAATGGCCGCGGTCAGCTCCGAATCATGGGTCCAGGAGCGGCGATTGAAGTTGTCCGACCCCACTGCCGCCCACACGTCGTCGATGATGCAGACCTTCGAGTGCACGTATACCGGTATGCCACGGTCGTTTTCGATGTCGAGTACCAGTACGCGGTCACCGCCGGCTGCGCGGATGACCCCGAGCGCCGCCGAGTGTCCCAGCAGCGCAGAGGGAATGGTCAAGTTACTGTCGTCGTCGAGGTGCTTGGGGACCACCACCACCAGCCGCAGGTTCGGCTTGCGGCGCAGTGCCGCGGCGAACACGCGCGCGACGTCGACGGACCACAGATATTGGTCCTCGATGTAGATCAGCTCGGTGGCACGGTCCAGGGCTTTGGCGTACGCACGGGCCGCGCTGCGCTCGCCTCTCGTCGCGAACGGGTAGGCGGGGCGTCGACGCGGGTAGGTACGCAGCAGCTGAACCGAGCACGTGCCCTGGGGCTCCGGGGCGGCGGCAGCGGGTGGCAACTCCGACGGTTCACGCGTGACTCCGCGCAGGAAATCGGGAATGGCATGCCACGGTAGACGCGAGAGCGCCGCGGGATCTTCCCACCGTTCGCGGAAGACGTCCTCCACATCCCGGACTGCGGGCCCCTCGATCTGCACCTGCACGTCGTGCCACGCCGGAATCTCGCCGTACTCGGGCGGGAAGGGGCGCGAGACGGGATCGCCGAAGTGATCGGCGTCGTCGCGTCGAGCACGGGCCAGATCGATACCGCCCACGAAAGCGACGTCGGGCAAATCAGTCCTGCCGTACCGCACGACCACGAACTTCTGATGGTGGCTCCCGGTGACCAGCACGCGCTGGTCCAGAATGACCTCGCCGCCCGCCTCCTCCAGCCGCAGCGCGAGCTTGCGGTTCTTCGGACCGGTGAAACCGAGGGTCTCCATGTGGGAGCGCCACACCATGCCCTTGACGACGCCACCGCGGTGCGCGACGGCGGCCAGGGCATCCTCGACGGTCACGCCGTCGTCGGTGAGCAGCTGCTCCGGGTCCCCGCGCCAATCGGTGAAGAGCACCAGATCGTCGCGCTCGGTCTGCTCGAGGGCCCGTGCGAGTGCCGCGAAGTACGTCTTGCCGTGCACGAGGTTCTCGACGCGATTGCCCTCGGTCCAGGCCGAAATTCGGGTGTCGTCGTTGCCTCGCTCGGGCGCGGTCAGGAACCATGGGTGCCCCGGATCGAAACTGCGCTCGGGAGCTGTCAGAGCAGAGGTGGACCGACCGAATTTCTCGGCAACTCCGTCTACGACGCGCCGGATGCGCTGCACTATCACGATGGCATTGTTCCACCCGGTTTGAAGGCCACAGTGGGCGGGCACCCCGGCGATATGACTCAGGTACCCAACGTCACGCTCAGAAACGGCAAGCAGATTCCCCAGCTCGGTTTCGGCGTCTTTCAGATCGACGCCGACGAGACCGCGAAGGCCGTCGAAACGGCGCTCGAGATCGGCTACCGACACATCGACACCGCGCAGATGTACGGCAACGAGAAGCAGGTCGGCGAGGGCATTCGCAACTCCGGCATCGACCGCGAATCGGTGTTCGTCACCAGCAAGCTCAACAACGGTTTCCACCGGCCCGACGATGCGCGCTCGGCGTTCGACAAGACGCTCAGCGACCTCGGGACCGACTACGTCGATCTCTTCCTCATCCACTGGCCGCTGCCCACCCGGTACGACGGCGACTTCGTCTCCACGTGGAAGACGTTGGAGGAGTTCGCGGCCGACGGCCGGGCCCGCAACATCGGCGTCTCGAACTTTCAGCCCGCTCACCTCGATCGCCTCGCCGAAGAGACCGAGACGGTCCCCGCGGTGAACCAGATCGAGGTGCACCCGTACTTCGTCAACCACGACGTGTGGGCCTACGGTCGCGAGCATGCCATCCCCACCGAGGCGTGGTCGCCGATCGCTCAGGGCAACGTTCTCGACGACGCGGAACTGAAGCGAATCGCCGACGCCACAGGCAAATCCGTCGCACAGGTGGTGCTGCGCTGGCACATTCAGCGTGGCAACATCATCTTCCCGAAGTCGGTGACACCGGAGCGAGTGAAGGCCAACTTCGACATCTTCGACTTCGAGCTGAGCTCGGCCGACGTCGATGCGATCACTGCACTCGACAAGGGCGAGGAAGGCCGGAACGGTCCGAATCCGGACACGTTCGACATGATTCCGGACTAGAACGTAACACTGTGGGCCCGAACGTCTTCGGACGTTCGGGCCCACAGTGCTGTTCGAACGGCTGTCGGTGCTTCAGTGCTTCAGGGTTGATCCGGTGGCGGCGATGACCTGTTCGGTGGTCACGCCAGGTGCCAGTTCCACCAGCTCTAGCGTGCCGTCGCCGACGACATCGATGACGGCCAGGTTTGTGATGATGCGGTCGACGACGCCCTGGCCGGTCAGCGGCAGGGTGCACGCGTCGAGGATCTTCGGATTGCCGTCGCGGTCGGTGTGTTCCATGACCACGATGACGCGTCGAGCCCCGTGCACCAGGTCCATCGCCCCGCCCATGCCCTTGACCATCTTGCCGGGGACCATCCAGTTGGCGAGGTCGCCGTTACGGGAGACCTGCATGCCGCCGAGGACGGCCGTGTCGATGTGGCCGCCTCGGATCATGCCGAAGCTCAGCGACGAATCGAAGTACGACGCACCGGGATTGACGGTGACGGTCTCCTTGCCGGCATTGATGAGGTTGGCGTCGACCTCGTCCTCGGTGGGGTAGGGGCCGGTGCCGAGGATGCCGTTCTCCGAATGCAGAGTGACGTTCACCTTGTCGGTGAGGTAGCCCGGGATCAGCGTCGGCAAGCCGATGCCGAGGTTGACGTATTCGCCGTCGACCATCTCGGCCGCCGCACGCTCGGCCATCCGGTCTCGGGTCCATCCTGCGGTCATGCTCGAACTCCTGAACTGACGGTGCGCTTTTCGATGCGCTTGTCCTGTGGACCGGTATGTACGACACGTTGGACGAACACTCCGGGAAGATGCACCTGGGCCGGGTCGATTTCGCCCGGCTCGACGAGCTTCTCCACCTGAGCGATGGTGATCCTGCCGGCCATCGCTGCCAGCGGATTGAAGTTCATCGCTGTCTTGTCGAACACGAGATTGCCTGCGGTGTCGCCGATCTTGGCGTGCACGAGAGCGAAGTCGGCGTTGATCGCCTCCTCGAGCACGTAGCGTTTGTTGCCGAACACCCGTGTTTCCTTGGGCGGTGACTCGATCGAGACGGAACCGTCGGCGTTGTAGCGCCACGGCATTCCGCCGTCGGCGATGGGGCTGCCGACCCCGGCGGGGGTGAAGAAAGCGGGAATGCCGGTGCCGCCGGCGCGGAGACGTTCGGCGAGCGTGCCCTGCGGTGTCAGTTCCACTTCGAGTTCGCCGGCGAGGTACTGCCGGGCGAACTCTTTGTTCTCGCCGACGTACGACGCAGTGACGCGGCGAATACGTCCGGCTGCCAACAGAATTCCCAATCCGTAGCCGTCGACGCCGCAGTTGTTGGAGAACACCTCCAATTCGTCCGCGTCGGTGTCGGCGATGGCCTCGATGAGGGCATCGGGGATGCCGCACAGGCCGAAGCCGCCGACCGCGATGGTCGCTCCTCTACCGATGTCCGCCACCGCGTCGGCTGCGGAGTCGTAGGTCTTTCCTGTCACGTGAACTCCTGATGTGTTCGTTGAGCAAACGATGGGTCCAGTGAACTCGACCAGCGCGCATCGCGGCTGTTTTAGGAAATTCTGCTCGAATGTCGAACATGAAGTGCTTCAGCGTCCACTCAGTGGACGTACAGTGGTGCGGTGACTGTGCTCGATGCCAACGCCGGCGTCATCGCCAAAGTGTGTGCTCTGCTGCGTGCCGCCAGTGCGGCGGAGGCGACCGGTACCTCGACCACCGAGTTGGCGAGGTCCGCTGGAGTTGCGCGCCCGACGGCGCATCGGTTGTTGACGGAACTGGCCGACGAGGGATTCGTCGACCGCGATACGGCGACCGGACGGTGGGCACTGGGACCGGAAATCTATCTCCTCGGTTCCATGGCCGCATTGCGCTACGACGTCACCGATCAGGCTCGAAAAATCGTGCAGGACTTGGCAATGCGGAGCGGCGAGAGCGCGTTCCTGTCCGCGTGTCGAGGTGGCGAGACGGTGTGTCTGCTTCGGGTGGAGGGCAGCTTCCCGCTACGGTCGCATGTGCTGTACGAGGGCATCCGATTACCGCTGGGTGTGGCCTCCGCAGGCTTGGCCGTTCTCGCTCATCTCCCGGACCGCGAGGTCGACGACTACCTCGACGGAGTCGATCTGGTGCCCGAGTGGGGAGCCGATCATTCGGAGTCGGCGATTCGCCACCGAATCGAGCTGACGCGGTCCTCGGGCTACGCCGTCAACCCGGCGTTGCTCGTGGAAGGCAGCTGGGGACTGGGCGCAGCGGTGTTCGACCGAGGACGCAGGCCGGCATGGGCGTTGAGTCTGACCGGTGTGGAAACGAGGTTTCGAGAGGACAGACGTCGGGAGCTGGGAAAGATGCTGCTCGACGCGGCGCACCGGCTCACCCTGCAGGTGGGCACCCGTCCCGATCCGATCTAGCCGTCCAGTTCTTCGAGAATGTCTGCGGCATCCTGACTTCCGCCGGCTGCCAGCCGCTGCAGTTCGTCTCGGTCCTCGCGCTCTCCGGCGCGTTCGACGAGCATGTCGACGGCGTCGCTGTTGCCGGCTGCGGCAAGTGAACGCAGATCGTCGACGGTGCCCTGCTCCACCAATTCGTCGATCGCGTCCTGGTCACCGCCCGCAGCCCGTGCACGTAGCGCGGTCAGGTCGGAGGGCGTGGGTTCGGTCATGTTCGGAGTCTAGGTCGCCGGTGCGAGGCGAGGAACGATCCTGACGTACGCGATCATGCCGATCAGCTCCACCAACGTCTGCGTCACCACGACGACTGCGGCGAGAGAAAGGGCCGGCGGCAGCGCGAGCGCCAGAGGCAGCACCACCAGCGAGTTCCGGGTCGCCCCGGAGAAGATCAAAGCCCGGGTCGCGGGTACGTCCTGGCGGGTGACCCGAGCCGTCGCGAGTCCCACGACGGCCATGACGACCAGAAACGC
Source organism: Rhodococcus sp. NPDC077669 (assembly GCF_040686915.1). Lineage (NCBI taxonomy): Bacteria > Bacillati > Actinomycetota > Actinomycetes > Mycobacteriales > Nocardiaceae > Rhodococcus > Rhodococcus sp. NPDC077669. The sequence continues at coordinate 88,243 of NZ_JBFBMD010000008.1, read as the reverse complement.
CACGAAGATCGGCACTGCTGCGATCAGCTGAGATGCTTCGCTGCGGACTGCGTCGACTTGGGATGCGACGACGACTGCGAGGGTCGCCATCATGATCGGCACCATCGCCGCTGCCATGGCGTCCATGATGCGAGTGCCGAGGCGTGTGCGTCGTGCCAACCACTGCGTTGCCGCAGCCGATGTCAGTGGCAGCGCGATCAGTAGGACGAACGCCTCGACGAACGGTGCGACGTCGATGATCTTCACCAGGTCGGGTCCGACGAACAACCAGAGATACAGCGGCAAGAAAGCGATCTGCAGCAGCATCAGCAACGGAGCAGCGGCGAGAAGTCGTTCCGATGCCGCCCCGGCCAACCCGCTGAAAACGATGACGTAGTCGATGCACGGAGCCAACAGCACCAGAAGTATCCCGACGAGCACCACTTCGTTACTCGCAACGAACCGGGTCAGTGCGAACACGACGATTGGAACGAGCACGAAATTGAGCACCACGACGCTGAGCAAGAAATTCGTGTCGCGCAGCGATACACCGATGGCGGAGAACGGAACTGCGAGGAACGTCGCGTAGAGCAAGACGATCAGCACCGGATTGATGGCGATCTCGAATGCGGGAGCCGATGCCGGTGCCGCCAACCCGACAACAACTCCGACGGCCAACGCCAATAGGTACAGCGGGATCTGGAACTTCTCCAGCCACGCCACTGCCGAACCGGTCACGTGGTACTCGTCGGTGAAGTGCAGAGGGTGGGCACGTACCGAGGATAGGCGTTGTCGAGTATTCGGGGGATGTGGCTCGGGTACGCGATCATCGCCGCGTCGGTCCCACGACCTGGGGTTCGACGGGTCCGGCGTTCTTGTCGGTGGGTCGGGATACTCTTCTTGCAATTCGAACATGCGTTCTTGTTTCGATTCACTGGGGGGTGAAGAGATGGCGATACCGACGGTCTCGTTGGATGCGTTGACCGCCGCTGCGCGAGAGGAGAATCGGCTGGCGGCCCGCAAGATTTCCGCGTGCTACGACGTCCATCGGAGCTGGATCACTCTCGACACCAAGCACAAACACTACAGCCGGTATGGGCGCACCGAGATGGCGGTGGCGTTGGGGTGTTCGGCGACGGTCGCCGAGGCGTATGTCTCGGTCGGGGTCGCCCTGCACACTCGACTGCCGCTGGTGAAGAAGGCATTCGAGGCTGGGGAGATCGACCTTCCGCGAGTGAGGGTGGTGTGCCGGATCCTCGACAACCTCTCCGACGACATCGTGAGGTCGGTCGAGGGCGAGATCGTCGAGGCGGCCCGACGGTCGTCACCGGGGCCGCTGGAGAAGGAGATCTGGGACATTCTGCTGCGGGTCGCGCCGGAGGAAGCAGCAGCGTTGCGGGAGTTCGCGAAGAGGTTCCGCAATGTTTCTTACGCCCCGGCTGGGGAGTTGGCGCGGATCCGAGCAGAATTGACCGCCCCCGAAGCCGCGGCCGCATGGCAGCTCCTGGAGGAAATGGCCGACACGCTCTGCCCGAAAGACCCACGCGGCAAACAGGATCGGCTGTGTGACGCCTTCATGGCGCGGATGCACGGAGAACCCCGGCTGGTATGCCTGTGTCAACGTGAGGACTGCCCGAAGAAAGATGCAGAGCTGCCGGACCGTCGGGTGCCGTTGACGATGGTCACCGTCGACATCGCCACCCTCATCGGACTGCTCGCGAATCCGGCGTACCTGGCCGGGCACGGATCCATCGATCCCGACCTCGCGCGGGAGTTGGCGCGCAACAGTCACTGGCAGGTCCTGCTCACCGAGGCGGTGACGTTGGCAGAGAAACTCGGACTGGCAGTGCAGAACCCGGAAACCGGGGAATGGGAACAACGCTCGGCAGAAACCACAGCCGAGCCGAGTGCGACAGAGCCCGAGCCGGCAGAGCCCGATACGGCAGAGCCTGACGCGGCAGAGCCTGACGCGACACAAACCGACGCGGAACCGGATACGCGAGTAACGCGGACGGATACAGGCACTGGCACCGCAACGAACACCGCAGCGCCAGTACCGTCGATACCGCCACCTTCGGTACCGCCACCGTCGGTACCGCCACCGTCGCTACCGGACCCAGGACCGCATCCCGGCGCGGGGCCGGGCCAGGGTTCGGGTTCGGGTTCGGTTGCAGCAGAATCGCATTCGAAGCCGGCCCCGACACCGCCTGGGCCGACCGACTACGACGAGACCCAGCACCGGCAACGACGTCGGAATGCCTTGGCGTCCTCTGCAGCCCTGTTCTGTACTCACACACCCGTCGGCAGGGGGACACGGCACAGCTCTGCCCTCGACCTATCCTCGGCGGTCCGCCCCGACAACCCGACGATCCGCCCCGCAGGCCGCAACGCACAGCGCACTTCCTCCGGCGTCTACATCGGCAATGCGTCCCTCGCCGCAGCACTCGAAGCCGCCATCGCCGCCGACCCCACTCTCGGGAAATCCGTACCACGTGACCCCTTGACCGACCGAGCGCCGATCTACCGACCTGACGCCCTCACCACCGCCGCCGTCCGACTACGCGATCGGCACTGCCGCTTTCCCGGCTGCCACCGACCCGCGGCACGCTGCCAACTCGACCACATCATCGCCTTCGATCACGCCAATCCCCTCGGCGGCGGCTGGACGACGGTCAACAACCTCCAATGCCTCTGCGAATACCACCACAGCGTCAAAACCGCAGGCTACTGGACCGCCGTCATGCTCCCCGGCGGTGCCATCCTGTGGACCTCCACCTCGAAGACCACCCGAATCACCCTGCCCGCCAACGGAACAGCCGTACCCATCATCGGGAACGACCTCCGGCCGTACATACCCACCAAACCCAAACGATCCGGCATCGTCGCCTACCCCGACCCACCGGACAACCCGACACCGACACCGCAGCCGGAGCCGAACGACGAGGAAGACGACACAGCACCACCGTTCTAGGCGCGTGCCCAAAACGATGGTGCCGGTGCGAGATGACGTGGTGGAGCTGTAAGCGCTAGACCAGGTTCCGAATGTGGTCGCGCGTGAATTCGATGCGCTCGTCGACGCGGCCGTCGCCGACCTTGTTCACCCACTCCGGATCGGAGAGCAGCGCCCGTCCGACGGCCACCAGGTCGAACTCGCCGTCCTGGAACTGACCGGCCAACGCGTCCAGTCCCGTCACACCGGAGGCCGCGTCCTCCGACCATGCCGAGGTGAACACCGAATCGAGGCCCACGGAGCCGACGGTGATGGTCGGAACGCCGGTGAGCTTGCGCGTCCAACCGGCCAGACCGAGCTTGCCGTCCACTCCGTCCAGTTCGGGGAATGCCGGATCCCAGTGCCGACGAGTCGAAGCATGCAGTACGTCCACGCCTGCGTCGACCAGTGGCGTGAGGACGCGATCGAGTTCGGCCGGGTTCTCTGCGAGTCGAGCGTCGAAGTGGTTGCTCTTCCACTGCGAGAAGCGGTAGACGATCGCGAAGTCGTCGCCCACCGCGGCACGGATCGCAGCGACCACCTGTGCGGGGAAGCGGGTCCGGGCCTCGAGAGATCCGCCGAACTCGTCGTCGCGCACATTGGTTGTTGCCCAGAGGAATTCGTCGAGGAGATAACCGTGAGCGCCGTGCAGTTCGAGGCCGTCGAAGCCGGTGTTCTTCGCGTTGACGGCAGCCTGAACCCAGTGCGAGGTCAGTTCGTCGAGATCGGCGTCGGTGAAGGCGCGACCGACCGAGGAGCCGTCGAGAGCGATGCCGGACGGGCTGACGGTGGTGACGTCGGGGAACAGGCGTGGCTCGGTGCCGCGCTCGACCCCCAGGTGCCACAGCTGGGGGATGATCGCGCTGCCCTCGGCGTGGACTGCATCGACGACGCCCTTCCATCCTTCGAGGCTGGCGTCGCCGTAGATCCGCGGTACGCGGGTGTGCGGTCCTGCGGCGGGGTCGGGGATATACGTGCCCTCGGTGATGATGAGGCCGGTGCCGCCTGCTGCACGTTTGCGGTAGTACTCCGCCACGTCCGGGCCGGGGATGCCGTCGGGCGAGAACGCCCTCGTCATCGGGGCCATCGCGAAGCGGTTACGCAGCTTCAGCGACTTGACCTCGAACGGCTCGAAGAGCCCGGCGGTGGACAGGTGCGGTGTTGTCGTTGCAGTTTCGGTCACGCCTGCGCACAACCTGGTCGGACTCCGAGCTATTCCCCCTCCCGGACTGTTAGCGTCGAAACACTATGAGCCAGTCGCCGCTGATATCAGCTTCCGAATTGCACGGTCTGTTCGAGATGGGTCGCGGCCCCGTGGTCCTGGACATTCGGTGGACCCTCCAAAACGGTAGCGACAGAGCAGGTTACGAGGCGGGGCACATCCCGACCGCGCAATTCGTCGACCTCGGTACGGAACTGGCCGCACCGCCGGACGATCGTGGTCGCCATCCGCTGCCCGACGCGGATACGTTCGTCGCGGCAATGCGGGGAGCCGGAGTCGGCGACGATTCCGCGGTGGTGGTCTACGACGCGGGGCCGGCAACTGCGGCTGCGCGGGCCTGGTGGTTGCTCCGCTACTTCGGCCACCGGAATGTGCGCGTCCTCGACGGCGGGTTCGCGCGATGGGTCGACGAGGGCTATTCCGTCGGCACCGAGCCCTCGATCGTGGCGGCCGGATCGTTCACGGCGCGGCCGCCGCTGGCTCGGGTCCTCGAGGTCGAGGACGTGCTGGCCTTCGCCCGCGAGAACGTCCTGCTCGACGCCCGCGCACCCGAGCGATTCCGCGGCGAGGTCGAGCCAGTCGATCCTGTGGCCGGCCACATCCCCGGGGCGGTCAACAGGCCGACGACCGACAATGTCGATTCCGACGGGCGCTTCCTGCCCCCGGAGGTACTCGATGGCGCATTCGGTGGACTCGTACCGAAGGGTAAGGACGTCGCCGTCTACTGCGGCTCGGGCGTGACCGCTGCACATCAGGTTCTCGCACTGGAGTTGGCAGGCATCGACGCGGCGTTGTATCCCGGCTCGTGGTCGGGTTGGATCACCGATCCGACGCGGCCGAGGGCATGACACACCGGCGCTGAGCTGACAGTTCATCCAATCAGGGTTGAACTTGAATCTGACTTCAACTATACCTGGGGAATGAAGGTTGCAGGCAAGGTCGCCATCGTCACCGGAGGTGGTGGCGGAATCGGCGGAGCCATCGCCGCCAGACTCGCCGAACACGGCGCCCGCGTCGTCGTCTCCGATGTGGACGAGTCCACGGCCCGATCCGTGGTCGACGCCATCGAGCGAGACCGGCCGGGCACAGCCGTCGCTGCCGCGGCCGACGCGTCGGACATCGGGGATATCGAGCGGCTGATCGCGGTCGCCGAAGAGTCGTTCGGTCCGGTCGATCTGTATTTCGCAAACGCCGGCATCAGCGGTGCCCCCGGGCTCGACGCCAGCGAACAGGATTGGGACTTGTCCTTCGACGTCAACGTGCGCGCACACATCCGCGCTGCGCAGCTGTTGGTGCCGGGTTGGCTCGAACGTGGTGAGGGCTACTTCGTCAGTACGGCCTCGGCAGCCGGCTTGCTCACCCAGATCGGTTCCGCGACATACGCGACGACCAAGCATGCCGCGGTGGGGTTCGCCGAATGGCTCAACGTCACCTACGGCAATCGGGGCATTCGCGTCAGCTGCCTGTGCCCGATGGGCGTCAACACCAAATTGCTCTACGAAGGCCGCGAATCGGGAGATGCGTTGGGAGCGGCCGCAACTGCCGCGGTGCTGAGCGCGGGCGCTGTGCTCGAACCGCTCGACGTCGCCGACGTGGTGCTCGACGCAATGGACCGGGAGCAGTTCCTGATCCTGCCCCACGAGAACGTACTGGACATGTACCGCAACAAAGGTGCCGATTACGACCGGTGGTTGCGGGGCATGCGCCGCTACCAGGACAGCTTGCTCGACAACCAACAGGGGAACTGAACGTGGCATTTTTCGAGACCAGCGACCGCGCAAAGAAGTACGAGTCGGATCTGTTGGAGTTCATGGACTCTCACGTCTATCCGGCGGAGGCGGTGTACGAGCAACAGATGCTCGAAGCCGGTGACCCGCACTTCCATCCCCCGATTCTCGAGGACCTGAAGAAGGAAGCGCGCTCGCGCGGACTGTGGAATCTGTTCCATCCGCACCCCGAGTGGGGCCCCGGCCTGACCAACCTCGAATACGCTCCGCTGGCCGAGATCATGGGCCGCAGCCTGCTCGCCCCCGAGGCATGCAACTGCAACGCACCCGACACGGGCAACATGGAGGTGTTCACCCTCTTCGGTACCGACGAGCACAAAGAGAAGTACCTGAAGCCGTTGCTGGACGGCAAGATTCGTTCGGCCTTCGCGATGACCGAGCCCGACGTCGCCAGTTCCGATGCCACCAACATCGCGATGAAGATGGACCGCGACGGCGACGACTTCATCCTGAACGGGCGCAAATGGTGGACGTCGAACGCGATGCACAAGAACTGCAAGGTTCTGATCGTCATGGGCAAGACCGACCCCGAGGCAGCAACGCACCGGCAGCAGTCGATGCTCGTCGTGCCCATCGATGCGCCCGGCGTCACCGTGCTGCGCAACCTGCCCGTCTTCGGCTACGTCGACCGAGAGGGCCACGCCGAGGTTCTCTTCGAGGACGTGCGGGTGCCGGCGAAGGACGTGCTGAAGGGGCCGGGTGAGGGATTCGCCATCAGTCAGGCTCGACTGGGGCCCGGCCGCATCCACCACGCGATGCGGACCATCGGTGTTGCGGAGCGAGCGCTCGAATTGCTCTGTCGCCGTGCGGTTTCACGGGTGACCTTCGGCAAGCCGGTCGCCATGCGTGCGAACATCCAGGACTGGATCGCCGAGGCGCGCATCGAGATCGAGAAGACGCGGCTGCTGACGTTCAAGGCCGCCTACCTGATGGACACCGTCGGAAACAAGGAAGCGCGCACCGAGATCGCAGCGATCAAGGTCGCTGCACCCGAGATGGCGCTGAAGATCATCGACCGCGCCATTCAGGTGCACGGCGGCGGCGGAGTCAGCAACGACTTCCCGCTGGCGATGATGTACGCACACGTGCGGACGCTGCGGCTCGCCGACGGTCCCGACGAGGTGCACAAGATGTCCATCGCGAAGATGGAGCTGCGCAAGTACATGTGAACGTAGCTCACCTCAGGAAGGCAAGGCTGTGCTAATTTCTGCCGATGACAAGGACCTTCCTGGGGTGCGCCTTTGCCGTCGCCACGGCCCTGACGCTGGCATCGTGCAGCAGCAACACCGCTGACGACGCCGGCTCCGACACCCGCAGCGTCACCGTCGACACACTCGTCGGACCCACGCAGATCACGGGAACGACACAGCGCATCGTCGCATTCGGGCAGCAGTGGGTGGACGCGCTGCTCGAATTCGACGTGCAACCCGTCGGGTATGTCTCCGCCGGATCGAACGGCGACGAACGCGGGCTCTACCCCTGGCAGTCCGCAGTGGATACGGATGCCCAGATGCTCGACTCGGCCGCCGTCGATCAGATGGGGGCTTCGGTGCCGACCGAGCAGATCGCGGCGCTACAGCCCGACCTGATCCTGCTGTCGGGGATACCGTCGATAGAGCCGTACAAGAGCTTGTCCGACGTCGCGCCCACGATATTTCCGAAGGCGGAGAAGGTCGAGACGTGGGAATCGCAGATCGAGACGCTCGGGCGGGTGCTCGATCGCGAGGACGATGCACAGAGCATCATCGACGAGGGGCATGCCGTAACCGATGGCATCCGTCAGCAGTACCCGGCGCTCGACGGTAAGTCGGCTGTGTTGTCGCAGTTCGTTTTCGACAGTCAGCAGCTTGCGGTCGTCGCCGACCCGGAGGACGGTGCCGCGAAGGTCTTCGACAGCATCGGACTCGACGTCCCGCAGGATTTGGTGAACTCGCCCGATATCTCTCACGGCCGGATCGTGCTGAGCCCCGAACGGCTGGACGTTCTCACCGCAGACCTCGTGGTCATTCTCCCCAACGGCGGCACGCGCGAAGACCTCGAACAACTTCCGGGGTTCACCAGCCTGCCCGCGGCGACCGGCGGCGGAGTTGCCGTCGTCGACTACGCGACGGTGGTGGGATTCAATACACCATCGAAAGCGTCGGTCGAGTTCTCGCTGAACGAGATTCGTCCGCAGCTCGAGGCTGTGGGTACCTAACTCTCGGGTGACCAGGACGGGTCGCGTCCGATGAAGGCCATCAACCTGTCCTGGGCGGATGCGTTGTCGTCGACGTCGACGGCGGGGCCGAACTGCCCGCTCTCGCGGAGCACGCGGTCCATCGGTTTCATGGCGATCAGCGCTGCGGCGCAACGCTCTTCGCCGAGATCGGGTTCGCGTCCCAGGGCTTTGGCCAAGTCCCAGGTGTGCATCCACACATCAGCGGTATAGAACCGGTCGATCGCGTCTTCGACCGGCATGTCGCCGATGTGCGGGTTGCTCAGGATGCGGCCCGCGGGGGCGTCGAGGATGGCTTGGATGTCGGCGACGTGTCGCGCCCACCCGGCGGCAGGGTCGCGCGCCACGTCGAGTTCGGTGAGTTCGACACCCTCGACACCGCCGAGGAAACCACGTGACCAACCGACGAGATGTTCGACGACACCCAGCGCGTTCCACTCCGGTACCGGACTGGGCCGAGACCACGCGTCCCCGGAAACGGAATCGACCAACGCCGTGAACGCGGCAGCGTCCCGTGCATGCTGTGCAGCCGGTCCCGTCAACAGTGCATCGAGTTTCTCGTAACCCTCCCTGACTCCCACATCCATTCCGCTGGAGAGCATCCCGTCTCGGGTTGCGAAGTCGGACAGGACGCTCAACACCCTCAATCGCGTACCGCCGTCGTCGCGGGCCCCGAAAGCCATGGTCTCGAGGGCGACCGAATCCGGATCGCCTTCGTAGGTGAAGGTCCACACGATCCGCTCGTTCGCGCGAACCTCGTGGAAGCTGCCGAAGAACGACGCGATCTCTTCGCCGTCGCGGTCGTTCGCGAACGACCATGCGCCGCCGGTTCGTGCGTCCCACGCGATGATTCGCGTCGTCACCGACCGTGGGCCTACCCACTGCCGATACAGATCGGGGTCGACGTGTGCGCGGAACACCTGCTCCGGCGACGCGTCGAACTGCCTGATGATCTCGATGGTGGGTACTTTGTCGTCCGCTACTATCTCGGTTTCGTGCTCGTTCATGACACGTCCTTCTGAGAGTCGTCTTGTGTTACAACGTGATCCAGCAGGTCGTCGAGACGTCGGTAGCGCTGCTCGGCCTCCTGGCGGTAACGCTCGATCCACTTCGCCATCAGTCCGAACACCTCTGCATCCAAATGCACCGGTCTGCGCTGGGCGTCTTTGCTGCGCGTCACCAGCCCGGCGTCTTCGAGCACCTTCACGTGCTTGGAGACTGCCTGCAGGCTCATGTCGTACGGCTCGGCCAGTTCGCTGACGTTGGCGTCGGCACCCGCAAGCCGAGCAACCATGTCACGCCGAGTGGGGTCCGCCAACGCTGCAAAGGTTCGATTGAGCTGCTCGATACGGTCGTCCATGGTCACCCACCTCCTCGAATACGGCCAAGATATGCCCCTCGAGCTGTGTAGTCAACCAATTGGTTTACAAGATTCGTGGAAGGGTTGACAGCCTGTTGTCAAAAGCGAATGATTGACAGCATCCTGTCAATCGATGTGAGGACCGTTCCATGATCACCGTTGCGCTGTATGCCACCGACACCATGGCCGATTGGGAGTACGGCTACCTCATCGCCGGGCTCACGATGGCCCGCGAGCAGAATCCCGACGCCAACCGGTTGCTCGTCGCATCGGAGTCGGGGGAGGCGGTGACGACGATGGGCGGCCTGAGGATTACCCCCGACGTTGCGTTGGCCGATCTTCCGCCCGTCGACGCGCTGATCCTGCCCGGTGCCGGCACGTGGCAATCCGCCAACGAGGCAGCGTTGGAGCTGGCCGCCGAACTCGTGGCGGCGGGCACTCCGGTCGCGGCAATCTGCGGCGCAACCTACGGGCTGGCTCGGATCGGCCTGCTCGACGACCGGCCACATACCTCGAATGCCGCCGAATTCCTCACTCAGGCTGCGGAATACCATGGAGCCGAGCATTACCGCGAGGAGAAGGCAGTGTCCGACGGCACCGTCATCACCGCGGGAGCGACTGCACCGATCGAGTTCGCCAAGCTGGTGTTCGAGCGCCTCGACGTGTTCCCGCAGCCCATCATCGACGCTTGGTACGGGCTCTACACGACGGGGGAGCGCAGATTCTACGACCAGCTGACGGGCGCATGAGCGGACGAACGCCGGAGGGGGACGCGCTCACCGAGGTGGTCCTGCCGGTCTTCGAGCTCAACGGCGAATTCCTCGCTGCCGCACAGGACATCACCGAACCGACAGGATTGACGCCGGCCTGGTGGCAGGTTCTCGGGGCCACTCTCGACGAGCCGCTCTCGGTGGCCGATATAGCGCGACGCGTCGGTCTGGGTTTGGCGCGGCAAAGTGTGCAACGAACCGCAAACTTGTTGGTGGACAAGGGCTGGGCCGTCTACATCGAGAATCCGAACCACAAGCGAGCGAAGCTCCTCGAGCCCACCCCGAAGGGACGCGAGACCGTAGCCGCTCTGCGAGATGCTCAACACACGTGGTCGGACGCGGTGGGCGCCGCAGTGGGTGAGGACGAATTGCGTTCTTTTGCACAGACTTTGGAGAAAATTGTTGCGGCATCCCGCGCCTACCGTGGTGGCCGTGCATAATTCGGGGATGTCAGCGCTCGCGATCGTTCTTTCCGGACTCCTGGCCGGTTTGCTCTCGCAATCCGACGGGGTCGATATCTTCGGCGACACCAGCGTCGGGGGTGTGGTGTTCTCCAGCGGCGGAGGGGGAGTCGCCGTAGCAGTGATTCTGGCGTCGGGTCTGGCTATGCTCGTCCGTCGGCGCAGTATTCTCGCCGGTCTGTCCATCGCCGCGGCCGTAGTCGCCGGGGTGACGGCATTGCTGATTCCCTCCGACCTCGCCGAGGTGTTGGCAGGGGGAGTCCTGTTGGGATCCGCAGCAGTACAAGCTTGTGGTGCACGAGTTCGACAAGCACTGTTGATCGGGTCGTTCCTCGTCGGACTACTCAGTGCAGGCGCGGTCGAGGCCTTGCAGCATCCGAGTATCCCGCGGCGCTACGCCGACTACCTCACCGAATCCGATATCGGCCCGCCGGTTGTCGTTCCGGTGCTGTGCGTACTGGTCGTAATTGCAGTGGCCTCGGCAGCACGTGTCGACCGCAGCGACGACCATGTGCCACCGGAACGGAGCATCCGCACGGTCGGGGCGATACTACTGATCTCGATCGGTGGCTTGCTGCTCAATATGTTGTTCGTGCAGATGCTGTTTCGAGCTGAAGACGGCTTCGGGGGAAGCTGGTACTTCGGCCTCGTCGTCGTACCAGTGTTGTTCGGTGCTGCCGCTCTGCTACCGGGTCGCGGAGGCATTCTTGTGCTCGCCGGGACAGCCGTGTTGCTCACCTCGACCACCACCGCTGGGGTGGGCATCGATGTGTCGGACGGTATCTGGGTGCTCGGGCTCGTGGCAATCACGGCAGTTGCGGTGACAGTGGGCGCGGCACTCGGGCTGCGCTGGGGTCGACCGATCGTCGGCTTCGCGACCCTGGCGGTGGTGTGTACGACCGCGCTGTTCGAGCGCCCCCCGTGGGACAACGTGCACTACGCGGCAAGTCTGGTGATCTTCCCGGCCGCTGCGGCCTATCTGTACGTGGCGTGCACGCCGGCTACTACCACTCCCTCGACCTGCACGCCCTTGACCATCGGCCTCGCGGTACCGGTGGCGATCACGGTGCCGATGGTCGTCACCTACGGCTGGACGGCGTACACGCCGCTCACATCCGCCCTCCACCACTCCACGTGGCCCAGCATGGAACTGTGGCTCTCCACGGGCGCGGCAGTGGTAGCGGTGGTCCTCGCAGGCGTCGGGACGCGGGTCCTCGGTCGTCGGCCACTACTGAATTGATCACCGGAGTACCGTTTTCTTACATGGCTTACAGATACCTCGGAAACAGCGGACTGAAGATTTCGGAGATCACGTACGGCAATTGGTTGACCCATGGTTCGCAGGTGGAGAACGACATCGCGACCCAGTGCGTGCGTGCGGCTCTCGATGCAGGCATCACCACATTCGATACCGCCGATGTCTACGCCAACGGGGCTGCGGAAACGGTCCTCGGTGACGCGTTGAAGGGCGAGCGTCGCGAATCGCTGGAGATCTTCACCAAGGTCTACTTTCCCGTCGGACCCAAGGGCCCCAACGACACCGGTCTGTCCCGCAAGCACATCCTTGAAGGCATCGACGCGTCGCTGCGACGCCTCGGTACCGATTACGTCGATCTTTACCAGGCCCACCGCTACGACGTCGAGACCCCGCTCGAAGAGACCATCGCCGCGTTCGGCGACGTCGTCCGTCAGGGCAAGGCCCTCTACATCGGCGTTTCGGAGTGGACGGCCGATCAGCTCCGCGCCGGCCAGGAACTGGCACGGCAGAACGGGTTCTCGATCATCTCGAACCAGCCGCAGTACTCGGCCCTGTGGCGCGTCATCGAGGATCAGGTGATCCCGACGTCCAAGGAACTGGGCATCTCCCAGATCGTGTGGTCACCCATCGCTCAGGGAGTGCTCACCGGCAAGTACCTACCCGGACAACCGCTGCCCGACGGCTCGCGCGCCAAGGACGACAAGGGCGGCGACAAGATGATCGCGCGCTACCTCGACGATCAGACGCTCACCCGGGTGCAGGCACTCAAGCCGATCGCCGACGATCTCGGAATCACCATGGCGCAGTTGGCCGTTGCCTGGGTTCTGGCCAACGACAACATTTCCGCCGCGCTGGTCGGGGCATCGCGGCCCGAGCAGATCGCCGAGAACATCAAGGCGTCCGAGTTCACCCTGGACGCGGATGTACTCGCCAAGATCGACGAAGCCCTCGGCGATTCGGTCGAGCGCGATGCGGGCAAGACCGGCTCCCCGGAAGCCCGGTTGGTCTAGAAATTCGTCGCCCGGTCCACGTTTGACGGGGCGGAGCTGCGGTACTCGGCGTTAATGTGGACCATGCGCTCACCACTCCGTAATCGCAGCACCGCCCCGGCTCCCGCATCCCCAGCCTGGGTGGTGGTGGTCGGCGGCGGGTTCGGCGGCTTCTACGCACTGCGCAAGATGCAGAAGCTGTTGGGCCCGGACCGCGCCTCGTTCACCCTGGTCGCGCCCAACGACTACCTGCTCTACAGCCCGTTGCTGCCCGAGGTGGCGACCGGCGTGCTGGATCCGCGGGACATCGCGGTGTCGACGCGGCAGACGTTGCGGCGCACCAAGTTGGTGCTGGGACACGTCACGTCCGTCGACTTCGAGAATCGACGCGTTCGCGTCGCCGGTCCCGACGGTGATTCGGAACTGGCCTGGGACAAGCTGATTCTGGCCCCGGGTTCGGTGACGAGGCAGTTCGACATCCCCGGTGTCGCCGAGCACGCACACGGTCTCAAGACCCTGAGCGAAGCGGTGTTCATTCGCAACCACGTGTTGAAGCAGTTGGATGCAGCCGACGAACTGCCCGACACGCCGGAGGGCCGCGCCGAACGCAAGGAACGGCTCACCGTCGTCGCTGTAGGAGCCGGTTATACGGGCACCGAATTCGTTGCGCAGATGCAGAATTGGATTCGCGGTATCGCTACCCGGTGGGCGACGGTCGACCCGTCGGACATCCGGTGGTTGCTCATCGACCTCGCGCCGGCGGTGCTGCCGGAACTGGGCGAGCGACTCGGCAAGGAAGCAATGGAAGTCCTCGCCGCTCGCGGCGTCGAGGTGCGTCTCGGGGTGTCGGTGGAATCGGCCACGGCGAACGCGGTGACGCTGACGGACGGCGACGTCGTACCGACACGCACCCTGGTGTGGGGAGCGGGCGTGGCTGCGAGCCCCCTCATCGCGCAACTCGACCTGCCGACCGAAAAGGGCCGGCTTGTGGTCAACCCCGACCTCACGGTCCCCGGCGTGGACGACGTCTGGGCCATCGGTGACGCGGCCGCGGTGCCCGATATCGCCGCCGACCTGTCGAAGCCGACGCCGCCCACCGCGCAGCACGCGCAGCGGCAGGGCACAGCGGTGGCCAAGAACGTCGCCGCGTCCCTCGGTGTCGGTACTGCTCGACCGTACCGACACAAGGATCTGGGACTGGTCGCCGACCTGGGCGGATTCGACGGTGTGGCAAAGCCTTTGGGTGTGCCCCTCACCGGAGCCGTCGCGAAGTTCGTCGCCCGCGGTTATCACCTCTATGCCCTGCCCACCGCCTCCGCCCGGGTGCGCGTGGCCACCGATTGGCTGTACTCGACGGTGCTGTCCACCCGCGTGGTCAACCTCGATCAGGTGCGCTCCGAGGATGCGTTGATCGCCAAGGCGCAGGGGACCGGCGTGTACGACTAGGCAGCCATGTGCGCGGAAACTCGTAGCCCACTACGAGTTTCCGCGCACGACCGTCACCGAAGGTGATGCACCTCCTGCAGCCCGTAGACCGGGGTGTCGATGCCCTCGTAACGCGCCTTGATCTGCAGCGCCAGGTACAGCGAATAGTGGCGTGACTGATGCAGATTGCCGCCGTGGAACCAGAAGTTCTCCTGCTGCGTCGGCTTCCACATGTTCCGCTGTTCGCCCTCCCACGGACCGGGATCCTTGGTGGTGTCCGAGCCCAGGCCCCAGCACTTGCCCACCTTGTCGGCGGTCTCCTGGTCGATGAGATCGGCGACCCAGCCGTTCATCGAGCCGTAGCCGGTGGCGTAGACGATGAGGTCCGCCGGTAGTTCGGTCCCGTCCTCGAGTACGACGCCGGTCTTGCTGATCCGCTCCACCTGCCCGGCAACGAGTTTGATCTTGCCGTCCGCGACGAGCTCGGATGCGCCGACGTCGATGTAGTAACCCGAGCCGCGGCGCAGGTACTTCATGAACAGGCCGGAACCGTCGTCACCGAAGTCGTGCTGGAAGCCTGCCTTCTCGAGGCGATCGTAGAAATCCTTGTCCTGCTCTGCGATCTGCTGATACACCGGGATCTGGAACTCGTGCATGATCCGGTACGGCAGCGACGCGAACGTGAGATCGGCCTTGGCCGTGGTCATTCCGGACTCCACCGCGCGCTCCGAGTAGAGATCGCCGAGAGCGATCTCGCACAACGAGTCCGACTTGACGATGTGTGTGGACGAGCGCTGCAGCATCGTGACGTCGACGCCCGTCTCGTACAGCGCCTTGCAGATGTCGTGCGCCGAGTTGTTGGAACCGACGACCACCACGCGCTTGCCGACATAGGCGTCGGGACCGGGGTGTTCGCTGGAATGGTGCTGCTCGCCCTCGAATTCGTCCATGCCGGGGAAGTTGGGCACGTTCTTCTTGCCGGACATCCCGGTGGCCATCACCAACTGCTTGGGCCGCAGGATCACTTCCTCGCCGTCGCGGTCGACGACGACTGTCCACTCCTTCGCGGCCTCGTCGTAGGTCGCGGACTTCGCGGTCGTCTTGGTCCAGTACGGAACCTCCATGACCTTGGTGTACATCTCGAGCCAATCGCCGATCTTGTCCTTCGGCGCGAACACCGGCCAGTTCGGCGGGAACGGCAGGTAGGGCAGATGGTCGTACCAGACCGGGTCGTGCAGGCACAGTGACTTGTATCGGCCACGCCACTGATCTCCGGGGCGCTCGGCACGGTCGACGACGATCGCCGGGACGCCGAGTTGACGGAACCGAGCACCGAGAGCGATGCCGCCCTGCCCGCCGCCGACGACGAGGACGTACGGCTGCACGCTGTAGCCGAGCTCCGTCTCTTCCATCTCCTTCTTCTCGGCCCAGTTCTGGGTGTCGGCATTCGAGCCGTGCACGGCACCCTTGATGCGGGACTTGCCCTGCCGCTCCTCGTATCCCTTGAGTTCTTGCATCGTCGTCAGCAGCGTCCACGCCACGTCGTCACCGGTCTCGGCGTCCGTCGTCAAACGCAGATGTCCCTTGCCACGGCTCGTCGCCGTCTCGAATGCGATCCACGCCGAGACGACGCCGTCTGCTTCGTCGGGGGTCTCGGTGGTGTGAAATCCCGTCGGGTCGGTATCGGCGAGCCTTTCACCGAGCATGTCGGCGACGCCGTCCCGGCCCTCGACCGTCTTGAGGTTCCAGGTGAACGTGACGAGATCGCGCCAGAAGCTGCTGACGGCGAACATGCCGGCAACACGAGGAATGTCCCGGGTGACCAGGGCGTCCTCGAACTTCGACAACCAGGCGTCGACCCGTTCCTGCGGGGTGTGCGTGCGGGTGATCGAGTCGGGCTCGATGGTCTGGGTCATGAAAACTCCTTGCGATGAAGAGGTGCCGTGTATGTGACCCAGCACACTCTCTTCGGATAGCCGGGTCGAGAGTTGCAATGCGTTGCAGCGGCTCATGCCGGTGACAGCTTCTTCAACCCCAACGACTGGAATCCAACGACGTAGATCAATGTCCACAGCACCAGCCAGTCGACGAAGCCCAGTGCGTTGCCGGAGATGCCGGCCGCGACGACGGGTTCGTGGAGCACGTGCTCGGCAAGAACGTAGTAGTAGGCCAGGAACGTGCCGATAGCCAGCGCGAAAGTCAGTACTGCGCGTCCCGCCGCCGGGAAGCGATTGCCGAAGCCGTTCGCCCAAAAGATCATCCAGAATGCCCAGCAGACTCCGATCTGCGCCGGGAACTGGTTGATCACCGTGCCGAGTTCTGCGGTGGCTTCCGAACCGACGAGTAGCTTCGCGAGCGGAACCATCAGGAAGTAGATGGCAGTGCCGAGCACCGCGTTGCCGACGGTGGCCGCCAGTGCGGTCCGTCCGCCGCCGCCGGCCAATTTCCAGGGCCAGTTGTCCAGGGTCTGGCCGGTCAGGATCACCGAGACGACGATCGAGTAGAACCAGCCGAGTGCGGTGTCCACGGACATCAGTGGATCGGTGGCCGAGAGCGAGACCGACGGCAGTCCGAACACGAAGTACAACGCGAGGGTCGGGACGGCGACGAATGCGATCTCGCACAGCCCGATCAGCGGTTGCTTCATGCGCAGCACGGTCCACGGCCAGTGCTGCCAGTTGAGGACCACCATGACCCAGGTGCCGAATCCGAACAGCACGAACAGCGCTCCGGCGAAGTAGCCGAGCCCGCCCTCGCGAGAACCGGCGAAATCCGGGTACAACGCCCCGAGGCCGCTGCCGAGGATCCAGGTGACGGCAACGGCGAACACCGCCGTCGAAGTCAGGATCGCGAGCCCGCGCATCGGTTGTTTCAGAGAGTCGAATCCGGCAAATTCACAATCGAATCCGATGAACACGATGAAGAGAATGGCCCAGAACAGCGCGGCGTTGAACGGCAGCGGATAGAAGTTCCAGGGACTGGTGGTGGGATCGGCGAGCACATACCAGGTCGCCAGCGACACGGCCATGACCACGGCGAGGTTGGCCAGTCCGAATATGAGCCAGTTGCCCTGTGCTGACGCCGTTTTCGGCTCGTCGAGGGGTCGGTCTGCGGTTGCGGTCATGGGGGTCTCTTCTCGGTGGGTCGACAGGGTCGCCGTCACTATGAGCTGAATCACAGCCCACCCGTCAGGGTTGCGGGAGGTTGCAGTGCGACCGATTCGATGCAACGCACTGCAACCCTGTCGGAAGTGGTCGTCGTCACATAAACCTGTGTGCATCCAATTCAGTCAGGAGTGAGAACCGATGCGTGCAGCTGTGTATTACGGCCCGAACAAGGTGGAGATCACCGACGTACCCGAGCCGAATCCCGGTGCGGGGCAGGTCAAGGTCAAGGTCGGGTTCAACGGAATCTGCGGAACCGACCTGCACGAGTACTACGCAGGCCCCATCTTCATCCCCACCTCGCCGCATCCGCTGACCGGCCAGGAGATGCCCCTGGTGCTCGGACACGAGTTCTCGGGCACGGTCACCGAGCTCGGCACGGGTGTCACCGGCATCTCGGTCGGCGATCGCGTTGCCATCGAACCGCTCTACCGCTGTGGACACTGCGGACCCTGCCGGGCAGGTAACTACAACATCTGCGCGCAGATCGGCTTCCACGGACTGATGTCCGACGGCGGAATGGCCGAATACACCGTGGTCCCCACGGACATGATTCACGCCCTACCCGACAACGTCTCCCTCGAACTCGGTGCCCTCGTCGAACCGATGTCGGTTGCCTATCACGCTGCGACACTCGGTGATCCGAAGCCCGAGGACACCGCGATGGTGTTCGGTGCCGGCCCCATCGGTATCGGCCTGTGGTTCGCGTTGCGCGGTAAGGGACTCGACAACGTCTACGTCGTCGAACCGTCGCCGACGCGTCGCGCCTCGATCGAAGCGCTCGGTGCCAAGACCCTCGACCCGACGGCAGTGGACGTGCCCGCCTTCATCGCCGATCTGACCGACGGCAACGGGGCCGACGCCATCTACGACGCGGCCGGTGTGCAACCGGCCGTCGAGACCGCGCTGGGCTGCATCGGTGCTCGCAAACCGCTCGTCAGCGTCGCAATTTACGAAAAGCCGCTCACCACACCGCTGCAGAAGCTCGTCATGAACGAATCCCGCATCCAGGGATCGCTCTGCTACACCTCCGCCGATTACGAGGCCGTCATCGATCTGATGAGCCAGGGCCACTACGACACGACGGGCTGGGTGGACAAGATCACGCTCGACGGCGTCATCGACGACGGATTCGAGGCGCTGCATGCAGGCACCAAGATGAAAGTTCTGGTCGACCCCTCGACGGGTGCACCCGCATGAGCGCGGTGTTGGTGACGGGAGCCGGTCAGGGAATCGGACGGGCGATCGCATTGCGGTTGGCCAACGACGGGCACGACATCGCGCTGGTCGACCTGGCCGAGGACAAGATCGCCGACGTGGCCGACGAGGTGCGTCGAACAGGCTCGAAGGCAACGACATTCGTCGCCGACGTCAGTGATCGCGATCAAGTGTTCGCGGCCGTCGAACATACCCATCAAGCGCTCGGCGGCTTCGACGTCATCGTCAACAATGCCGGTATCGCACAGGTCGCGCCGCTCGACCACGTCCGCCCGGAAGACACGAAGAAGATCTGGGCCGTCAACGTCGACGGTGTGCTCTGGGGAATTCAAGCTGCGGCAGCCACATTCAAGGCGCTCGGCCAGAAGGGCAAGATCATCAACGCTTCCTCGATCGCAGGCCACGACGGGTTCGCGATGCTCGGGGTCTACAGCGCAACGAAATTCGCGGTCCGGGCATTGACCCAGGCTGCGGCCAAGGAGTACGCCTCGGACGGCATCACCGTCAACGCGTACTGCCCCGGCGTTGTCGGCACCGACATGTGGGTGACCATCGACAAGCGCTTCGCCGAGCTGACCGGTGCCGCCGAGGGGGAGACCTACGACAAGTTCGTCGGCGGTATCGCTCTCGGTCGGGCGCAGACTCCCGAGGACGTCGCCGCGTTCGTCTCGTATCTCGCCGGACCCGACTCGGATTACATGACCGGACAGGCACCGTTGATCGATGGTGGTTTGGTCTACCGGTGACCCCGCATGAATCCGCTTTGTGAGCTGGAGCACAATTGACAGCGATGACGCAGTCGACAGGCCCTGAACCTGCGCTGGCGGCCGGCGAAGACCCGCGCCGCTACGCGCAGATTCTCACTGCCGTGTACGACGCGACCATGACCGGCGGGAAGTCTCCCGCGCGTCCCCGCGAGGTCATCGGTGACTCCTGGCGGCGGTTGCAGACCCTCGGTATCGACCCGGAACTGGGCAATCCTGCCGAGAGACAGATGGACGCGTCCGATCTCGAGTTCAGTCGACGGGAATCGGGGTTGTTCGACATTCTGGACGACCTCGCCCGTGGCCTGGAATCGGTGGTGCAGGACGGCGACAACATTCTCGTCGTCGCCGATCGGAACGGTCGAGTGCTGTGGCGCAGCGGATCGACGTCGGTGCTCGACCGCGCCGACGGTCTCGGGTTCGTCGAAGGGGCCAACTGGGCCGAGGATTCGGTGGGCACCAATGCCATCGGGACAGCATTGGTCTCACGCCGCGCTGTGCAGATCTTCTCGGCCGAACACTATGTGCGCAGCCATCATTCGTGGACCTGTGCCGGAGCCCCCATTCGCGATCCGCGTACCGGCCAGGTGCTCGGAGCCATCGACGTCAGCGGGCCGGCCAAGACGGTGCACCCCACCACCATCGCCCTGGTCGACGCCGTGGCGAGGTTGGCGGAATCGCAGTTGCGCGAGATTCACCGAACCACCCTGGATCGACTGCGTTCGGTGGCCGCACCGATGCTGGCGCGCCTGCAGTCCCCGGCGCTGGCCGTCGACGCGAACGGGTGGGTCGCGGCCGTCGAATCGGTGGCACTGCGCAATCGCATCCTGCTGCCCGAGGACCTCGCGACGGGACGCTTCTGGCTGCCGAGCCTCGGGGTGTGCGACTTCGAACCCCTGCCCGGTGGATGGCTGGTGCGACCCACTTCTCATGGTCGTTCCGCCGGCTCCACTCCTGGCGAGTCGGCGGACTCGTTCGTCGCGGAGTCCGGTAACACGACGACGATTCGCATCGACCTGCGCGATTCGCAGAAGCCTCGTATCGAGGTGCGCAGCGAGGTGGGGGAGTGGACCCACGAGCCGACGCCCCGGCACGCCGAGATTCTGTACCTGCTGGCCATCCACCGGCAGGGACGCACCGCGTCGCAGATGGCTGCCGACCTCTTCGGCGACGACGGCCGCGCGATCACCGTGCGGGCCGAGATGTCGCGCCTGCGCAAGCACCTCGCCGGCATCATCTCCACCCAGCCCTATCGGCTGGACGAGTCGGCGACGGTCGACGTGATCACGCCGGCGGACATGAACAGGCTGCTACCGCATTCGTCGGCCCCCGCTATCCGGGCCGCACGGGGCTGAGCCGTAGCGCAGAATCGGGGAATGAACCGCCTCGCCCGCATCCTCGACGCGTCGGATCCCGGGCAGTTACGGCTGCGCGGTGCCTCGGCGACGACGCTGACGGTGTTGCTCGCGATGGTGGTCCTGCTGCTCGGTACTCGCGTCATCGGCCAGCCGGTGACCGTGGCGATGCTCGGCACCGTGGTGGCGATGCAGGCGTCGGCGTCGGTCAAGGACAAAGACCAGCACAGCCGGCTCGTCACCACCGCCCTGATGGTGCTGCCCGCCTCGGCGGCAGTGACGGTCGCGGCGCTGCTCTCGCGGCTCGGCGCGGTGGCCGACGTCGGATTCATCGCGGTGTTGTTCGCGGCCGTATGGGTGCGCAGATTCGGACCCCGTGGCACCGCGCTCGGCATGGTCGCGTTCATCTCGTACTTCTTCGCGTTGTTCCTTCAGGCGACCCCGGGGCAAGTGCCGATGCTGATCGCGGCGATCGTCGGCGGAGTGCTCATCGCTCTGTTCGTACGGGCGGTGGTCTTTCCGGACCGACCGATCGTGGAGGTGCGGCGGCTGCTCTACGCCATGCGAGCGGTATCGGAATCGGTGCTCGCAGCGGCATCGGCGCGTGAGGACCGTGATCTGGAACTGTTGCGGCGCAGGCTCGATCGGCTCGGAAACACCGCCCTGATGATCGACGACTGGCTCGACCGTCACGACGCGGGACAACTGCTCAGCGTGACGAGTACCGATCTGTCGCTTCGTGTGTTCGACGCCCAGATCGCCACCGAACAACTCGTCAGCTCACTGTGGGCTCTCGATCCGGCCAAGCCGTGGCCGACCGCGCTGGGGCAAGCGACCACCGCGCTGGGATCGTGCCTGCAGAACGCCCCGTCCGCCGAGCAACTCAAGGCCGCCCGACGGTTGGCCGCCACGGCGGCCGAGCGCGCCGACCCGTCGACCCCCGCCGGTATCGCGACGGTATCCGCGCAACGAGCGGTGCAGGCACACATCGCCATTCATCACATCACCACCAATGCGGTGGCTGTCACGTCGAGTCCTCGACAGGCTCCGGCGGACAAGGACAAGCCTGCCGGCCTGAACCCCAGCACCAAGGCGGCAATCCAGGTTGCTGTCGCGACCAGCGCGGCAACGGTATTGGGGGAGCTGGTCTCACCGGATCGTTGGTACTGGGCCGTGCTGACGGCGTTCCTGGTGTTCACGGGGGCGTCGACGCGCGGTGAGATTCTGACCAGAGCCGGCCAACGCATCCTCGGCACCATGGCGGGAGTGCTTGCGGGAGTGGTGATCGCGGCACTCGTCGGCAATCACCAATCCGTTCAGTTGGTGCTCATCGTCGTCTGTGTGTTCTTTGCGTTCTACCTGGTGACCGTCGCGTATGCGCTGCTGTCGTTCTTCGTCACCATTCTGCTCGCGATGCTCTACGGGCTGCTCGGCACGTTCAGTATCGAGGTTCTCGAACTACGAATCATCGAGACTGCAGTCGGTGGAGCCGTCGGTATCGCGTCCGCCTACTTCATCTTCTCGACCGGGACGCGAAAGACATTGGTGGACAAGGTCGATACGTATCTCGACCAATTGGACGCCCTGATCGACACCAGCGTCGAATCGGTGATCACCCCAGGAAACGCCACCGACCTCGTGGCGTCGACGCGCACGCTCGACAACGCGCTGAAGGAGGTCGTGACGGCGGGGAAGCCGCTCGTGCTCGGGCCGACGACCCGCAGCCGGCGAGGGGCGAAGCGATTACTGCGGGTGCTGACCGTCAGCGGCCGATCCGCCCACGCACTCGCGCGAGCCGGAGTGCTGGCGTCGCGTGCCGAACCGGAGTCGGCACCCTCGGCCGATACGGCCCACGCCCTTCGCGACGCCGCGGCGCTGGTGCGGGGCACCGCTCGGCAGGTCGAGGCAGCGATTGCGGGAAAGCGGGTGGTTCAGCCCGAGAAGGTCACCGACACAACGGTGTTGGATGTGTTGCTCACCAGCGCGAACTCGCCCGGACCGGTGCGGGTCGCGGTGCGGGCGCTGAACATCATGAACCGGACGCTCGCGGACGTCCTGACCCGGGCTTGACCTTCACACGGTGACAAGGTCTTGGCTGACGGCCATGATCGACTCACTTCGGCACCAGAACTCTTCCGTGCGGCTTCGGGCCGCGCTCGACATCGGAATATCGAAGAACCCAGAATTTCTCGACGCACTGCTCGAGCGCTGCGCCGTCGAACCGGATTTCCAGGTGCGAGAGATGTTGACGTGGGCGTTGATTCGTCTCCCCGCTGCATCGACGGTGCCCAGGCTGATGCATGAAGTGCGTGCCGGCGGCGCGCAGGCTCGCAGCCAGGCGTTGCACACGTTGTCCAAGGTCAAGGACCGGGCGGCCTGGCCGGTGATCACCGAGCCGCTCATCTCCGACTCCGACGACGAGGTGGCCCGGAGCGCGTGGCGGGCGGCGGTCGTCCTGGTCCCCGAGGGCAGCGAGCAGTGGTTGGCGACGACGCTGTCCACTCAGCTGGGACGAGGCGGACGGGAAATGCAGCGCAGCCTCAGCCGCGCACTGGTGGAACTCGGGTCGGTGATCGAGCCGATGGTGCGCGAAGCCGCGTCGAGCAAGGATGTTGCTGTTCGCGCGCACGCGCTGGCGACGGAGTCGCTGCTTCGAGACCCCGACAGCGGATTTGCGTTGTTCGAGGCCCAGCGCGTCGATGCACTTGGCGCAGCCGACCCGACGGGGTGAGATAGGCAGATGTTGATCGGTGAGGTGGCGCGGCGGTCCGGAGTCAGCGCGCGCATGCTCCGGCACTACGACCGGCTCGGGCTCGTGCAGCCGACCTCGCGGACTGGCACCGGCTACCGCGAATACTCCCCGGCCGACGTTCGTCGCCTGTTCCACGTCGAATCGCTCCGGTCGCTCGGGTTGTCCCTGCACGACGTCGGACGCGCGCTGGACGATCCGAGTTTCGTGGCGACGGGACTCGTCGACGAGCTGGCTACCCGAGCCGAAGAGCGCATCGCGCGAGATACCGAGCTGCTGACGCGGTTGCGCCGCATCGGAAGCGCCCGACCGGAAGATTGGGAGGACGTACTCGGTGTCATCGGAATGCTCGGAGACCTGGACTCGGTGAGCGCGGGGAAGCGGCAGTCGGCGGCGTTGGCGTCCGTCGGAGATCGCCCCATCCCGGCCGAGGCTCTGGCCGAGGCGGTGCTGCGCGAGCCCGCCACCAACGTCGCCGGCGCGCTGCGATGGGCACTCGCGCAGACCGGGAGCGATGCTGTCGCGGCGCTGCGGCAGGGCCTCGACTCACCGGATCCCGAGGTGCGTCGCCGCGCCGTCGATACCGTCGTCGAAATTCCGCATCCCGACGCCACCGAGGTGCTGCGGGAGGCGCTGGGCCACGAGGACGGGCAGGTACGACGACTCGCGGCGCTGGAACTGGGTACTAGAGGAATCGTCGACGCGATTGCGGTGCTGATCGACATGGTCCACGAGGGTACGAACGACGTGGACGCGGCGGACGTGCTCGGTGAGCTCGGCCACGAAGACTCCACGGTCGCGGCCCTCATGGGCGGCCCGAGTGAGATTGCGGCGCGCCTACGTGTGACCCAGGCGCTGGCCAGCATTCCGGGTCCGGCGGCGGCGCAGGCTCTGCGCGAGCTCACTCAGGATGAGGACCGCTCGATCGCGCTGACGGCGACCTACCTGCTGGATCGGAGAGAACGAGCCGCTTCGGTACCGTCGGAGTCATGAAGGCACTCGGATTGCTCGCGGCACTGTCGATCACATTGGCCGCGACTGCCTGCTCCACCTCGACCACCCCGGCCGCACCCGCCGAGCCCGCTGCCGAGAACCAGGTGACCGTCGCCGACCGGATGTTCACACCGCAGTCTCTGACGATCACGGCGGGCGAGACCGTGACCTGGGTGTTCGCCGACCGCGCGATGGCACACAACGTCGTCGCCGACGACAAGTCGTTCCGCAGCGAACTGATGCAGTCGGGGCAGTTCACCCACACCTTCGACACCGCGGGCACCTACACCTACCACTGCACCCCGCACCCCGATATGACCGCGACGATTATCGTCGAACCGTGATGGACCGATAGTCATGGCAACCCGGACGCGCGGCATCGCCGCTCCTCTCGGCGTCGGCCTGGCCGCAGTCGGCGGTGCTGTGCTGCTGCACGTCCGCGATCCCCGAACCTCGACGTACCTGCCGTGCCCGTTCCACGCCCTGACCGGATTGTGGTGTCCGGGTTGCGGTGCGACCAGGGCTTTCGGCGACCTCACTCGCGGAGACATCGCGGCTGCCGCGTCGAGCAACGTCGTGGCGGTGCTGCTCGGTGTCGTCGCGATCGGTGTCTGGGCCGCGTGGCTTCGAGCACGATGGACCCAGACGCCACTGTCGCTGCCTGGCTTCGGTCGCCCGACCGTCGTCGTCGGCGTGGCCCTACTGGTCTTGTTCACCGTGGTGCGCAACACTGCGTGGGGCAGCGCACTCGCCCCGACCTGACACTCCATAGGAGGCTGCTGTGCTGCTGCAAATCTTCTCGATCATCGTGCTGCTGGGCGTACTCATCGCGCTCATCCCCACGGCCCGACGCGTCTTCAAGAAGGGTGACGACGAATGAGCGACTCACTGCGAGATCGGGTGCGAGCGAAACTGCTCGCCCAGATCGCCGACAACGGAGGCACGGCAGCCGAGCAGGCCGAGGGGGACGACCCACGCCTGAACGCACTGCGCGACGACCTCGAAGCATTGGACGCAGCCCCCGACGGAGACCCGGTGATCGACGACATCGCCGCCAGACACTGGGTGCCCTGACCGCTGGCTCCCCCTCTGGACTCCCCTCGGGGAGTCAATGTGACATGTGGTGGCCTTTTCGACGGTCAATGTCACGTTGAGTGGACCGTCGGGATAGGTCGAGTTGGGTGGACTGCTGAGGCGCATCTAGTATCTATGTTGTGTCCGAGACGAGATCCGCAGCCGATACGGCGTACCTGACTGTCAAGGAGCTCGTCATTTCGGGGGAACTTCCTGGTGGTGAGCTCGTCAGTGAAGGGGAGATCGCGACGCGGCTCGAGATCAGCCGCACACCGGTCCGCGAGGCGTTCCTTCGCCTCCAGGTCGAGGGATGGATGCGCCTCTATCCCAAGCGGGGGGCGCTGGTCGTCCCCATCGCGGTGGGTGAGGCGGAGAGCGTCGTCGACGCGAGGCGATTGGTCGAGGCCGGCAGTGTTCGCGCCTTCGTCGGCGATGCGGATGCCCGCGCACGAGTGGTCGAGGCGCTACGCGACAACCTGCGAATCCAGGACAAGCTCGCAGTCGACGGCACCGCAGCGGAGTTCAGTGCCGCCGACGCAGATTTCCATCGGACCGTCGTCCGCGCCGGCAACAACCCGTTGCTCGACGCGTTCTACGACGGACTTCGCGAGCGACAGCGGCGGATGACAGCGGCATCCCTGACCCGTGATCCGGGTCAGATCTCCCGCATCGTCGACGACCACCGCAGACTCGCCGACCTGATCGAAGCCGGGGACGCAGACGAATTCGAGCGAGCCGTCGAACAACACATGCTCAGGGTGCACGGCTTGCGCACAGACAGAGGGGGAACACGATGACCGAGGCCATGATCGACGACGACGTCCGAGAGACGACGGCCAAACGCTGGCTGTTGGTTGCCGTCGGCATGTTCGCCGTCGCCTGGGGCGGCAACGAATTCACACCGCTTTTGGTGATGTATCGACTCGACCACGGCTTCTCTGCCGTAGTGGTCGATACGTTCCTGTTCGCGTACGTTCTGGGCATCATTCCGGCGATGCTGATTTGTGGTCCGTTGTCCGATCGACTCGGCCGACGCCCGATCATGTTGCCCGCGCCCGCAATTGCCGCGGCCGGGTCCATTCTGATCGCCCTCGGACCCGACAACGCCTACATGCTCTTCGGCGGACGAGTGCTCAGCGGCGTCGCGCTCGGAATCGGTATGGCCGTCGGCGGCAGCTGGGTCAAGGAACTTTCCAGTCGCGACGCCACCGCCAAGCCCGGTGCCGGAGCGCGCCGCGCCGCGATGTCGTTGACGGCGGGCTTCGCCCTGGGAGCCGGCGTCGCCGGTGTGCTGGCGCAGTGGGCACCCTGGCCGACGCACCTCGCGTACAGCGTGCACGTGCTGATCTGCATCGCCGCGTTCGTCGGCATGCTGTCGGTCCCCGAGACACGGAGCGCCGCAACATCATCGGGGAGGAAGAGCCTCGTCGACGATCTCAAAATTCCGTCGGCGTCGCATCGACGCTTCCTGTTCGTCGTGTTGCCCCTGGCCCCCTGGGTTTTCGGTGCGGCCAGCGTCGCCTATGCCGTGCTGCCGTCTCTGATGGCCGACGCGTTGGCCGACGAGCCCGGTGGCGGTTACCCCGTCGCCCTGTCCGCGGCGATGGCGGTGATCGCCCTCGGCTCCGGTTTCGCGATCCAGGCAGTCGGGCGTCGGATCGACACACCCGCCAATGCGCGCGGCGCTCTGGTTGCGCTGTCTCTGTTGGTGGTCGGTATGGCTGTCGCGGCGTGGGCGGCGTCGGTGCTCACCATCGCCGCGGCATTGATCGCGGCAGCGGTGCTCGGGTGCGGATACGGCATGGCGCTGGTTTCGGGTCTGCAAGAGGTGCAACGCATTGCGGGCCCCGACGATCTCGCCGGCCTCACGGCGGTGTTCTACTCGCTGACGTATCTCGGCTTCGCGGTGCCCGCTGTGCTGTCGGCACTGACCGAGACCTGGCCAGGGGTGGTCACGTATCCGATCATCTTCGGATTCGGCGCGGTGATGGCGGCACTGTGTGGCCTGGTGGTGCGATCGAAGACGTCCGCTCACCTGACCTAGGGGTCGTGCGCGTTGTGCGTACCTGGAGGGACGCACAACGCGCACGAGGGAGGCTAGGATCAGCGCCATCATGGTGCAGTCCTCGCGCACGGTCCCGCCGTATCGGGTGCCCCCGACAGCTTTGATCGTTGGTGTCACGGTTTGGAATCGACACGAAGCGTACTGGTTTCTCGTCGCGGTGATCGTGCCTGCCGCATGCTGGTCGAGGTATCCCGCGCTGGTGCCGTACATGTTCGCGATCGTTGTGGTCGGGGCTCTGGTGTTTCGCTACCGACGGGTCGCCTCGTGGGTGTCGATGCTGCGCTGGGGAGTGATCGCACACGTCGAGACCGTGGACACGGCACTACGCGGCGATCGCAACCTCCGACTCGCACACGCCACCGGGTGGAACGTCCAACGGCGTCGGTACACAGGACCGTTGACGGAATCCACGGTGCGCTATCGAGCGGGGGATGTGCGCGGGCACCTGTTCGTTCGGGGACTGCCGTTCACCACCGGTGTGGTGCTCGCGCACTCGAAACAACCGGCTTCAGCGATGGTCATCAGCGACTTCCCCTGCGATCTGCAACTGGACGGCAAGGGACGATGGGCGGCAACGTTCCCGCAAGGATTCTGGCGACAGGCATCGGCGACGGTCGCGCTGTACGGCTACGCCGTGGCAGGCCTCGCGGTCTCGCTCGCGTATCGCTGACGGCAATCGGCTCCCCAGACTTGGAAATATGCCTCTGATCGGAGGCACATTTCCGAAACCGGGGAGCCGATTGCCCGCTGAATCTACGGCAACGACGGCAATTGCGTGTCCACAAGCCATGCGTCCCAGAGGGTTCGGGGGCAACCGAAGCGAGAGGCGAGGTCGGTGAAGTCGGCGGTCGCCACGGTGGAGTAGCGGTATTTGGAGGTCCATTCCTGGATCAGGCCGAAGAATCGTTCGTCGCCGATGGTGCGTCGCAGTGCGTGCAGGGCCAGCGCGCCCCGCTTGTAGACGCGGTCGTCGAAGATGCGGGCGGGCCCGGGATCGGTGAGCTGCAGATCCATCGCGAGCCCTCGCTGGATGGTGTGAGCTCGCTTGGCCTTGTCGTGAGCCGTTGCGCCGCCCGAGTTCTCGGCCCAGATCCACTCCGAGTAGCAGGCGAATCCTTCGTGCAGCCAGATGTCTGCCCACTTGCCGAGGGTCAGGGAATTGCCGAACCACTGGTGCGCCAATTCGTGTGCAACCAGACGCTCGTAGTATCGGGAACCCGAACAGTGGTTCGCACCGAAGATGGACAGGCCCTGCGCCTCGACCGGGATTTCGAGATCGTCGTCGGTCACCACCACGGTGTACGACGCGAAAGGGTAAGGGCCGTAGAGCCGTACGAAGGTGTCCATCATCTGGGGTTGACGGCCGAAGTCGTGGTCGAACTGAGCTCGTAGCCGCGGGGGCGTGATCGCGTTCATCGGCACCGGCCCCGGGCTCACGACGCGATGCTCGTACGGCCCGATCTGAATGGTCGCGAGATAACTCGCCATCGGCTCGGGCTGCTCGTACACCCACGTGGTCCGGCTGGCCCGAGTCTGCTTGCGTACCAACGTGCCGTTGGCCACCGCGTAGTACGGCGAGTCGGTGGTGATGGTGATGCCGTAGCTGGCCTTGGACACCGGGTGGTCGTCACACGGAAACCACGATGCGGCACCGTTCGGCTGACTCGCGACGATCGATCCCTCGGTGAGCTCCTCCCAGCCGACCTCACCCCAGAAACCGTTGATGGGCTTGGGTGTTCCGCCGTACGCCACCGTGACCACCAGTGCCGCTCCGGACGCAATGGGCTTGGCGGGAGTGATCTTCAGCTTGCCCCGCTGGTGGCTGAACTTCACCGAACGTGACCCGTTGACCGACACCTTCGACACGTTCATCGCCGGGCCGAGATCCAACGCGAATTTCGACACCGTCGCCGTGGTGACCGCGGTGATCTTCGCCTTGCCCGTCAATCGGTTGCTCTCGACCTTGTACTCGAGGTCGAGTTCGTAGCGCGAGACGCGGTAGCCGCGATTGCCGTTCTGCGGAAGATACGTATCGATCGGATTGTCACTGGAGTCGACGTCGAACACCGGTGCCACGAGCCTGTCCGGCATTGAAGATCACCCCTCGTTTCGG
The DNA here is from genome assembly GCF_040686915.1 of Rhodococcus sp. NPDC077669. NCBI lineage: Bacteria > Bacillati > Actinomycetota > Actinomycetes > Mycobacteriales > Nocardiaceae > Rhodococcus > Rhodococcus sp. NPDC077669. The sequence continues at coordinate 58,293 of NZ_JBFBMD010000008.1, read as the reverse complement.
TCGTCGCGAATCCGCGGAAAGGGATCACCCTTGGCCCACGGCGCGATCGGATTGCCCTGCCAACGAGTATGCGCGGGAACCGTATCGCCGCGCATCACCAGAGAGGCAGGCCCCACCGTCGCACCATCACCTATACCCGATGCAGGCAAAGCGACACAGTGCGGTCCCAGGGTTGCGCCTCGGCCGAGATCGACGGTGTCCATGGACATGATCCGATCATGGAACAGGTGCGTCTGCACAACGCACCCTCGGTTCACCGTCGCACCGTCGGCCAACGTCACGAGGTCTGCCTCCGGGAGCCAGTACGTCTCGCACCACACACCTCGACCGATGTCCGCCCCGAGCCACCGCAGCCACATGTTGAGCACCGCGGTGCCCTCGGCAGCGCGCGCGAACCACGGTGCGGCGACGGTCTCGACGAACGTGTCGGCCACCTCGTTGCGCCAGACGAACGAACTCCACAGCGGATGGTCGGTCTTGCCGATCCGGCCCACCCACAGCCACTTCGCGGCCGCCGACACCGCTGCAGCCACGAAGCCGGCGACTAGCAACACGACACCGCTGAGCGCGGCAGCGAGCCAGTAGCCGATCGAGTCGGCAATCGCGGTCAGTCCGAACAGCACACCGAGGCCGATGCCGAACGTCACGACGACGGGAATCAGCCGGCACGTCTCGACGAGTGAACGGGCGATCTTCAACTTGCGAGGCGGGTCGAACGTCCGCGACGAGTCGGCACTGCCTGCCGCGCGGCGTAACCGGACCGGTGGACTACCGAGCCACGACGAGCCCGACTTCGCCTTGTCCGGTGTTGCCGACAGCACCGCAACGAGACCGTTCTTCGGGACGGTCCGCCCCGGTCCCGTCATGCCGGAGTTTCCGAGGAACGCCCGCTTGCCCACCTTGGCGTCGCCCAGGTGCATCCAGCCGCCGCCGAGTTCGTAGCTCGCGACCATGGTGTCGTCGGCGAGGAACGCGCCGTCGGCGACCGTGGTGAACTTGGGAATCATCAGCACTGTCGACGCCTCGACGTCCTTGCCGATCTTCGCGCCCAGCAACCGGAGCCAATGCGGTGTCAGCAGCGACGCGTAGAGCGGGAACAGGAAGGTGCGCGCCGAATCCATCAACCGTTCGGTGGCCCACACCTGCCAGCCGATGCGGCTGCGCACGGGGTGGTAGCCGCCGACGAGACCGATGCCGAGCAACCGGACCGCGACGAGGGTGATCAGCGCGAACACCGCCAGCGACACCAGAGTGGCGACGGGCAGCATCACCAAGCCGCGCTCGAAGGCCCCCAGCACGGAGTCCGCGGTGTGAATCCACCAGCCCATCAGCACCAGGCTGACGCCGATGGAGAACAGGGCCATGCCGGAGAGGAACAGCGACGCGACGCCGTAGGCGAAAACCCACTTGGTGGCGCGCGGCGGGGTCTCCGCCGGCCACGGATGATCGGCCTTGCCCACTTTCTGCGCGGGCGAGCCGGACCACATCTGGCCGGCCTTGACTCGTCCGACGACGGCGGAGCCGGCCGTCACGACCGCGTTCTTGCCGACCTTGGTGCCGGGCAGCAGCGTGGAGCGTGCGCCGACAGTGGCACCCGCTCCGATCTCGATGCCGCCGATGTAGACGAGGTCGCCGTCGATCCAATGACCGGACAGGTCGACCTCGGGTTCGATGGAGCAGCCGTCGCCGAGTTCGAGCATGCCGGTGACGGGCGGCAGGGTGTGCAGGTCGACGCCCTTGCCGATCTTCGAGCCGAGAGCGCGCGCGTAATAGACCATCCACGGTGCGCCCGACAGGTTGGACGCGCCACTGGCATCGGTCAATCTCGTTGCCGCCCAAAGCCTTATGTGCATGCTGCCGCCGCGTCGATATGCGCCGGGTTTCAACCCCGCCAGCAGTATTCGCGAGCCGATCACCGAGATGGCCATGCGCCCGACCGGGGTGATGAACAGGACGAACGCGAGAAGAATCCACCACCACGACGACGTCGGAGCCCACGGCACGTCGTCGAACCAGGCCATGACGTTGAACAGCAGGCCGAGCCAGGTGACCCACTGCAACCCGGTCAGCGTCGTCAACGGCACGGTCGCCAGAATCTGCGCCCACTGCGCGGTGCGGGACGTCGGTGCCACGTCGCGGGGGATTGCCTCCACGACAGGCTTCAGGTCGTCCAGATACTGTGCCAGAGAACCCAACCGCGGGTGATCGTAGAGCTGCGCGACGGTGATCTCGGGGAACCGCTCGCGCAGTGCCGTCACCAGCTGAGCGGCCGACAGTGATCCGCCACCGTTGGCGAAGAAGTCGGCGTTCTCGTCGTTGACCTGAGCGCCGAGGATGTTGGTCCACAACTCGGCCACCCACCCCGCGGTACCTCCGAGCGCCGACGCGCCCGCCATGCCGGGCAGCGGCCACGGGAGCGCATTGCGGTCGACCTTGCCCGAGGTACGTGTGGGCATCTCGTCGACCAGCGCGAGCCGCGGTACGAGCGCCGACGGCAACTGCTCGGCCAACAAGGCGCGCGCGGCCTCCAGGTCGAAGTCGGGATTGGTACTGGCGAGATATCCCACCAGAACCGAGTTGCCCGCAGCGGTCTTGCGGACTGCCGCGGCCGCGCCGCCGACGCCCGGAAGTGCTTGCAGCGCATTGTCTATCTCGCCCAGCTCGATGCGTCGCCCGCCGAGCTTGACCTGGTCGTCGGCGCGGCCCTGGAACAGCAGTCCTTCGAGCTCGAGCTTCACCAGATCGCCGCTGCGATACGCCCGGTCCCACCCGAGAGAGGGCATGGGTGCGTACTTCTCGGCGTCCTTGGCCGGATCGAGATACCGGGCGAGGCCGACGCCGCCGATGACGAGCTCGCCCACTTCGCCGACCGCCACCGGAGTGCCCGAGGCGTCGACGACCGCCAGATCCCAACCGTCCAGCGGTAATCCGATGCGGACCGGACCTTTACCGTCCATGATGGACGCGCACGCGACAACCGTCGCCTCGGTGGGGCCGTAGGTGTTCCAGACTTCCCGGCCTTCGACGGCCAGCCGCTCGGCCAGCTCGGGTGGGCATGCTTCGCCGCCGAAGATCAACAGCCGCACCGCTTCCAGTGCCACGGCGGGCCACAGTGACGCCAGAGTAGGCACCGTCGAGACGACGCTGATGTCTCGGGAGACGAGCCACGGACCGAGGTCGAAGCCGGATCGCACCAGGGAGCGCGGGGCGGGCACCAGGCAGGCGCCGTGCCGCCACGCCAGCCACATCTCCTCGCAGGAGGCGTCGAACGCGACCGACAGGCCGGCGAGCACTCGGTCGCCTGGTCCCAGCGGATCCTTCTGCAGGAACATCCGGGCCTCGGCGTCGACGAATGCCGCGGCGTTACGGTGGCTGACTGCAACACCTTTGGGGGTTCCGGTCGAACCCGAGGTGAAGATCACCCACGCGTCGTCCTCGGGTGTGGGCAGCTCGGGCACCGGAGTACCGGCACCCAGTTCGGGCGCATTCTGTTTCGGCGCGGTGCCGGCAGCGATTCCGCCCGCAGTGACGATGGCCGTCACCTGCGCCTCACCGAAGACCAGTTCGGCGCGCTCTTCCGGATCGTCGGCATCGACGGGTACGTACGCAGCCCCGACGTCGAGGATCGACAGAATCGCGACATAGAGCGAGAAGGACCCCGACGGCATCCTGATGCCGACGCGGTCACCGCGCCGGACACCGGCGTCGGCGAGCCACTGGGCACCCTCGGCGATGTCGTCCAGCAGTTCGGCGTAGCTGACCGACACCGTCCCGTCGTCGATCGCGGGTGCATCCGGGAAGCGATCGGCGGTCTCTTGTAGTACGTCGATCAGTGTGCGGGCCGGCGGGGCAAGGGGCGAGCGGAGAAACGCGGCCGGAGCAGGTGCGATATCCGTGCTCGAACCCGGCAGATCGTTCTCTTGGTGCACAGGCAACCGGGTGTCCTTCTCGTTCGTTGGCAGATGACTCTTGTGGTGCTGAGGAAAGCAGCGCCGTTGGTTATCTCACGTTCTGTTTGCCAGCAGGTGAACGAGCGCGCCTTCCCACCGCGGAAATCCTACTGCTGTGTCGGAGCGATCCCCGGCTTGACAAAACCGTGGCGGGTTTGCCAGTGTCTTGACCACGGTCACGAGTACCAGCATCGAGCCCCGGCTTGCTGGTCGGCAACCCTCCTTCGCGGTGGGGTGCTCCGGGTGACGACCAGGCTGACACCGAACAATCGGTGCGGCAAGCGCGGACTCGTTCACGAATATCTTCCGTTGCGGGTCCCTCGAACGTGAGGGCTTGATCTGTCATGACGTCTGTACTTTCCCGTCCCTGCACTCCTTTTGCCCCTGTTTCCGGCACGGAGTTGCAGGTTCCGTTGGTTCACGGCGGCACGTGCACCTACGCCAATTTCGATTACGCGGCCAGCGCGCCTGCGCTGTCCGCAGTGACCGATCGGATCGCGGAGTTGCTGCCGTTCTATTCGAGCGTGCACCGCGGGGCCGGCTACGCGTCCCGGGTGTGCACCGCGGCGTACGAGAAGGCGCGTGAGACCGTGGCTGGATTCGTTGGTGCACAGACGAATTCAGTGGTCGTGTTCACACGCAACACCACCGATTCGCTCAATCTGTTGGCCGCGTGCGTGCCAGGAGATACCGTGGTGCTCGATATCGAACACCACGCCAACCTCCTGCCGTGGCGTAATCGCCGAGTGGTGGTCGCAGCATCGACGTTGGCCGAGACGCTCGCCCGGCTCGACGCCGAACTGGCTGCGAAACCTGCTGCGCTACTGGCCATCACGGGTGCATCGAACGTCACCGGCGAAGTGCTCCCCATCGAGCAACTGGCCGATCTCGCGCATCGCCACGGTGCCCGGATCGTCGTCGACGGCGCACAGCTCGTTCCGCACCGTCGAGTGGACATCGCCGCACTCGGTGTGGACTATCTGGCGTTCTCCGGTCACAAGCTCTACGCCCCGTTCGGCGCGGGTGTGCTTGTGGGAAGCCGTGATTGGCTCGACGCGGGCGAGCCCCACCTGGCCGGCGGCGGTGCCGTGCGCAGTGTGACGATCGAGCACACCGACTGGGCTCCCGCACCGCAGCGTCACGAGGCGGGAACGCCCAACGTGCTCGGTGTCGTCGCGCTGGCGGCGGCGTGCGAGGCCATCGCGTCGTTCGACGAGGATGCCGCGACGACGCACGAGCGGGAATTGTCCACCCGATTGCGGGACGGGTTGGCCGCACTGAAGGGTGTCGAACTGCTGCAGGTGTGGGCCGACGCGCCCGACGTCGTCGGCATCGTCACGTTCACTGTCGCCGGCCACGACCCCGGTGAAGTGGCGGCGTACCTGTCGGCCGAACACGGCATCGGAGTGCGCGACGGAAAGTTCTGCGCCCACCCGCTGCTGCGCCGGCTCGGTCATGCCGACGGTGCCGTGCGGGCCAGTATCGGTCTCGGCAGTTCCTCGGCCGACGTGGACCGACTCGTCGACGCGTTGGCAGCGTTCGTCGAGTCCGGGCCGACGTGGGATTACGCCGAAGAAGCCGGGTGGTGGAACCCCGTACCGGACCCTCGGCCGTTCCCCGCCCTGGCCGACGGGGCCGCCGGGGTTGGATCCCCGTGCAGCCCCACAGGCAGTTAGCATGGCGTCATGACCGTGAGTGTCGTGTCGCGTGGCAATCGCCACTGGTGCAACAGGTATGTCGATCTGTGCCGCACTGCGTCCGGGTCGTGTTCGAGTTCGGCTCCGCTCCGTCCGCATGCGCATCCCGACCGACGAATCAGGACCACCACTCATGTCGCACAATCACACCCGCATAGCCATCGAATCCGCTGACGTCTGGACCGAGCTGACCGTCGGGCCCGAGGTGAACACCGTCAGAATCGTTGCCTCGGACCTGCGGGAAGCTCAGCAGCAACGCGCCCGGTTGCACGCGGAAGCCGTCGACCGCGGTGAATCGGCCGACAATCTCGCGGTCTTCCTCGATCTCGAGATCTACATCGCTGCCGACGCCAGGACGGCCCGTCGGGAATTCGCCGCACTCGACGCGCCGGCAAGCCCGTCGTCCATCCGCTACGTCGGTACCCCGTCGGGACTGGCAAGTTTGATCTCCGACGTGACCGCGGCCGACGTCGCCGACGGCGTGACGCTGCAGGTGCACGGCGAGATCGAGCGGCAGTCGACGTTCCTGGCCGCGGGAGTGTTGCCGCTCCTCGAATCGCGCGGCACCCGCCTCGACACCGACGTCGTCGACGCGATCCTCAGCGCACCCCGAATTGCCCCGACCCTCGCGTCCTAGGTCGTTCGAGCTCAGGTGACGTCGATCGCCAGACCTGCGGTGATGCGCAGCAACTCGGAGTACGACGAGCGGAAGATCGTGTCGATGTGCCCGGCCGCGGCCCACAGTTCGGGGTGGGCCGCAAGGTCCTGATCGACGAACGTATCCAAATTCGTCGGATGGCCCACCGGAGCGATTCCCCCGATCGGCTGGCCGGTGGCGTGCTTGGCGGTACGCAGATCGGCCCGGGCGAGCGTGCCGCCGAGACGCTCACCGGTGTGCTCGAGATGAACATTGTGAGCCCCGGACACCAGGAGCAACACCGGCTCGTCGTCGAGCAGAAACACCATCGACTTCACGATCGCACCCACCTCGACGCCCAACGCAGCTGCGGCGTCGGCGGCGGTGTGGGTGCCCTCGGGACTGTTCACCACCACCCCGTGATGACCACGAGAAATCAGGGTGTCGGCAACGTGGGCTGCATTCGGATGAAGTAGCCGGGACATGCCCCAACCCTATTGCCACACGACCGTTTACGCAGACAGGTCGAGATCACCGAACAGTCTCAATCGCGCCATTCCCCCGTCGGGGAAGATGTCCATTCGCACCTCCGACACCGGAGTGTCGTGGTCGAGAACGAAGCGATGCCGAGTGTCGGGCTGCAGTGTCGTTCGCGGCAAGAGTTCGATCCAGTCGCCGTCGCCCAGTCGCCCTTGCAGGGATGCCGCGCCGGGGGCGTTGCCCAGGAAGCAACTGGTGTCCAGCTCGGCCAGCCGGATTCGGCCCGTGCCGCCGAGCTGCACCTGCACCCAGTCGTTGGCGTCGTTGCGTCGACGCGAGGTCTCCCAGCCTTCGCCCATCGAGCGCGGCGGGCCGGGGAACAGCAGATTGTTGGGGGAGCTGTAGAACATGTTGGAGCAGGCCGACACGTATGCGCCGTTCTCGAGCGCGGCCAGGTCGACGGGCCCGACGGCGAGGAACTTCGGGTCCGGGACGCCGCGGCCCAGTACTCGCAGCCGAGCGACGCCGCCGTCCGGGTAGATGGACAGCTTGACGTGCGTCCACCGGGCGTCGGACGCGACTTCGAATCGGTTCTCGCTGTCGCCATCGACGGCACTACGGGCGACGATGGTCGTCCATTCCGTCTCGTACAGCTCGGTCGGTGACGGGAATCCGGTCACCTCGGCGGCCTCGATCGAAACTTCCGGCGGATAGTTGCCGGTGAACCAGGACGTATCGACGATGACGGCCGACACGATGCCGGCAGCTCCGAGTCGCACGATCGCCTCGTCGTAGCCGGCCTCGCGTCGGCGCCGCGTCTCCCACCCGTCGTAGATCTGCCCCTTGTGCCCGAACGTCGCGGTCGAGTAGTCGGCTTTGCCCGGTGTGATCAGATTTTCCTTCTCGGCGAACGTCTCGTCGTTCGCCCACACCACTGCGCCACCGAGTGTGCGGACAGCGAGATCGGGCATCGGCAGAGGGAATGTGGCAGTCATGGGATGCCACTTTACTGGCTCGGCATCGATTCACCGGCGCTGCGACGACGGCGCAGAACCGCTGCCGCAGCCATCAGCAGCACGCCGATCAGGATGTAGAGACCCAGTCCGAGTGCCGGCTGCCCGACCCCCGCACCCGAGAAGTACACGATGCTGCGCACTCCTTCGGTGCCGATGCCCGGGGTGATCCACCGGCCGATCGACGCGTACACATGCGGCAGTACGTTGGCCCCGAAAGCGCCTCCAGCGCTGGGATTTCCGAGGATGACGAACAGCACGATCGCCGCCGGTACCGCAGCCACTCCGATCAGGGCTCGCAGGCCCATCGTGAACAGTCCGGTGGCGAAGACGACCCCGGTGCCCAGCACGGTGAGCGGAAACCAGTGTCCGGCAAAGGTTCCGAGTACGTGGGTGGTCAGCAGTGCTCCCAGTGCGCCCGAGGCAATCGAGTACGCGGCGAGAATGCCGACGTGGACACAGGTTTCGCGTCGGGTCGTCGGTGCCCCGATGAGCAGACCGAAGGCGGCCGCGAGGAGGTAGCCGCCGACGACCCAGCCCACCGACAGGTAGAAGCCGGACAATCCACGGTTGTCATGCACGCCGACCGGGATCTCGTCACGCACCACGAATTGGCGTCCCTGAGCGGCATCGACCTCGGTGAAGATCGATTCGAGGGCGGTCGCCACCGAGCTGCCGGCAGCGCTCGCGGTGATCAGTGTGTCGGTGCCGCTCGAGCCGACGACGTAGGCACCGAGGATGTCCCGATCGCGGAGCAGAGTGCGAACCTCGGCGGTGTCCACTGCCGTACGCGCGTCGAGCGGCGCACCGTCGATGGCGTCGAGGCGGTCGGCGGTCTGCTGGTCCAGGCCGGCGGGAAGCCCGGCCTCGGTCACCACGGCGATCGGAATCGCGTGGGGAGTCGGCTGATGGAACGCCGACACGTAGCTGAGGATGAAGCCGAGTTGCAGCACCAGCACTGCGGCGGCGAGTAGTGACATCTTGCGCATGAAAAGTGCTCCTGAACATGTCGAGACTCGAAGACCTTGTCGATACCCGAGGTATTCAATACTCTAGGTATCGTGAATGCCGAGCAGCAAGAAGAGTGGCGATCGACACAGCCACAGCGCAGGCCGCAGCGCACCGATGTGCGAGAACGACTGCTCGCCGCAGCGGCCGACGAGTTCACCGAGCGCGGATACGCGGCGGCCAAGCTCACCGACATTGCCGATCGGGCCGGGTTCACGAAGGGGGCCGTGTATTCCAACTTCGATTCCAAGCAAGGGCTGTTCGCCGAACTGCTGGCACAGCGATCACTCGACCTCGCCGCCCGAGTACTCGCTCACGTGTCCGACCTGGACCCGCAGGCGGCTGCGGGAGCCGGCGGCGGCGAAATCGCGTCCTGGGTGGTCGCCGAGCCGCGGTGGCCACTACTGACCGTCGAATTCGGGATTCTCGCGGGCCGTGACCCGGTGATTGCCGAGCGCTACCGCACCGACCGTCGTGCCCTCCGCTCCGAGCTCGAACGACTCATCGCCGATCGAGCGGTGCAGTGGGGTGTGGGGGAGGCGTTCGATGCTCGACGCCTCGCGATGTCCTTGGCTGCGTTGATCTCCGGATTGGCCGTGGAACATTCGGTGGATCCGGAGGAGATCGACCGGTCCGTCATCGCCGATGCCGTGTCGGAACTGTTCGCCGGAGCGATAGCCAGAGCACAGCTCGATTGAGGGCTGCGCTACCGGGTACTCCGGGTTCATGACTGCTCAGAATCCAGAACCCGATGAGACTGCCGGCCTCGAAGCGGGCGGTAGCGTGACGCCGGGCGATACTCCTCCAGCCGAGACAGCAGTCGGTGGGCCCAACCACGAACCGCCGCAGCGCAGTCGCGTGATGCCGATCGTCGTCATCGTTCTGGTGGCATTGTTGGCGATCGTGATCGCCGGTGGCCTGATCGGTCGAGTTGTCGGCCTGTTCGGCTGATTTCGCGGTGTCAGTACGGCGGCCAGCCGCCTTCGGGACCCAACAGTCGGCCGAGGCGACGGTGATCGATCTCGACCAACTCCCTGCGCATGACCAGCCGTTCGGTCGGTTCGTCGTTGTCGAGTCGATGGCCGAGCTCCATCAGCACGTCCCTGGGTTCGAAACCGTCGGGAGCCATCATCAGGTTCGAGACGTACCGCCAGCCGAATTTCGATTCGTACGCGCGCGCTGCGGTGCCCAGGGCGCTACGTGATTCTGCGTCCATGGTCGTGCACATCTTGTTCGGCTCGGGCAGCGTCGCGGCCAAGGCGTCGATGACGTTGTCGGACAACTCGTTCAGCTCGGCGGCCGCCGCGGTGAACAACTCGTCCCGCGACCGGTACGGGCGGCCGTCGGCGAGACGTGAGGCCCAGGCAACCGAGCAACAGCACTCGTAGAGCGCGTGGACCGCCTTGCGACGCGGCAGATCGTTGAATGTCTCGAGACCCAACCCCTGATGCATCAACATGCATGAATGATGGAAGACCGGAGTCGGTCATTGCCATAGCTGAGCAGGCTCTTAGCGCAGACGTTACTCGGCGTAACACGCCCTGTAGGTACTGCTGCATCTGCCGCTAGGCTTGCAGCATGACCGAACGGAACTGGACCGCATTCTCTGTGGAGATCGCAGACCACATCGCGCACGTGACACTTCTCGGGCCGAACAAGGGCAACGCCATGGGCCCTGATTTCTGGAGCGAATGCCCAGAACTGTTCGACCGACTCGATGCCGATCCAGAGGTACGGGCCGTGGTTCTCGCGGGCTCCGGAAGGAACTTCACCTACGGTCTCGACCTGCCGGCCATGGCCGGAACGTTCGGACCGCTGATGGCCGACCAAGCACTCGCCGGACCCAGGACCACGTTCCACGACACCATCAAGACGATGCAGAAGGCCGTCAACGCCGTGGCGGACTGCCGCAAGCCCGTCGTCGCCGCAGTGCAGGGCTGGTGCATCGGTGGCGGCGTCGACCTCATCACCGCCGCCGACGTGCGATATGCCAGCGCCGACGCGAAGTTCAGCGTCCGCGAGGTGCGTGTCGCGATCGTCGCCGACATGGGATCTCTCGCTCGACTCCCCGCGATCATCGGCGACGGCCACATGCGTGAGCTCGCGTTGACCGGCAAGGACATCGACGCGGCGCGCGCCGAGAAGATCGGCCTGGTCAACGACGTGTTCGAGGACCACGATGCCGTCCTCGCGGCCGCCCGCGAGTGCGCCGCGGCCATTGCTGCGAACCCGCCCCTGGTGGTGCAGGGCATCAAGACCGTCCTCGACCATTCCCGGTCGGCGAGCGTCGACGACTCGCTGAGATTCGTCGCGGCCTGGAACGCGGCTTTCCTCGCCTCGCACGATCTCACCGAGGCCATCACCTCGGTGTTCGAGAAGCGTCCGGCCCAATTCACCGGTAGCTGACGTGGTCGAATACGCCGAAGAGCTGGGTACACAGCTGGTTCGGCTGCAGCGGATTCGGGAGCGCAACATCGCGCAGATCTCGTCCTCGGGCGGCGTCGACGGTGCCGCCTACGTATGCCTGTTCCGCCTGCTGCGCGACGGACCGATGCGGTCCAGCGAGCTCGCCGCGATGGTCAACTCGGACCCGTCCACGGTCAGCAGGCAGGTAGGCCAGCTGGTCGAGCGAGGACACGTCGCTCGGGTACCCGACGAACGTGACGGGCGGGCATTCGTTCTGGCCGTCACCCCGTCCGGTGAGGAAGCTGCAGCCGCCATCCAGCAACGCCGCACCGAGAACCTCGGACGAGTCATCGAAGGATGGGCCGAGGAGGATCGGGCGACGCTGGTCGGACTGCTGGATCGATTCTTGACCGATTACGAGACCATCAGACCGGACCTGCCCACTCAACGCCCGGGTAACGTCTGAGCCTCGGACTCCGAGAACTCGGTGACGACGGTCGAGTCGTTTCGTACGCTCGAGCCCTGCCTCGACGGCCGGGGCGCGACGCCGTCGTACCCGGATGCTCGGACTGCTCGAAACGGACGGAGGGGACGCGATGCCAACCGATCACGACCTACCCTCCCCGTCGTCCGAGATCGGACCCCGATCGGGCTCGATCCGGCTCGAGCGTCGCGTGGCCAGGGGTATCGCAGTGCTCGTCCCGTCGTTCGGAGTGATCGGCGCGATCATCATGCTGTCGGACGACGGTCCGGTGGGCACGACGGCCGTGCTGATCTGCACGATCGTGCTGCTCTCCACCCTGCCGGTGGGAGCGTGGTGGTGGTTACGGTCGGTGGACGCCTCGCACATGCCCGGATGGTTCGTGATCTATGCGGACGTGGGGGTGTCGGGGCTACTGCTGACCTTTGCGGACCGGGACCTGGCTCTGTACGGGGCTGCCCTGTTCTCGGTGATCGGCACCTACATCGCGTACTTCTCCCGCCGCAACGTACTGAAATTTCACACGGCGTTCGTCAACGCAGTCATTCTGCTGCTCGCGGTTCTGGCCGTCCTCGAACGCCCGGACGACCCGGCCTCGATCATCGCGCGCGCTCTCGTCACGGTGCTCGTGGTCAACTCGGTGCTCGCCTTTCGCGCCGTCATCCAACGCCAGCTCGACCTCGCCAACACCGACTCTCTGACGGGCCTGCTCAATCGGCGCGGTCTGGAACTGCGGCTCGAGCGGATGCTGGGCAGATTGGCCGACACTGAATCCGTGGCGTTGATGGTGGTCGATCTGGACCAGTTCAAGCGGGTCAACGACACCTTCGGCCATGCGATGGGTGACCGGGTTCTTCGCCGGACAGCGCGACGGCTGAGCGCTGTCACCGGTAGACATCCGTGCGTGGCGCGGACCGGAGGTGAAGAGTTCACGATTGCCGTTCCGGTCGACGCCGACTCCGCCAAACACCTGGCCGACGACATTCGCGAGGCGGTGCACGATCCAGGCGACGACGTGCCGGTGACGGTCAGCATCGGGGTCGCGATACTCGATGCCGGCCAGTGGCGGTCGGCCGATTCGTCCTACGAGTCGGCCGAGTTGATGCACAACGGACTGCTCGACGCCGACGCAGCGATGTACGAGTCGAAACACGCGGGTGGAAACAAAGCAACGGTGTACACCGGCACCTGACATGCCGATGTACACCGTTGGTCGTTCCCGGGAAACGTTCTGGGGAGAACGATTCGAACCGTCAGCGCAGAGCGCTCTTCGGGTCGTTCCACAGCTGGTCGGTGAAATCCTCCAACGCGACGAGCACGATAGTGTCCTCGGTGCGCCTGAGAATCGACTTGCTGGCCCGCACCTGAAAGATGTCGCCGGTCTTGTCGGTCATCCGCCACAGGGAGTCCGCACGGGTGGCGACGGTGGTCAGGAACATCTCCGCGACGTTCACGCCCTCCGGAGCTCGATCCGGGAAGATGTCGTGCAGGTGGAAGTCCTCTCGTTCTGTCCGGTCGAGTCCGAACAGATCGTCGAAGGCCTCGTTCGCGAACACGATGGCACCGGTGGGATCGACAGCCAGAATCGGTACCGGGATCCGGTCGAGAACGACGGTCACCGGCAGATCGGGGAACTGGGTCGGGTCCGATATCGGCCGCGACTCCAGATTGCGCCGATCACCGGCGGTGCCGTTGGAAGTGCTGTCGGTCATACGTCTCCCCAAACTGTGGTTCGTCGGCACACGGCCGAAACGAGGTGTTGTGATGCCGAAAGGATCAGTGACCCGGATTGTCCGTCAAACGCTTGAAGGACGCAGCGATTTCGGCCTCGGCTTCTGCGCGACCCACCCAGTCTGCACCGGTGACGTGCTTGTTGGGTTCGAGATCCTTGTAATGGACGAAGAAATGCTTGATCGCGTCGAGCTCGAAGGTCGAGACGTCGCTCAGATCCTGGATGTGATCCCAGCGGGTGTCGCCGGCCGGCACACACAGCACCTTGTCGTCGCCGCCTGCTTCGTCGACCATCTTGAACATGGCCACCGGGCGGGCCTCGACGATGACACCGGGGTACACCGACTCGGGCAGCAGCACCAGCGCGTCGAGCGGATCGCCGTCCTCGCCCAGGGTGTTCTCGATGAAGCCGTAGTCGGCCGGATACGCCATCGCGGTGTAGAGGTAGCGGTCGAGACGAACACGTCCGGTGACGTGGTCGACCTCGTACTTGTTGCGCTGCCCCTTGGGGATCTCGATGGTGACGTCGAACGACACGTGCAGTCCTCACTGTCTTGGTTCGAGCCCGAGCGGGCTCGAGTGGTTTGCGAATGTCTCTATGGTGGCGGCGCAAGGCTACCGGACCCGAGGATACTGTTGACTCGACGATCATGGGTACGACCACGGCAATGACGGAGGAACGGTGGCGGGGCTGACACGGCGATTCCTCGGTCCCATGGCGGGGCGCAGACGCAGGAAGAAGCGGTTGATCCTCACGCTGTGCGCGGTGTTCGTCGTGGTCCTTGCCGTCACGACCGCCGCTCTGGTGCTGCCCAGGGTCTCCGAAAGTGTCGACGCCGCGATCGCACCCCCGCCCGAGACTGTGCTGCCGAACCCGTCGATCACCGCGTTCCCCGACTCCGCCCCGGTGCCGAGCGCAGCCGGTCTCGCAGGCGCGCTCGCACCCGTCGTGGACGACGCCGCGCTCGGCACCTTCACCGGCACCGTGGCCGACGCGCAGACCGGCCAGATCCTGTGGTCGCAGAATCCCGACACGCCCATGACTCCCGCATCGACGACCAAGGTGCTCACGGCAGCGGCCGCGATGCTCGCGCTTCCGTCCGACCACCGCGTCGCGACCCGGGTGGTCCAGGGCAGCGGTGAGGGCAACATCGTGCTGATCGCCGGCGGCGACCCCACGCTCACCGCCCTGCCGGTGGGTACGACCGGGTTCTATCCGGGAGCGGCGCGTATCGACGACCTGGTGGAGCAGATCCGCCGCAGCGGAACCGCAGTGCGCAGCATCAGCGTCGACACGTCCATCTACTCCGGCGACACGATGGCCCAGGGCTGGTTCCCGGCCGACATCGCCGCCGGATCGATCACCCCGATCGAACCGATCATGCTCGACGGCGGCCGCTCGAACCCCCTCGTCGACGAATCGCCGCGCAGCACCACGCCTGCCCTCGATGCCGGCCGCGCCCTCGCCGCGGGACTCGGCGTCGACCCCGCTGCGGTGACGACGGGCAAGGCGGCGGAGGGTGCCGATCAGATCGCATCGGTGCAGTCGGCCCCGTTGCGGGATCGGCTGCAGCAGATGATCTATCGGTCCGACAACGTGCTGGCCGAAGCGGTGGGCCGAGAACTCTCGCTCGAGATGAATACGGCGGCAAGCTTTTCCGGGGCGGTGGCGTCCATCGGCCAGACCCTGTTCTCGGCCGGCTTCGACATGGCGGGTCTGGCGTTGCAGGACGCGAGCGGACTGTCGGTCGACGGCAGGATTCCCGCGCGCCTGCTCGATCAGGTGCTGACGTCGGCAGCCGGGAGCGGCCAACCGGCACTGCGGCCCATGCTCGACTACCTACCGGTCGCCGGTGCCACCGGAACGCTGTCCGATCGGTACGCCTCGGGTGATCGTACCGGTGCCGGCTGGGTTCGCGCGAAGACCGGAACCCTCTCCGCTGCAAGCGCTCTGGCGGGATACGTCGTCGACGTCGACGGTCGGATCCTGACGTTCGCCCTGATGTCCAACGACCGGCCACCCGATGTCAGTCGACCCGCCCTCGATGCCGTCGCATCGACCCTGAGAATGTGTGGTTGCCGATGAGCACCGAAACAGCAACCGCCGACGACAACGGCGCCACGTCCGGGTTCGCCGGCGCAGTCGACTGGGCGGTGGCCGCGAAGGCCGGAGCGAGATTGGCCCGCCCGGGACCGGCCACCTCGCGATACACCGCCGCCGCAGCCGTGGAAGAGCTTGCCGCAGCATCGATTCGGGCCGAGGGGCCGGTGCGGGAGACGACCGGTCTGGCCGACGGTCTGCCGGTGCCCGACGCCCAGGTGGTCGATCGAGCAGGATGGATCGCTGCAGCGGCTGCGTCGATGAAGCACCTCACCGGGGACGAGAACGAGGCACCCCCGACCGGTCTGCTCGGTGGCAAGCCCGCCGGGTTGCAGGCCGGTGCCATGCTCGCGTTCCTGTCCAGTGCCATTCTGGGACAGTACGATCCGTTCACCGGTGAGAGCGGCACCCTGCTGCTGGTCGCACCCAACGTGATCGCCGTTGAACGTGCACTTCGCGTCTCGCCCAGTGATTTTCGACTCTGGGTATGCCTGCACGAGGTGACCCACCGAGTGCAGTTCTCCTCCGCGCCGTGGCTCGGGCAGTACATGCGGGACAACGTCGGATTGCTCTCCGACGGCACCGACGAGCCGATGTCCGATGTCCTCACTCGGCTGAGCGGCGCTCTGAAGGCCAGGAAGAATCCCGGCGGATCCGCCGAGGACGCCGGCATCATCGGTCTGCTCCGCGCGACCCAGCCCGAGCCGCAGCGGCAGGCGATCGACCGGCTTCTCGTTCTCGGAACACTGCTCGAAGGTCACGCCGACCACGTCATGGACGCCGTCGGACCGGCCGTCGTGCCGTCGGTGGTGCAGATCCGCCGCGCATTCGATCGGCGACGCCAACGCAAGGTCAACCCCGTGCAACGCGTCGTCCGCACACTGCTCGGGATGGACGCAAAGATGGCGCAATACGTACGCGGCAAGGCATTCGTCGATCACGTCGTCGGCTCGGTGGGAATGGAACGCTTCAACACGGTGTGGACCGGACCGGACACCCTGCCGTTGCTGTCTGAGATCGAGGACCCGGATGCGTGGGTCGCGCGAGTCCTTGGCTGAGCCTGCGGAACGACCCAAGCTGCCCGAGTCTCCGGCGTTGCTGGAAGTTCGGCGTGCGGTGCGGGGTTGGTTGGCGGCGCATCCCGGCCCGGTAGCGGTGGCGTTGTCCGGTGGTGCGGATTCACTGGCGCTCACTGCGGCGACGGCAGCCGAGGCTTCGAACGTGGCGGCGCTGATCGTCGATCATGGACTTCAGGCGGGATCGGCCGAGGTGGCTGCCGTCGCCGCCGAGCGTGCCCGGTTGCTGGGCGTCGCCGATGCGCGGGTGCTGACGGTGACCGTGGCGGGTACGGGTGGGGTGGAAGCCGCCGCTCGCCGAGCCCGATACGACGCATTGGACGCCGCGCGCGGTGATGCCTCGGTGCTGGTGGCGCACACTCTCGACGATCAGGCCGAGACGGTGCTGTTAGGCCTCGGTCGGGGCTCGGGGCCTCGGTCTATCGCCGGAATGGCAGCGTTCGACGACCCGTGGGGTCGGCCGCTCCTCGGGGTCCGCCGCGCCGTGACGCGGGCCGCGTGCGCAGAGCTGGGACTCGAACCGTTCGAGGATCCGCACAATTCCGATCCGGACTTCACTCGGGTGCGACTACGCCACGAGGTGTTGCCGTTGCTCGAGGACGTGCTGGGTGGGGGCGTCGCTCCGGCTCTGGCCCGCACGGCCGAGCAGCTGCAGGACGACGGCCGGGCGCTCGACGCCATCGCCGCGTCCGTCGTCGATACGAACACCCGCGAGTTGGACGTCTCGGCGATCGAGTCGTCCGATCCTGCGATCCGCCGCCGAGTGGTGCGGCGCTGGCTCCTCGGCCGGGGTGTGACGTCGTTGTCGGACCGTCAGATCCGCGCTGTCGATGCGCTCGTCGTGCGCTGGACCGGGCAGGGCGGAGTTGCGCTGCCTGGGGGAACGCCGGAGGCGAGGTTGGTGTGCTCGCGTCGGCATGGCAGGCTGAGCGTCGGCCTGGAGAACGAATGAAGGGAAACCCCGTGTACGAGGGCGACATCGAATCGGTTCTCATTTCCGAGGAACAGATCAAAACACGGACCGCGGAACTCGCAGAGGAAATTGCCAAGCGGTATCCCGAGGGTGCTCCCGAAGGCGACTTGCTGCTGGTCGGCGTTCTCAAGGGCGCGATCATGTTCATGACCGACTTCGCGCGGGCCCTGCCCATCCCGGCGCAGCTCGAGTTCATGGCGGTGAGCTCCTACGGCTCGTCGACGTCGTCCTCCGGCGTCGTCCGGATTCTCAAGGACCTCGACCGCGACATCACCGGACGCCACGTGCTGATCGTCGAAGACATCATCGACTCCGGTCTGACGCTGAGCTGGCTCAAGCGCAACCTGGCGACCAGGTCTCCTGCGTCGCTGTCCGTGGTGACGTTGCTGCGCAAGCCCGACGCGATCAAGGTCGACGTGGAGGTCGCCAACGTAGGCTTCGACATCCCCAACGAATTCGTCGTCGGCTACGGCCTCGATTACAACGAGCGATACCGCGATCTGCCCTACATCGGGCTGCTGGACCCGAAGGTCTACAGCTGATCCGAGTCGTTCGGCTCCTCCTGCGTCGTCGGGCCGGCCGTGAATGGACCATTGCCGCGCCGAGACGTATGCAATGGTCCATCGATGCCGATAGTGTGCGGCTAGATACGGGGAACTGCCGGGGGAGCGCAGTCGTTGGAGGGGAAGAAGCGTCGACGCCGACAGGCGCGTGGACGCAGAGCGCCAGGTAAGAGCGAGTCCGATGTCCGAGTCTCGCGGTAGCCTGGAGCATCCGGCGGGCAGGGAGCAGCCAGCGCGCGGGAGCGGACTGAAAGGACACGGCCGAGTCGGCTGAAGCTGTATGAATCGGAAGACAGTAATACGAAATCTCGCCATCGTTTTCGGCATTCTGTTGGTGATCTATGCCTTCAGCTACTTCGGTAACGACACGCGGAACTGGAAGTCGGTCGACACCTCGGTGGCGATCGCCCAACTCGACGACCGCAATGTCGAGTCCGCGCAGATCGACGACCGTGAGCAGCAGATCCGGCTGACCCTCAAAGAGGCCTCGGACGCCACGGACAACGAGAAGCAGATCATCGCGAAGTACCCGGACTCGGCGTCCGAGCAGATCTTCGACAAGGTCGACTCGCAGGGCTTGAGCAGCTACAACACCACCGTCACCCAGGAGAGCTGGTTCAGCTCGTTCCTGCTCCTCATCCTGCCGATGGTGCTGATCCTCGGCGTGATCATCTTCGTGATGAGCCGTATGCAGGGTGGCGGTCGCGGCGGTGTCATGGGCTTCGGTAAATCCAAGGCCAAGCAGCTGACGAAAGACATGCCGAAGACAACATTCGCCGACGTGGCAGGTGCCGACGAGGCCGTCGAAGAGCTCTACGAAATCAAGGACTTCCTGCAGAACCCGGCGCGCTACCAGGCTCTCGGTGCCAAAATTCCGCGCGGTGTGCTGCTGTACGGACCTCCCGGAACCGGCAAGACCCTGCTCGCCCGCGCCGTCGCAGGCGAGGCGGGTGTCCCGTTCTTCACCATCTCGGGCTCGGACTTCGTCGAGATGTTCGTCGGTGTCGGTGCATCCCGTGTACGCGACCTGTTCGAGCAGGCCAAGCAGAACAGCCCGTGCATCATCTTCGTCGACGAGATCGACGCCGTCGGCCGCCAGCGCGGCGCAGGCATGGGCGGCGGGCACGACGAGCGCGAGCAGACGCTCAACCAGTTGCTCGTCGAGATGGACGGCTTCGGTGAGCGCACCGGCGTCATCCTCATCGCCGCGACCAACCGTCCCGACATCCTCGACCCAGCACTGCTGCGTCCGGGCCGCTTCGATCGTCAGATCCCGGTCGGTGCTCCCGACCTGGCCGGACGTCGAGCGATCCTCAAGGTGCACTCGGCCGGCAAGCCCGTCGCGCAGGACGCAGACCTCGAAGGCCTCGCCAAGCGCACGGTCGGAATGTCGGGTGCAGACCTGGCCAACGTCATCAACGAGGCGGCACTGCTCACTGCTCGCGAGAACGGCTCCGTCATCACCGAGGCGTCGCTCGAAGAATCCGTCGACCGTGTCGTCGGTGGGCCCCGTCGCAAGAGCCGCATCATCAGCGAGCACGAACGCAAGATCACCGCGTACCACGAGGGCGGGCACACGCTCGCCGCGTGGGCGATGCCGGACATCGAGCCCGTCTACAAGGTGACCATCCTTGCGCGCGGCCGTACCGGTGGTCACGCGATGACCGTGCCCGAGGACGACAAGGGCCTGATGACGCGGTCGGAGATGATCGCTCGTCTGGTGATGGCCATGGGTGGCCGTGCCGCGGAAGAGCTGGTGTTCCACGAGCCGACCACCGGGGCATCCTCGGACATCGACCAGGCCACCAAGATCGCCCGCGCGATGGTCACCGAATACGGCATGAGCAGCAAGCTCGGAGCCGTTCGGTACGGACAGGAACAGGGCGACCCGTTCCTCGGTCGTTCGATGGGACAGCAGTCCGACTTCTCGCACGAGGTCGCTCGCGAAATCGACGAGGAGGTGCGCAAGCTCATCGAAGCCGCGCACACCGAGGCATGGGCCATCCTCAACGAGTACCGAGACCTGCTGGACACCCTCGCCTCGGAGCTGCTCGAGCGCGAGACGCTGACCCGGAAAGACCTCGAGAAAATCTTCCACAGCGTCACCAAGCGTCCGCGAATCACCCTGTTCAACGACTTCGGTGATCGCAAGCCCTCGGACAAGCCTCCGGTCAAGACGCCGCGGGAGCTTGCCGCCGAGCGCGGCGAGCCATGGCCTCCGGTGCCGCCGGCCCCGAAACAGCTTCCGCCGCAACAATTTCCGCAGCCGAGTTACGCCGGGTCGCCGCAGCTGACCAAGGGCGGACAGCAGAACGGCAGCAACGGTTACAACGGCGCACCCACCAACGGCGCCCCCAGCAACGGCGCACCGGGCACCGGCGAGCTCGGACCGAACACGGGTTCCGGTCGACGTAGCGCGCCAGCCCCCGGCGACTACAACGGCGGTAGCAACAACGGTGGCGGCTACAACGGGGCTACCAACGGTGGCGGCTACAACGGCGCTACCAACGGCGGTCCTGCCAACGGAAGCTACGGCGGGCCGGCCACGGGCAGCGGATACTCCGAGGGCTATCGCCGGCCCGAGCCCCGATCGGGTCCCAATGGTTCGGGCCCCGATTACGGCGCTCCCGCCGGCTGGTCGGCACCCGGCTGGCCGCCGCGCGATCAGCCACAGGTGCCGCGCTACCAAGGCCCGTCCACGCCGCCGGCTCAGTACCAGCCTCCGCGTGAGCAGGACTCGGATCAGGGCTACCGTCAGCATCCGACGTATCAGCAGCCGCAGTCCTACCAGCCGCCCCAGCCGCAGCAGTCGTACGACCCGCAGCAGCCGCAGCAGTCGTATCAGCCGCCGCAGTACCAGCCGGATCCGTTCCGGCCGGACGCCGGGGAGCACGGTCGCACGTCCCGGCACGAGCCTCCCTACGGCGAGAATTCCGAGGGCGCGCCGGAGTCGACTCCCACGTGGGAGGTTCCGGAAAGCTCGCACAACTACCCGCTGCCCGGAGACGATCGACCCGCTCATGGTTCGTCGGAGGAGTCGCAACAGGGTGAGCACGGCGACGGTCACGGAAACGACGACGGCGACGCCGGCCCACGCACCCAACGGTGGGAAGGACCGGGCGGCTCACACCGCTAGTCCGATCATTAGGCTGACTGGGTCGACCGTGACGGTCGACCCAGTGCGTCGTTTCGAACCCGTGCTGTTGTTCGTCGGCGAGCCGTTCACACCGAGCAGCACGCCCGCCCAGCTGCCACATTCGCGGAGCCCAACCGGAGGTACGTTCTCGTGTCAGTCAACAGGACCGACGAGTCGACAGGCGACTCGGCAGAAGTCCCAGCAGCCGTGCAATCCGCCGCCCCGCAGCAGGGAATCGTGGAGACGGTGGCCTTTGCCACGGGCGCGGTGTTCGACCAGCCCCGCGCGGAGGCCGCGGTACGCGAGTTGCTCATTGCCGTCGGTGAGGATCCCGACCGCCAGGGCCTGCTCGATACCCCGGCTCGTGTCGCCCGGTCCTACCGAGAGATCTTCGCCGGCCTCTACACCGATCCGGACACCGCGCTGAACACGACCTTCGACGAAGGCCATCAAGAACTGGTTCTGGTTCGAGACATCCCCATGTACTCCACGTGCGAGCACCACCTGGTCTCGTTCCACGGCGTCGCCCACGTGGGATACATCCCCGGCAAGAGCGGCAAGGTGACCGGTCTGTCGAAGCTGGCTCGCGTGGTGGACATGTACGCCAAGCGTCCCCAGGTGCAGGAGCGGTTGACCAGCCAAATCGCCGACGCGTTGATGCGCAAGCTCGACCCACGCGGCGCAATCGTCGTGATCGAGGCCGAGCACTTGTGCATGGCGATGCGCGGTATCCGCAAGCCCGGTGCCAGCACCACCACCTCTGCGGTCCGGGGTCTGCTGCAGTCCAGCGCGGCATCGCGTTCGGAAGCCTTGGACCTGATCCTCCGGAAATGACGGTTCCGGTCCGATCACGATGATTCTCGCGCGCTCCGTTCCCGCTGCGCCCATCGTCATGGGCGTTCTCAACGTGACGGCCGATTCGTTCTCCGACGGCGGTCGCTACCTCGACGTCGACGCGGCCGTCGAACACGGTCTGGCAATGCATCGGCTGGGAGTCGACATCGTCGACGTCGGCGGGGAGTCCACGCGCCCCGGGGCGGACCGCGTCGACCCGTCGGTCGAGGCGCAGCGCGTCGTACCGGTCATCTCGGCGTTGGCCGCCGAAGGCGTGAGCACCAGCGTCGACACGATGCGCGCACACGTCGCCGCTGCGGCGATCGAGGCCGGGGTGTCGATCGTCAACGACGTCTCGGGCGGTCGAGCCGACCCCGCAATGGCCGGCGTGGTCGCGCGAGGCGGACTGCCGTGGATCCTGATGCACTGGCGGGCCGCCGACTCGACGTTCCGGCACACCGGTCCGGCCGATCACTACGACGACGTGGTCGCCGACGTCCGCCGCGAACTGCTCGAGCAGGTCGACCACGCAGTGAGCGCCGGGGTCGACGCGTCGCGGATCGTGCTGGACCCGGGCCTCGGATTCGCCAAGAACGCGGAGCACAACTGGCAGCTGCTGCGCGGACTGCCCATCCTGGTGGAATCCGGTTTCCCGGTTCTGGTGGGTGCGTCCCGCAAACGTTTTCTGGGCTCGCTTCTCGCCGAACCCGACGGTTCACCGCGTCCACCGGACGGCCGGGAGATCGCGACGGCCGTCGTCTCGGCCCTCGCCGTCGCCGGCGGCGCGTGGGGAGTGCGGGTGCACGACGTCCGGTCGTCACTCGACGCGGTGGCCGTCGTGCGGGCATGGCAGGGTGGTCGCGCATGAGCGAGATCAACAGTGCCGCTGCAGGGACTCGTCGCGGCGACCGCATCGAATTGCGCGGGCTGACCGTCCGCGGCAATCACGGTGTCTTCGACTTCGAGAAGCGAGACGGCCAGGACTTCGTCGTCGACATCACCGTCTGGATGGATCTCTCGCCCGCGGCCGAGACAGACGATCTGACTCGGACGTTGCACTACGGCGAGCTGGCCGAACATGCCGCGGCGGTCGTAGCGGGCCCGTCCCGGGATCTGATCGAGACGGTCTCCGCCGAGATCGCCGAGGTGGTGCTCGGTTACGACTCCCGAGTCGACGCGGTGGAGGTGGTGCTGCACAAGCCGTCGGCTCCCATTCCCCTGACGTTCGGCGACGTTGCCGTGGTGGCCTATCGGGAGCGAAAGTGAGCCGTGCAGTGCTGTCGATCGGCAGCAACATCGGCGACTCGATGAGCCACTTGCGTTCTGTCACAACGGAATTGGGTTCGCGCGTGGTGGCGTGCTCGGCCGTGCATCGATCTGCTCCGTGGGGTGGCGTCGAGCAACAGGACTTCCTCAACGCGATCGTGGTGGCCGAGGACGATGCCTACGGCCCGTGGGACTGGTTGCGTCTGGGGCAGCAACTCGAGGAGGCAGCGGACCGCGTTCGAGTGCAGCGTTGGGGACCCCGCAGCCTCGACGTCGACGTGATCGTGTGCGACGACGTCATCAGTGACGACCCGCGCCTGATTCTTCCCCATCCCCGTGCACACGAGCGCGCGTTCGTGCTGATGCCGTGGCTGGACGTCGAGCCCGACGCCACGCTTCGGGTCGACGGGGCGGACGTGCCGATATCCGAGCTGCTCGAGCGTCTGAGTACGGACGAGCGAGCGGGAGTCGTCCGTCTCGACGGCGACGGTGATCGACTGTGGTGACCAATCCCACCAAGATCTGGGATGTCTTGGGTTTGTTTCTGATCGCCGCAGTGGGCACGTGGCTGCTGGTGCGGGTTTTCTACGGTTCGTTTCCGCCGATCCCGGTGTACGCCGGAGCGTCGCTGTATCTGGTCGCGGTGGTGGAAGTGGTGACCGCGGTGATCGTCCGCAATCGCATCGCCGAGCATCGAGTGGGTACCGGTCTGCACGACCTGCATCCGTTGACGGTCTTCCGGGCGCTGGTGTTGGCGAAGGCGTCGCTGCTGGTGGGAACCGCTCTGGTGGGGGTGTGCGTCGGCTTCCTGGTGTACGTATTGCCACGTGCGGCAACGGTGCGAGCGGCGTCCGCTGACCGAGCCGGAGCGATCGTGGCCCTCGTCGCGGGCCTTGCTGTCGTCGCCGCCGCGGTGTGGCTGGAGCAGTGCTGCCGCACCCCGGAAGATCGGGACGACGAGCGCTCCCGATAACGTATCCGTCCCTCGATCGTTACCTTCGTTGTGTACGTGATCGGTCGGGGATGACCAGATGCGACCGACAGGCCGGTTACCCTTGAGAACATGACAGATCAGACTCGCGCCAAGAAGGGACGCCGAAAGCGGCGTAGTGCGAGCCAGCTGTTCCTCGCGGCGCTCGTCGTGTTCGGCATCGTCGCCAGTGTGCTGTTGTTGTTCAGCGAAAGCGTTCAGTGGATGCGCGTCGGGGTGCTCTCGGCGCTGTGGGCCGCGGTGATCGGTGCGTTCGCGATGACGAAGTACCGCAGGGAAGCGGCCGCGGATCAGACCAAGGCCAAGGACTTACAGACCGTCTACGAACTGCAGCTCGCCCGCGAGATCTCGGCCCGACGCGAGTACGAGATGAGCGTCGAAGCCCGGGTGCGCAACGAGACGCGGTTGGAATCGGACGAGGTCGCTGCGCTGCGTAACGAACTGGCCGCGCTGCGCCAGAACCTGCAGGTGCTCTTCGAGGGCAATCTACCGACCGAACGGGTCGCACTGCGCGCCGAGGCGATGCGGATGCAGGAACTCGGTGGCCGTGGCTACGACAGCTATCAGCCCGCCCCGTCCGGGTTGTACGTACGGGGTGGCGGCAACGGCAACGGACCTGCAGGCCCCGGCTTCAACGGCGTAGGTACGCCCTACGACGAGCCGGTCACCGCCGAGACGTCGGTGGTCTACCCCGAGGATCCGGACGAAATGCCCCGCGCGACCGCGGCACCGGACACCGATTCCCGGTACGCACAGGACGCGTCTGCCGAGCAGGGTTCTGCACCGGAGGGTTCCGACGACGTCACCGACGCCGGGCAGAACGACCGCACCGAGCCGCCGGCCGCGCAGTCCCGCCCCTACGGGGCACCGAGGCCGGCCGGTCGGGTGAGCCCGCCCACCTCGCCGTTCACCGCATACAACTTTGAGCAGACGCGTCGACCCGCGGCCGAATCAGAACCTGTCGAGGACGCCGAACCTGTCGAGGAGGCCCAGCCCCAGCAGGCCACCGAGTCCGAATCGGCCGAAGAAGAGGCCACGTACCCGGAGTCTCGCCGATCGCTGCGCGATTCGGCCGATGCGTTCTTCGCAGCCGACCGCGTCGACGACACGCCTGCCGAGGAGACGGCGGATGCACCGCGACGCGGACGCAGGCGCGCCGAATCCACCGAGGAGGCGTCCGGCGCGCACTCCAACGGCCGTTCCGTCGCCGAGATCATGGCCGGGCTGGCAGGCGGCGATTCGGCCGACACGACGACCACCGACGCCGGCACGCGTCGCCGTCGCCGTCGCGCAGACTGAGAACCAGATCACACCGGTTTCCCATGGCACGTTCGGTGCCGCTGTCGCTATTGTTCCCTGCAGGACGTCTGGTACCCGCCGAGCGGGACTGGAACGAACGAGAGGAAAATTTCGGTGACCTCATCAGGGTTCACTGGTGGTCTGTCTCCGGCTCGCTTGACCGTGGGTGTCGTCTCCGCCGGTCGGGTCGGTACGGCATTCGGTGAGGCGCTCGAACGCGTCGGACACGTTGTCGTCGGTGCCGCCGCGGTATCGGACGCATCCATCGCGCGAGTACGTGATCGATTGCCCGAGTCGCAGATTCTGCCTGTCGACGAGGTTGCCCGTCGCGCCGAACTGCTGATTCTGGCGGTACCGGATTACGAACTGGCCTCGATCGTCGCCGGTCTCGCCGCGACCGGGGCGGTCGCGCCGGGCAAGTTGGTGGCGCACACCTCCGGCGCGAACGGCGTCGCGGTACTGGAGCCGCTGGCTGCCCTTGGCGCGGTTCCGTTGGCAATACATCCGGCCATGACATTCAGCGGCGGACCCGAGGACACCGACCGGATGACGGCCGCGTGCTTCGGCATCACCGCGGGCGACGAGATCGGTTATGCGGTAGCCCAAGCCCTCGTCCTCGAGATCGGTGGCGAGCCGGTGCACGTGCCCGAGAGCAACCGGGCGCTCTACCACGCGGCGTTGGCTCACGGCAGCAATCACCTCGTGACGTTGGTCGTCGACGCGGTCGAGGCACTGCGAGTTGCGTTGGCCGGTCCGGGTTTTCCTGGATCCGATGCCGAACGTGGTGTGCCCGAGCGCGTTCTGGCTCCGCTGCTCGAAACTGCACTGGACAATGCGTTGCGCAACGGACAATCCGCACTGACCGGCCCGGTGGCCCGAGGCGATACCGCGGCTGTGGGCAAACACCTCGAAGTGCTCGAGGCCGTCGATCCACGGATCGCCGCCGGTTACCGTGCGCTGTCGCTGCGGTCCGCCCAACGTATCGGTGCCGCAGCCGATCTGATCGAGATTCTGGAAGGGAAGCGATGACCCTCGCGGGCAGCTACACGAAGGGACAGTTGACGGTTCACCACGATCCCGCGGTGATCACGTCGGTGTCCAAGGCCCTACGTGGCGTCGGCAAGCAGGTCGCTCTGGTGCCGACCATGGGCGCATTGCATGCCGGCCACCTGCAGTTGGTGCGCCAGGCGAAGCTCACCGGCGCGGTCGTGATCGCGTCGATTTTCGTCAATCCACTGCAGTTCGGCGTGGGGGAGGACCTCGACGCCTATCCGCGGACCCTCGACGCCGATGTCGAACTGCTCCGCGGCGAGGGCGTGGAATTGGTATTCGCGCCGTCCGCGTCCGACATGTACCCGTCCGGGCCGCGCACCACGGTCCATCCCGGTCCGCTCGGTAGTGAACTCGACGGTGTCAGCAGACCAACGCATTTCGCGGGAATGCTCACCGTCGTGGCGAAGCTGCTGCAGATAGCCGCTCCGCATCGGGCGTACTTCGGGGAGAAGGACTACCAGCAGCTGACGTTGATCCGGCAGATGGTGCGAGACCTGAACTTCGACGTCGCGGTCATCGGAGTCCCGACGGTTCGCGAGCAGGACGGTCTGGCGCTGTCCTCGCGCAACAGGTATCTCGATGCAGAACAGCGTGACGCTGCAATGGCGTTGTCCGCTGCACTCGTGGCCGGGGCGCACGCCGCTGCCGGTGGTCCGGAGGCGATCATCGCCACCGCGCGTGCCGTACTCGACCAGGTGCCGTTGGTCCAGGTCGACTACCTCGAAGTGCGCGACCCGCATCTCGGCCCGGCTCCCGAACGTGGGGACGGCAGACTGCTCGTGGCGGCCAAGGTGGGTACCACGAGATTGATCGACAACGTCGGTGTCGCCGTCGGCACCGGTTTCTTGGAGTACCCGGACGATCCGAAAAGTGGAGAGTGACACGATGTTTCGTACCATGATGAAGTCCAAGATCCATCGCGCCACCGTCACGCACGCGGACCTGCACTACGTGGGCTCGGTGACCGTCGATCAGGAACTGATGGAAGCAGCCGATCTGCTCGAAGGCGAGCAGGTCACCATCGTCGACATCGACAACGGTGCGCGGCTGGAGACCTACGTGATCACCGGTGAGCGGGGCAGTGGTGTGATCGGAATCAATGGGGCCGCAGCGCATCTGGTGAACCCGGGTGACCTGGTCATCCTGATCGCCTACGGGGTCATGAACGAGCAGGAGGTTGCCGACTACGCACCCCGGGTGGTGTTCGTCGACGACAAGAACCGGCCGGTCGAGCTCGGCAGCGACCCGGCTCATGCGCCCGCCGGTTCGGGTCTGATCACGCCGCGCGATCTGCGGGCCGACTCCGTGCTGGTCTGACTCGATGCTTCTCGCAATCGATGTACGCAACACCAGCACGGTGGTCGGGCTCTTCACCGGCACCGGGGATCACTCGAAACTGCTGCGCGATTGGCGTATTCGCACCGATCCCCATGTGACGGCCGACGAGCTGGCGTTCATGTTGCGGGGGTTGTTGGGCGAACAGGCCGAGCAGATCACCGGGGTGACGGCTCTGTCCACGGTGCCGTCCGTGCTGCGCGAGATGCGGACGATGCTCGTGCGCTACTGGGATCACGTGGTGCACGTGGTGGTCGAACCCGGTGTGCGGACCGGGGTTCCGCTGCTGGTCGACAATCCCAAAGAGGTCGGGGCCGATCGCATCGTCAATACCCTTGCCGCACATGATCTGTACGACTCGGCGTGCATCGTGGTGGATTTCGGCACCACCACGTGTGTCGACGTCGTCTCGGCCAAGGGCGAGTTCCTCGGCGGAGCGATCGCGCCCGGTCTCGAAATTTCGGCCTCGGCCATGTCGACTCGCACCGCGACGCTGCGTGAGGTCGAGATGGTGCGGCCGCGATCGGTGCTGGGAAAGAACACCGTCGAGTGCATCCAGGCGGGCACCATCTTCGGTTTCGCCGGCCTGGTGGACGGGCTCGTCGGACGCATCAGACGTGAGGTGCCGGAGGTCAAAGGCACCGACGTCGCGGTCATCGGTACCGGAGACATCGCTGCGCTGATCCTGCCCGAGTCGACGACCATCGAGCATCACGAACCCGACCTGACGCTGGAGGGTCTGCGACTGGTCTACGAACGAAACATGGCAAAGCGACGGCCACGCTGAATGTTTCGGTGAAGCGGGGTAGCGCGTCGGGCGTTCGTGTGTCAGAATCGTCGGCGTGATGACGTGCATGGCCACCCAGGAGTGTTGTCGAGGCTGACCGCTGCCTCGTTCGTTACACACCCTTGGAGTAGAGCTTCATGCTTTCCACACCTGTATTTTCTGCACCCTCCCGTCCCCGATCGACCTCGCGGTCGGTCTCGACATCGCCGACTCGGCTGCGTCCTCCCGACCTGCTTCGGATCACCGATCAGGGCGCATCGGACGTCCTCGAGGGTCGCTTCGACCACCTGCTTCCCGGCGGTGGACAGTGGCCTACCGACGAGCGTTGGGCCACTCGCCTGCACTCCGACGACGATCTCGACGTCTGGTTGATCAGCTGGGTTCCCGAGCGATCCACCGAACTGCACGATCACGCCGGATCGCTCGGTGCATTGACCGTCCTGAGTGGTTCTTTGCTCGAATACCGTTGGGCGGGAACCGAACTGAAGGAACGTCATCTCGACGCGGGAGATCAGGCAGCCTTTCCGCTGGGATGGGTGCACGACGTGATGCACGATCCGGCGTCGAACACGACCGGGCCCACCCTCAGCGTGCACGCCTACTCACCGCCGCTGACGGCGATGTCGTACTACGAAGTGACCGAGCGCGCCACGCTGCGCCGGACCCGCAGTGAGCTCACCGCCGAACCCGAGAAGGCCACGAGATGACCATCGTCGAAATGCTCGAATCCGCTCGCGAGACCATCGATCGCATGACCGTCTTCGAGCTCCGTGATGCTGTCGACCGCGGCGCGGTCGTCGTCGACATTCGCCCGCAGGCGCAGCGCGCTGTCGAGGGCACCCTGCCCGGTGCGTTGGCCATCGAACGCAACGTCCTCGAATGGCGTCTCGATCCCACCAGTGACGCGCGGCTGGCGATCGCCACCGACCACGACGTCGAGTGGATCGTCATCTGCTCCGAGGGCTACACGTCCTCGCTCGCGGCCGCGTCGCTCAAGCTGCTGGGTCTGCACAAGGCCACCGATCTGGTCGGCGGCTATCAGGCGCTGAAGTCGGCAGGGCTGCTCGGGGTGTTGACGCAGGCCAAGCACTGCGTTCGCGAGGCTGAGGCCGTCGCAGCGCACTGATCGTCCCGACAGTCTCGGACTGTAAAGTGTGTGCGCGTGAGTGATACAGCTTCTACCCAGCCGGCCGACGACACCCCGGAGCAGCTACGGATTCGTCGCGCCAAGCGCGCTGCGTTGCTCGAGCGCGGGGTCGAGGCGTATCCGGTGTCGGTTCCGCGGACCCATTCGCTGCTCGAGATCCGCACCCAGTTTCCCGAGCTCGACGCCGACACGACGACCGGCCTGATCGTCGGCGTCGTCGGCCGCGTGATCTTCGTCCGTAACACCGGCAAGCTGTGCTTCGCCACCCTGCAGGAGGGCGACGGCACCCAGCTCCAAGCCATGATCAGCCTGGCAGGTGTCGGCGAGGACGCCCTCGCAGCGTGGAAGGCCGACGTCGACCTGGGCGACTTCGTGTTCGTCCACGGCGAGGTCATCAGCTCCCGTCGCGGTGAGCTCAGCGTTATGGCCGACGCGTGGCAGATCGCGTCGAAGTCGTTGCGGCCCTTGCCCGTCGCGCACAAGGAACTCAGCGAAGAGACGCGGATCCGGCAGCGTTACCTGGATCTGATCACGCGTCCGGAGGCCCGAGAGACCGCTCGCAAGCGCATCGCCGTCGTTCGTGAACTGCGTAACGCACTCGAGCGTCGCGGCTTCCTCGAGGTCGAGACCCCGATGCTGCAGACGCTGCACGGCGGTGCCGCGGCCCGGCCGTTCGTCACCCATTCCAATGCGATGGACACGGATCTGTACCTGCGCATCGCGCCGGAGCTGTTCCTCAAGCGCTGCGTCGTCGGCGGCATCGAGAAGGTCTTCGAGATCAACCGCAACTTCCGCAACGAAGGTGCCGACTCCTCCCACTCGCCGGAGTTCGCGATGCTCGAGACCTACGAGGCCTACGGCACGTACGACGATTCGGCGAAGATGACGCGGGAACTCGTCCAGGAAGTGGCGGTGGCCGCACTCGGATCCACCGTGGTCACCCTGCCCGACGGCACCTCCTACGATCTCGGCGGCGAATGGACGACGCTCGAGATGTACCCGTCGTTGTCGGAGTCGCTCGGATTCGACGTCACCCCCGACACCACCGTCGACGAACTGCTCGCGATCGCCGACAAGGTCGGGCTGGAAGTCCCCCGCAAGGACGGCGTCCCGATCTACGGCCACGGCAAGCTCGTCGAGGAACTCTGGGAACACCAGGTGGGCGACGCGTTGACCGAACCGACGTTCGTCCGTGATTTCCCCGTCGAGACGTCGCCGTTGACGCGTCAGCACCGCAGCAAGCCGGGCGTCACCGAGAAGTGGGATCTCTACGTTCGTGGATTCGAGCTGGCGACCGGCTACTCGGAGCTGATCGACCCGATCATCCAGCGCGAGCGCTTCGAGGACCAGGCGCGTCAGGCTGCCGCAGGCGACGACGAGGCGATGGTGCTCGACGAGGACTTCCTCGCGGCCATGGAACAGGGAATGCCGCCGACCACCGGAACCGGTATGGGAATCGACCGTCTGCTGATGGCACTGACCGGCCTCGGCATCCGCGAAACGATCCTGTTTCCGATCGTCAAGCCGTCGCAGGCCTGATCGGAGGCCAGAAAGCTGTTCGCCAGCAGCGGACAGCGATCGGGAAACGTTTTGCAAAGTGCCTGCGTTATGAACAGTAAGCACACGAGGCGGTCCGTCTCGTTGCCGGAGACGCAGTATTTCAGGGGTGGAGGGTCGGCGTTCGTCGCGTCGGCCAACTACAGTGAGACACAGTCTTACCTTCGAATGCACAAGCGACCGAGTGTTCAGGACACTGCGGCGCTGGAAGAACTGGTGGGCGAGCTACCACCCACCGAGAAGTGAGGGAGAGCGATGTTCGAGAGGTTCACCGATCGCGCGCGGCGTGTTGTCGTCCTGGCTCAAGAAGAAGCCCGGATGCTCAACCACAACTACATCGGCACGGAGCACATTCTGCTGGGCCTCATCCACGAGGGTGAAGGTGTTGCAGCAAAGTCTCTCGAGTCGCTGGGCATCTCCCTCGAAGGAGTCCGCAGCCAGGTAGAGGAAATCATCGGCCAGGGCCAGCAGGCTCCGTCCGGTCACATTCCGTTCACTCCGCGCGCCAAGAAAGTACTCGAGCTCAGCCTGCGTGAAGCACTGCAGCTCGGCCACAACTACATCGGCACCGAGCACATCCTGCTCGGCCTGATCCGCGAAGGCGAAGGCGTCGCAGCTCAGGTTCTGGTCAAGCTCGGAGCCGACCTCAACCGCGTGCGCCAGCAGGTCATCCAGCTGCTGTCGGGCTACCAGGGCAAGGAGCCGTCCGAGAGCGGCAGCGGCCGCGGCGAGGCGGGCACCCCGTCGACGTCACTGGTTCTCGACCAGTTCGGACGCAACCTCACCCAGGCCGCGCTCGAAGGCAAGCTCGACCCGGTCATCGGTCGCGCGAAGGAAATCGAGCGCGTCATGCAGGTGCTGTCGCGTCGTACCAAGAACAACCCTGTTCTCATCGGCGAGCCCGGTGTCGGTAAGACCGCAGTCGTCGAGGGCCTGGCTCAGGCCATCGTCAACGGCGAGGTTCCCGAGACGCTCAAGGACAAGCAGCTCTACACCCTCGACCTCGGCTCGCTCGTGGCCGGCAGCCGTTACCGCGGTGACTTCGAGGAGCGCCTGAAGAAGGTGCTCAAGGAGATCAACACCCGCGGCGACATCATCCTGTTCATCGACGAGCTGCACACGCTCGTCGGCGCAGGTGCAGCCGAAGGTGCCATCGACGCAGCATCGATCCTCAAGCCGAAGCTGGCTCGTGGCGAACTGCAGACCATCGGTGCCACCACGCTCGACGAGTACCGCAAGTACATCGAGAAGGACGCCGCTCTCGAGCGTCGTTTCCAGCCCGTCCAGGTCGGCGAGCCGACCGTCGAGCACACCATCGAGATCCTCAAGGGTCTGCGCGATCGCTACGAGGCACACCACCGCGTCTCGATCACCGACGGTGCACTCGTCGCTGCCGCCACTCTGGCCGACCGGTACATCAACGATCGGTTCTTGCCCGACAAGGCAATCGACCTCATCGACGAGGCGGGCGCGCGGATGCGCATCCGCCGGATGACCGCGCCGCCAGACCTGCGTGAGTTCGACGACAAGATCGCCGACGCGCGCCGGGAGAAGGAATCGGCCATCGACGCTCAGGACTTCGAGAAGGCTGCGAACCTGCGCGACAAGGAGAAGACCCTCGTCGGTCAGCGTGCCGAGCGGGAGAAGCAGTGGCGTTCCGGCGACCTCGATGTCATCGCCGAGGTCGACGACGAGCAGATCGCCGAGGTTCTGGGCAACTGGACCGGCATCCCCGTCTTCAAGCTCACCGAGGAGGAGACCACCCGTCTGCTCCGCATGGAAGACGAGCTGCACAAGCGGATCATCGGCCAGGTCGAGGCAGTCAAGGCCGTCTCCAAGGCGATCCGTCGTACCCGTGCAGGTCTGAAGGACCCGAAGCGCCCGTCGGGCTCGTTCATCTTCGCCGGCCCGTCCGGTGTCGGTAAGACCGAGCTGTCGAAGGCACTCGCGAACTTCCTCTTCGGCGAGGACGATGCGCTCATCCAGATCGACATGGGCGAGTTCCACGACCGCTTCACCGCGTCGCGTCTGTTCGGTGCTCCTCCCGGATACGTCGGCTACGAAGAGGGTGGCCAGCTCACCGAGAAGGTCCGCCGCAAGCCGTTCTCCGTCGTGCTGTTCGACGAGATCGAGAAGGCACACCAGGAGATCTACAACACCCTCCTGCAGGTGCTCGAAGACGGCCGTCTCACCGACGGCCAGGGACGCACGGTCGACTTCAAGAACACCGTGCTGATCTTCACCTCGAACCTCGGTACCTCGGACATCTCGAAGGCAGTCGGCCTCGGCTTCTCCTCGGGTGAAGGCACCGGATCGAACTACGAGCGGATGAAGCTCAAGGTCAACGACGAGCTGAAGAAGCACTTCCGCCCCGAGTTCCTGAACCGTATCGACGACATCGTCGTGTTCCACCAGCTCACCAAGGACGAGATCATCCAGATGGTCGATCTCATGCTCAACCGAGTCGAAGGTGCGCTCAAGAACAAGGACATGGCGATCGAGGTCACCGAGAAGGCGAAGTCTCTGCTCGCCAAGCGCGGATTCGACCCCGTCCTGGGTGCGCGGCCACTGCGTCGCACCATCCAGCGCGAGATCGAGGACCAGTTGTCGGAGAAGATCCTCTTCGGCGAAATCGAAGCCGGCCAGATCATCCTGGTCGACGTCGAGAACTGGGACGGCGAAGGCGCAGGCGAGGACGCGAAGTTCACGTTCCGCGGTGAGAAGAAAGCCATCATCGTCCCCGACGAGGTTCCGGTCGATCTGGCCAAGGCCGCCGGAGACAGCGACAGCGAGTAAGTTCCACCAGTTCCAACACAACGGGCGATCCTCTTCGGAGGGTCGCCCGTTGTCGTATGTCCACAAGCCAACCCACTCACCCGCCCGCCCGCCCGGCCCGTCACCTCCACCCGCCCGCGCACCCCCACCCGCCCGGCCCGCCACCCACCCCCCGGATCAATGTGGGTTCCAGTCGGTCAGACTGCAACAAAGGCGCATTGATCCAGGCCCGGGCCGCGCAGAAGCCTCGGCGAAGACCCTGATTTCGGTGCTGAGATCAGGCGTCGGATCTGTGAACGAGGTCGGCGATCCAGGGCAATATGTCGGCGTATGCGGCCAAGGCTCCGGGTGCATGGTTCGCGCCCGTGATCGGGACGACCGGAAAGTCGTATTCGCGGTAGGTGACATCGGCACCGAGCTCCAGCCAGCGTTCGAGCAGAGCCCGGGACTGCTCGATCGGTACGACGTCGTCCGCGACGCCGTGCGACAGGTAGACCGGCATGCTCGGTGCGATTCGGCCGACGGTGTTCGCATCGATCACGTCGAAGATTCCGGGGTCGTTCAGGTGTGCGGTGAGTGGGCGTCCGTCGCGGGTCAGAGCTCTTGTGTCGATAGCGTCGTTCGCTGCACGGTCGGTGCTGCACCAGTTCTGCGCGGCGTCCAGCAGTGCGGTGCCGTCGGCGTCGAACACGCTTCGGATGTCGTCGGCACGTTCGGGGTAGGCATTGATCATGCCGTCGACCGCGAACAGGACGGCGCTGCCGAGTGTGGTGCCGTCGAGGGGCTCGATGTTGAGCGTCGGATCTGCCGGTGGCGCACCGACATAGGCGCCGACGATGTTGAGCTCGGGGGCATACCCATTGGCGAGTTCGGCCGCCGAGGCCGAGGCGAACCCACCCTCCGAGTACCCGTACAGAACCAACGGCGCGTCATCGTCGGCGGTTCTCGCTACGTCGAGCAACGCATGTGCCGAGGCCAGGCGGTTCAGGTATGTGTGCCCGCCCGGAGTGCCGAGTCCCTGGTAGTCGGTCGCTACGACGCGATAGCCGGCCAGCAGTAGCGGCAGGATGGCGGGGGACGACCCGACGGTACCGAGTACCGCCGATCCGGCGCAGCGATCGGCCATCCCGGATGTGCCGGGCGCGTAGGCGATCACCGGTCGCGGTCCGGGACCGGGCCACGGCGCGGTGGGGGTCATCGTGTACCCGGAGACGGTCTTTGGTTCGCCGTGCGTATCGGTGGAGGTGTACAGGATTCGTTCGATGTCGAAGCCGAGTCCGAAACCTTTGGGCGAGTTCATCGGTCGTACTCGCACCACATCGCCCGGCGAATGTCCCGTCGATTCCACCGGCAGGTCGTAGAAGTCCGACAGGGGATCGGCGACGACGGGTGCCGACAGGGTGACACCCCAGACGAGCGCCGCCGCCACGATCATCGCTGTTCGCCGAAAACAACTGGTGGCTCGCTCGTTCGTCATCTCGAGATCTCCGCACTCGATGGCCCGGTCACCCCGCCGACGTTAGCCTGAGTATCGGCCCTATGAAGGGTCGACGACGAAAGGACTCGGTTCGATGCCAACACGTACCTCACGCACCGCATGGAATGGAACTCTCGAACAAGGTTCCGGCCAGGTGGAGCTGTCCAGTTCTGGTGCAGCGACGTTCGACGTGTCGTTTCCCAAGCGTGCCGCCGAGAACGCCGACGGCACCACCAGCCCGGAGGAACTGATCGCAGCGGCTCATTCGAGCTGTTACGCGATGCAATTGTCGGCGCTGATCGCAGAAGCGGGCGGTACTCCGCAGAGTCTCGAAGTGACCGCTGATGTCTCGCTCGGTCCGGATCAGCCCGGTTTCAAGCTCACCGGTATCAAATTGACCGTCCGCGGCGAGGTGGACGGTCTCGACGCCGACGGGTTTGCGAAGGCAGCGCAGGCAGCGAAAGAGACCTGCCCGGTCAGCAAGGCTCTCACCGGTGTCGAGATCACGCTGGACGCCGCGCTCGAAGGCTGATCGAACGGATCACCCGATGTGAGACTGGCGAACAGTCGTCAGGTTTGAAATAGTTCGTGAATCGACCCATCCGCGGATGGTTCGGTGCCGAATCGAGGTCAAGCATCGGGTTAGATCGGCTGTTGCATACCTTCGGGGAATGTAACGACCAGCCTAGGAAGGATGTGCCCACCATGTTGTGGACGCGCTTCCTAGGCCTGGGTGCCCTCGCAATCGCGGCCTACGTTGCAGCCGCGCTTGGATTACCCCGCGACATCGTCTACTCAATCGTGGTCCTGGCCACAGTGTCGGCATTCGTGTATCGGTTGCTGCGCGAGAACGGACCGGACCGCCGAACGTGGAAGTACATGGCCCTCGGCGTCGCCTGCTGGGGTGTGGGCGACGGGCTGGTCGCCCTGATGCAATACGGGGGCGGCCGGGTCTCGACCTTCTCTGCTTCGGACGTGCTGTATCTGGCCGGGTACCTGATCATTGCTGTCGGATTCGCGCGTGCGGCCGACGAGAACGGGCTCGTCTTCGGTCTGGAAGAGCTGCTCGAATGTCTGGTGGTCGCGGTGGGTGTCGGTCTGGCCGCGTGGATGTTCGTCGTTCCCGGCGACTGGACGGGATCGCTGGGCTCGATGCTCTCGCTCTTGCCTGCGACCGTGTACCTGACCATCGACGCGTTTCTGCTGACTCTCATCGGCAGTCTCTATCTGTTGACGCGATCGACCGGTGTCTCGGTCGTGGCTGCCACCATCGGCACAGTGCTCCTGGCCGTGTCCGACTTCGCCACCTACTCTCGGCTCGACGATGTCGAGCCCTATCGCTCGCTGCTTCCGAACACGCTGTGGCTGGCCGCCTACGTGTGCTTCGGCGTCGTTGCGCTGTTCGTTCCGGAGCGGCCGGTCACACGCATCGAGCGTCCCAGTCCGTTCAGATTCGGGCGGGCACGATTCGTCGGTCTGGGCCTCGCGGTTGCCGT
Organism: Rhodococcus sp. NPDC077669; assembly: GCF_040686915.1. NCBI lineage: Bacteria > Bacillati > Actinomycetota > Actinomycetes > Mycobacteriales > Nocardiaceae > Rhodococcus > Rhodococcus sp. NPDC077669. The sequence continues at coordinate 21,024 of NZ_JBFBMD010000008.1, read as the reverse complement.
CACCCCGGTGGCCATGGCCGTGCAACTGGCTCGCGGAGTGCCCGTCGCGCAGTGGGGTTGGGTGATCGTGCTGTCCTCTGCTCTGGTCATCTCCTTGGTCGGCGGCAGGATGGCCTGCTTCCTCGGAACGCTGCGCAGCCAGGCTTCGGTGCTCGAGAACGTGGCACGAACGGACGCCGTCACCGGACTCGGCAATCGTCGCCTGCTCCGGGAGCGGCTCGACACGATGCTTGCCACGCGCGGCGAATCGGACGTCTTCACGCTCGTGGTCGACATCGACCGTTTCGCTCAGATCAACGAGACGTTCGGGTACAGCGTGGGCGACAGCGTGCTTCGCGAGATCGGCCATCGCCTCGTCGCCTCGGTGCGGTCCGACGATCTGGTGGGGCGGCTGGGAGGCGATCAGTTCGTCGTCGCGATGCGCCGGCTGCCGGGTAGAACCGACATTTTCGACATGGCTCATAGGCTCCAATTCGCCGTCAGCAGAACGATGTTCGTGCACGACATCAACGTCGCCCTGGACGCGGCGGTAGGGATAGCGGCGTTCGAGGAGTGTTCGGGGGCGTCCGAGACGAACGGCGTCGACGGCGAGGCGATGTTGCAGCGTGCTCATGTGGCCTTGACGTCAGCGAAGGCGGGCCATGCTCGCATCGGTCTGTACGAGCCCGACATGGACCGAAACCGACACGATCAGATGCGACTGCTGGGCGAGCTCGACACGGCTATTCGCGATCATCAGCTCCGCGTGTTCTTCCAGCCGTGCCTCGATCTCGAGTCGGGCAGTGTCGACCGGGTCGAGGCTCTGCTGCGGTGGCTGCACCCACGCGAGGGATTGATCGGGCCGTCGACGTTTCTTCCCGATGCCGAGCGCACCGGCATGTTGCCCGCCATCACCGCCCTGGTGCTCGACGAGGCACTCGCGCAGTGCAGCGCACTGAGGCGACGAGGTATCACTCTGTCCGTCTCGGTGAACCTTTCGGTTCGGAATCTTCTCGACGAGACACTCACCGAACAGGTCGCCGCGGCACTGGCGAAACACTCGGTACCGGCACACGCCCTGGAGTTCGAGGTCACCGAAACCACAGCCATGACCGACCCGGTGCGATCGGTGGCTGCGTTGACCTCGTTGCGCAGTCTGGGGGTGACTCTGGCCATCGACGATTACGGGACCGGATACAGCTCGCTGGCGTACCTGCAGACCCTGCCGGTGCAGACCCTCAAGATCGACCGTTCGTTCGTCTCGAAGATGAACTCCGACGACACCGACGCGTCCATCGTTCGCTCGACCATCGACCTGGCTCGCAGCCTGGGCGTGCGAATCATGGCCGAGGGCGTCGAGGATGCGGGTACCCTCGACGCCCTGCGTCGGCTGGGTTGCGATGCGGCACAGGGGTTCTACCTCGGGCGGCCGATGCCTGCCGAGCTGTTGTTCGACGCCGTGCACAAACTCGATTCCGAAACGCCCACCAGACTCGAGTGGGAGCTCGCCCGTCAGCCCATCTGACGGGCGAACTGCGCCGTCACGAGGTGGCGGGTACGTCCAGCACGACCTCGAACTCCAGCAGTGACGCACCCGACGCGACCGGCTTGCTCTCGCCGGAACCGGCATGCGCCTGCCGTGACGGTCCCCCGGACCAGGCCTGGAACGACTCCTCGTCCTCCCACTGGGTGACGACGAAATAGCGCGTCTCGCCCTTGACCGGGCGGAGCAATTGGAACCCGAGGAAACCGGGCGAACCGTCGACCGTTCCGGCACGCGCGGCGAAGCGCTTCTCGAGCTCGGGGCCTGCGCCCTCGGGTACGTCGATCGCGTTGATCTTCACAATGGCCATTCTCGGGAGACTACCCCGCCGATATGCTCGGCGGTGATGCTCTACGACGAGGGTGGATCCGGCCGTTCGATACTGCTGCTGCACGGGCTGATGGGTAGCGCGGCGACGTGGCGACGCCAGATTCCGTGGCTCCGAGAACTCGGGCGGGTGCACACCTACGACGCCCCGGGCCACCGTCGGCCTCCGCCGCCAGAACTGACGACCGAGGCGTTCGTGGACGACCTGATCGAGCACCTCGAAACGGTGGGTCCCAGTGTGCTGGTCGGTCATTCGATGGGAGCGCTGCACGGCTGGTGTGCGGCTGCGCGGCGACCCGATCTGGTCACCGCGCTCGTCGTCGAAGACATCGCGCCGGACTTTCGCGGTCGAACGGCGGACGGCTGGGCGGCGATGATCCGGGCGTGGCCGCAACCGTTCCCGGACGCCGACGCGGTACGCGCCTTCTTCGGAGATGTTGCCGGACAGTACTTTTTGGATTCGTTCGAGCTCAGCGACGACGGCTGGCGACTGCACGGTGACGTCGATACGTTCGAGGCCATTTCGCAGGAGTGGGGAACGCGGCAATTCTGGAACGAATGGGATGCCGTCCGTGCTCCGGTTCTGTTGATCGAAGGTGAGCGCACCGTCACGCCGGCCGGCCAGATGAGCCGAATGCACTCGGCCAAGCCCGGATCGGTGTACGTCCGAGTCGAGGGTGCGGCGCATCTCGTTCACGACGAAGCCCCGGAGCGGTATCGCGACGCCGTCGAGGGGTTCCTGCGCACACTAGGATCATCCGAATGCCGCTCGCACAGCTCAACGGAATCGACCTGAACTACGACGTCACCGGTGACGGACCGCTCGTGGTTCTGGTGATGGGAACGGGAAGCCCGGGCCGCGTCTGGCGAACCCATCAGGTTCCCGCGCTGGTGAAGAGCGGATATCGCGTGGTCACATTCGACAATCGCGGTATCGCACCGTCGTCCGAGTGTGCGCATGGAATGACGCTCGACGACCTGGTCGCAGACACCGCCGCCTTGATCGAACATCTCGGCGGCGGAAAGGTGCGCGTCGTCGGCACGTCGATGGGCGCACGCGTCACCCAGGAATTGGCGTTGGCGCGGCCGGATCTGGTGTCGCACGCAGTGATGATGGCCACCTACGGCAAAAACACCACGATGCGTCAGCAGTTGACGAAGGGCGAGAAAGATCTGTTCGACGCCGGAGTCGAACTTCCGGCCTCGTACCGGGCGGCGATGACTGCGATGCAGAACTTCTCGCCCAAGACTTTGGCCGACGAGGCAGCGATCGGCGACTGGCTGGCGGTGCTCGAATACTCCGGTGGCAAGAAGACGGCCGGCATGCGGGCGCAGATCGGCCTCGAAATGCGCGCCGGCACAGACAGATTGACAGCGTATCGCCGAATTTCGGCCAAGTCGCTCGTCGTCGGATTCGCCGACGACCGGCTCATCCCGGTTCAGCAGTGTCGTGAAGTGGCGTCGGCGATACCGGGCGCGCGCTACGTCGAAATCGCCGATACGGGCCACTTCGGCTACATCGAACGACCCGATGCGGTCAATGCGGCTCTGGTGGAGTTTCTGGCGTCCTAGCCGTCCGAACCCTCACCGGCCAGCGCGAACAAGCCCGATTCGGTCTGCTCGATCAAGCCGTCGGTCAACAGTGAGTCCAACGCGCGGTCACGCTGGGTGGGGTCGGTGGGCCAGACGATGTCGAGCTGAGCCCGCTCCACCGGGCCGGTGCTCTCCCGCAACACCGACATCAGTTTGCCGCGTACCTGTCGATCGGTTCCGGCGAACTTCTGCACCTTCTTCGCCGGGCCGGTGTGCGCAGGCCGCCCGGCCTCGATCCAGGCGCACTCGGGAAGTGGGCACAGCAGACATGCCGGATTCTTGGCGGTACAGATGAGCGCACCGAGCTCCATCAACGCCGCCGAGTATCGGGCTGCGCGGGGCACGCTCTTTGGAAGCATTTTTTCAACATCGGCCAAATCCCTTGTCGTCGAAGGATTTCCAGGCTCGGCGTTGCCGTGCAACGCACGCGCGACGACGCGTCGAACATTGGTGTCCACCACCGGAACTCGCTGACCGTAGGCGAAAGTCGCCACCGCCCTGGCCGTGTAGGCCCCGATGCCGGGCAGGCCGAGCAGGGTGTCGACGTCATGCGGAACCTCGTCACCGTAGTCCTCGGCGAGCACCCGAGAACACTCGTGCAGACGCAATGCGCGACGCGGGTATCCCAGCTTCCCCCACGCCCGCAGCACCTCGGCCTGCGACGACGCGGCCATCGCCGAGGGGACCGGCCACCGCTGCACCCACTGCTCCCAGATGGGAGCCACCCGCACGACGGGCGTCTGCTGCAGCATGATCTCGCTCATCAGGATCTGCCATGCGGTCACTCCCGGACGACGCCACGGCAGGTCGCGTCCGTCGGTATCGAACCATCCGAGCAGGGCCTCGGGATCGATCGGCAACTGTGCGCCCCTCTTCTCGTGTCTGTGACGGGTACCAACAGTAGTGAACCCGACTCGCCGGTAGCCCGCTGCGCGTGCACCCGACTCGCCGGTAACCCGCTGCGCGTGCACAATGAGAGCTATGCCTGCTTCGAATCCGATCGCTGCCTGGAAGTCACTCAAGGAAGGCAACCAACGGTTCGTCTCCGGAGAGGTCCTGCATCCGTCGCAGGGGATCGAGGACCGCGCCCGGCTCGAGAGCGCTCAGCACCCCGGGGCCATCCTGTTCGGCTGCGCCGACTCACGCGTTGCCGCCGAGATCATCTTCGATCAGGGCCTCGGCGACATGTTCGTCGTTCGCACCGCCGGCCACGTCGTCGATTCCGCCGTGCTGGGCTCCATCGAGTACGGCGTCGCGGTGCTCAATGCTCCGCTGATCGTCGTGCTCGGACACGACCACTGCGGTGCCGTCCAGGCGACCGTCGACGCACTCGAGAGCGGTGACGTGCCCGGCGGCTACATCCGCGACGTCGTCGAGCGCGTCACCCCGTCGGTGCTCTCGGCCCGACGCGACGGCCACGAAGCCGTCGACGAGTTCGAGGCGCGCCACGTCCAGGAAACCGGCAACCTGCTGATGCAGCGTTCGCGCATCGTCGCCGAGAAGGTCGAAGCCGGCGAGCTGGCGATCGTCGGACTCACGTACCAGCTGTCCAAGGGGCGTGCGCAGCTTCGCGAGGTCATCGGCGACATCGGCGAGCAGCCGGCCTGAACGGTCGAACAGCCCGAAAGCCCGTTCGCCGGTGCGACACGCCGCGTGGGCTCAGGGATAGCGTGGCTTCGGCCGCATACGGTTGATTCGTGTTGGAACCGACCGGGCCATTGCCTCCCGAAATCTACTGGCGACGCCGCGCACTCGCCATCGGTGCGGCCGTTGTCGTCCTCGGCTTGATCGTGTGGTTCATCGCCTCGCTCAGCGGTCGTTCCGACGACCCCGAGGCCGCTCCGGCCGGGGTCGCAGCTCCGGCGACCACGTCCGCCCTGCCGTCGCCCAGCTCGTCTGCCACGCCCGGTGGTTCGGGTGGCTCCGGTGGTTCGGGTGAGGGATCGGGCGGTTCCGGTGGGTCCGGTGGTTCGGGCGGCGGTACCGACTCCGCGGCCGGCGGTGGCACGACAGCAGCAACGACCAGTGGTGCGCCCGCTCCGGCGATCGCCAACCAGTGCCCGGATCAGTCCCTCGCGATCAAGGTGACGCCCGAGAAGGCCACCTATCGCCTCGGCGAAGAGCCCGTGTTCACCGTCGTGATCACCAACATCGGGTCAGCGGAGTGCCAGCGCGACGTCGGTGCCGGGTTGCAGCAGGCACTCGTCTACACGCTCGACAATCAGCGCATCTGGTCCAACATCGACTGCTTCCCGAACGCTGCGTCGGATCTGCGAACCTTCAAGCCCGGTGAGCAGGCCGGCTTCACGGTGAAGTGGTCGGGCACCAACTCGGTTCCCGGTTGCGGTGAAGAGCGCGTCCCGGTCGGCGTCGGTGCATACCAGGCCATCGCACAGCTCGGCGAGCTCAAGAGCGTGCCGGAACCGTTCAACATCACCGGCTGAGTACGGTCGAATCTCATGACCACCCCGACAGCGCTTGCCCGAGCGGCCTACACGACGCTCGAACCCTTCCATGTGACCGCGTACTTCAATCCCGAACTCGGATCTGCGTACGAGGACACCGGACTCGACGGTCATGCCTGGTACGTGGGCGCACGGGCCGCGCCGATGGGTCCGTGCGCGCCCAGCGTCGTCGCGGCTGCGTTCTACAACTTCAACCCGGTGTTGATCGAGCAGGCGTGGCCGGCCGCTGTGGCCGTCGGTCTGGATGCAGTGTCCGATCGTCGGTGGGCACTGCTCGACTCCGTCCTCGGCGCAGCATTGGGTTCCTTGGCCTCCGAGCCCGATCTCGCGACCATCGCGGAGCGATTGCGCAGCATCGGCGACGCGGCGTCCTTCGCCGGCCGTCCTCTCGCAGCAGCATGGCATTCCACCGAACGACCCGACGTGCCTCATCTCGCCCTGTGGCATTCGATCACCGTGCTGCGTGAATGGCGGGGCGACGGCCACCTCGCCGCGTTGATCGACGCGGAACTCGACCCCGCGGAAGCAGCGGTGTTCCACGAAGCCGTCCGCCCGACACCGCAGCCCGGACGCCGAGCACTCGGCAAGCGCATCACACAGCTGACGCGACAGTGGTCCGAGACCGAATGGGATTCGGCTGCAGAACGACTCGCCGTCCGGGGACTGCTCACCACTTCTGCCGAGGGGGAGACGTTGACCGAGGCCGGCACCGCTCTCGATCGGCACATCGAGGAGCGCACCGACGCCATGGCTTCGGCAGTGTGGAAGACCGTTCCGGATGCGGAGCAGCTGATCACGAGCGCACGGCCCTACGTGAAAGCCGTGATCGACGCTGGTTTCCTCCCGGGGACCAAGAAGCGGTAGGGGTTACCGGTTCTCCCAGGGGTCCCGGGTCTCGGTCGTAGCGCTTCCTAGTCGTAGGGCCCGGAGATCGAGGCCTCTGCCAAGCGCGACAGCCCCTCTCGAATGTGCCTGGCCCACAGGCCGCCGATGCCGTCGACCGACTGCAGATCGGCTGCGGTTGCGGCCAGCAGGCCCTGCAAAGTGCCGAATGCGCCCACGAGTCGGTGAATCTGGCTGAACTGCAACCGCGGCACTCGCGTCAGTACGCGATAACCGCGCGGACTCATCGGGGTGTCCAACGCTTCGATGGTCGCGGGATAACCGAATGCCCGGGACAGAGTCGTCAGGTCCAACAGGTCGACATCGGTCAGCTTGTCCAGAGCCGCGAGCGCTTTCTCCACGCCGGTGGTGCTCGACGGTTCGTTGCCGGCGAGATAGTCGCGCACGATCAGTTGACGGTCGATGTCGTTGTCGCCCAACAACTCTTCGAGCTGGAGAGCGAGCTGACGGCCGTCGGTGCCGAGTTCGAGGACGTTCTGCTCGATTTCCACCGACACCCGTCGCACCATCTCGAGGCGCTGGGCGACGGTCAACGCGTCGCGCAGGGTCACGAAATCTTCGATCTCCACGACCGAGAGCTGACGCGTGTTCTCGTCGAGCCGGGCCTTGTATCGCTCGAGCGTGGCGACGGCCTGATTGGCGCGCGAGAGGATGGTGGCTGAGCCCTCGACGACGTGCCTGATGCCGCTGATGTAGACACTGACGATGCTCATCGACTGGCTCACGGAGACAACGGGATACCCGGTCTGCATCGCTGTTCGCTCGGCCGCGCGGTGTCGGGTGCCGGATTCGACGGTAGGAATCTTGTGGTCGGGGACGAGCTGAACATTGGCCCGAACGATGCGCTGCCCGTCGGTCGAAAGCACCACTGCGCCATCCATTTTCGACAGCTCGCGCAGTCGTGTCGGCGCGAACTCGACATCGAGCTCGAACCCGCCGTCGCAGATGGCCTCGACCTCTTCGTCGTAGCCCAGGACGATCAATCCGCCGGTGCGGCCGCGCAGGATTCGTTCGAGACCGTCCCGCAGGGCGGTGCCCGGTGCCAGTCGAGCGATGGTCTCGCGTAACGCCGGGGACTGCGCGGCGCCTTCCATGGCCAACCCCCTCGTGTCGTAACGGCATGCGGCAGATCTGGAGCTCGTGCCCAACAAAGACTAACGCGCCGCCGAATGCGGGCCACGCCGTTGCACACGGGCAGCGCCGTAAAGGGTACCGCCCGGTGTCATACCGGCCGCATACGCGTGTACGTCAGGGCCTCGCCGACGTTGGTGACGGTTTTGACCTTGATGCCGGGCGGGATGGGGCCCGCGTCCTCGGGGACGATGGCGTAGTTGAACCCCAGTCTGGCTGCCTCGGCGAGGCGGCGCCCGAGCCCGGCGACGCGTCGTACCTCGCCGGCGAGCCCTACTTCCCCCAGAATCACCATTCCTGCGGGCAACGGTTGATCACGCACCGCCGACGCCACCGCAGCCGCCAGAGCCAAATCTGCGGACGGCTCACTCGTGCGCATCCCGCCGACCGTCGCGGCATAGACCTCGGCCTTGGACACCTTCACCCCGCACCGGCGTTCCAGGACGGCCAGAATCATCGCGACACGGGCGTGATCGAGTCCGCTGACCGCACGTCGCGGTGACGGCATGGCGGTGTCGACGATCAGTGCCTGCAGCTCGGCCAGCAGCGGTCGCTTGCCGTCCATCGTGACGGTGACGGCGGTCCCGGGGACGGCGTCGTTGCGGTGATGCAGGAACAGCCCGGACGGGTCACTGATGCCGACGATTCCGGTCTCCCGCAACTCGAAGCAGCCCACCTCGTCCGAGGCACCGAACCGGTTCTTGACGCCGCGAATCATGCGCAGCGTGGAGTGCTTGTCGCCCTCGAAGTTGAGGACCACGTCGACGAGGTGTTCGAGCGAGCGTGGGCCTGCCACCGCGCCTTCCTTCGTCACGTGCCCCACGAGCAGAACGGCGACTCCGGTGGTCTTGGCCAGAGTGGTCAACGCACTGGTGATGGCGCGGACCTGAGTGACACCGCCGATGACGCCGTCGACGTCGGCGGCGAGCATCGTCTGCACCGAATCGACGATCAGCAGGCTGGGCTTGACCTGTTCGACGTGTCCGAACACGGTTGCCAGATCGGACTCGGCGGCGAGAAAGACGCGCTCGTGCACCGCGCCGGTACGGTCGGCTCGCAGCCGAACCTGCCCTGCGGATTCCTCGCCGGTGACATAGAGCGCGCGGCGATCGGGAGCCGAACGAGCCCACCGATGCACCACCTCGAGCAGCAGCGTCGACTTGCCGACGCCCGGCTCGCCGGCCAGCAGAACGACCGAACCGGGGACCAGACCGCCGCCGAGGACACGATCGAACTCGTCGATGCCGGTGGTGTTCGCCTGCGAGGTTGCGCTGCTGATGGTCGTCAGTGCAGCTGCGGGCGTCGTCGGGATCATGGCGCCGCCGCCCGAGCGGAGCGCCGATGCACCTGCGCGCGACGTGAGTGGTGCCGCGGTGGCCTGGACCTCGTCCATCGAGCCCCAGTCGCCGCATTCGGGACACCGACCGACCCACTTGGAGACCGAATGATGACACGCGGAGCAGCGGTAGCTCGACTTCAGTTTGACCACGTCGGAAGCCTAACGATCGGCACCGACAGGTCCGGTGACCTCGTACGGAGGGGTCAGTGCCCGCCGCTGTGCTCGGAGACTGCCTCTTCGGAGCGCTCGAGTTCGTGACCGGCGTCGACGGGGACGTTGACGACAACATCGCCCGCATTCGCGAACTCGAAGGTGACCGGCAGCGTCAGGCCCGGGCGCACGTTCTCGCTGATGTCGGCCATTTCGACCTTGATGAGCTGGATCGGAAGCAGAGGATCGTCCAGCTGCGTGTCGGCGGGTGATCCGGCACCGAGCGCGGTCAGCGGAGCGATCTCGGTGCTGCCCGGTTCTGCCTCGTCGACGATGGTGACCTGAGCCTCGGGAGAGGAGATCCCGGTCAGCTCGTCCGCCACGGCGGGGTTGGCGTTGATGGCCGTGAAGCCGAGCTCGACGGTGCCGCCGGGCTCGATGCTGTACTCCTCGGAGGAGGGGTACACGACGTGCACGTTGCGAAGCTGAATGTCTCCGACGTCGACGGAATTGCCGTTGACCGCCGCGACCTGAGTGGCCGTCTGCGAGATCTGACCTGCGCCGCAGGCGGTGAGTACGAGGGTGCCACCAGCGAGAAGCGCGAGGGCGGCGGCCGTTCTGCGATGGCGGCCAAGCGGTGTCGCAGCGTCGATTGCAGTCACTTCGGTCGTCCTCCATGTGGTGCCGGGCCGGCTCGGTCCATCTCGTCCACTAGGCAGAGTAGTAGTTCTCGTCCACCGACCGCTCGTGGGGTCCGCCACTGCTCACGATGCGCCAGGTAGGGCAGCCTTCCGCACGGAACGGGGGTGTTACGACCGCGGCCGAAATGTGGCATCGGATACACGTCGAACGGTCTGTGTCAACCCCTGATTCGGCAGCACTGTGCCCCTGACCTGCGCCGTTGATATTGGGCGTGGTATTCTGGATAAATCGAAAGGGGCACTTGTCACATGATTTTCAAGGTCGGAGACACCGTCGTTTACCCCCATCACGGAGCGGCGCTGATCGAAGCGATAGAGACACGCACCATCAAGGGTGAACCGAGAGAGTACTTGGTTCTCAAGGTCGCGCAAGGCGACCTCACCGTTCGAGTCCCCGCGGACAATGCCGAGTACGTCGGCGTTCGCGATGTCGTCGGGCAAGAAGGCCTCGACAAAGTCTTTCAGGTGCTGCGCGCACCGCACACCGAAGAGCCCACCAACTGGTCGCGTCGCTACAAGGCCAACTTGGAGAAGCTGGCTTCCGGTGACGTGAACAAGGTGGCAGAGGTCGTTCGTGATCTCTGGCGTCGCGAACAGGATCGTGGATTGTCGGCAGGCGAGAAGCGGATGCTCGCCAAGGCGCGTCAGATCCTCGTCGGCGAGTTGGCATTGGCCGAGGGAACCGACCAGGCCAAGGCCGACACCATGCTCGACGAAGTTCTCGCCACCGCTTCGTAGAGTGTGCAGCTTCGCAGAATGAGCAGCTTCGTAGCGTGAACGGTACCGCCGGCGACGTTGTCGCCCTGGTACCCGCAGCAGGTAAAGGCCTTCGGCTCGGACACGACGAGCCGAAGGCTTTCGTCTGTCTGGGTACCGACTCTCTTCTCACGCGGTCCGTGGACGGACTGCGTGCCTCGGGTGCCGTCGACCGCATCGTCGTCATCGTGCCCGTCGACTTGCTCGACGCGGCCCGCGGGCTCGTCGGCGACGACGTCATCGTCGTGGCAGGCGGCCGCGAACGCACCGATTCGGTGCGCGCCGGTCTCGCCGTCGTCGGAGACGCTTCGGTCGTGCTCGTCCACGACGCCGCTCGCGCTCTCACCCCGCCCGCGTTGATCGCCCGCGTCGTCGCCGAGGTCCGAGCCGGACGCCCAGCGGTCATCCCGGTGCTGCCCGTCGTCGACACCGTCAAGGAAGTCGACCTCATGGGCGCTGTGGTCGGCACGCCCGATCGCGCGAGTCTGCGTGCGGTCCAGACTCCGCAGGGCTTCGACGCCGACGTCCTGCGTCGCGCCTATGCCGCCGCTACCGACATCTCCACCGACGATGCGGGACTGGTCGAGCGCATCGGCGAGACGGTGCACACCATCGTCGGCGACGCGCTCGCATTCAAGATCACCACTCCGCACGACCTACTACTGGCAGAGGCGCTCCTATGAGAGTCGGCATCGGCACCGACGTCCACCCCATCGCGCCCGGCCGACCCTGCTGGCTGGCCGGACTGCTCTTCGAGGACGCGGACGGTCTCGAGGGCCACTCCGACGGCGACGTCGCCGCGCACGCGCTGTGTGACGCCCTGCTGTCCGCTGCGGGCCTGGGCGATTTGGGGTCGGTCTTCGGCACCGGGCGTCCGGAGTGGGACGGGGTCAGTGGAGCCGCGATGCTGACCGAGGTACGACGGTTGCTCGACGCCGACGGGTTTGCGATAGGCAACGCTGCGGTGCAGATCATCGGTAATAGGCCCAAGATCGGACCGCGTCGCGTCGAGGCGCAGGACGTTCTCTCGGGTGTGCTCGGTGCCCCGGTGTCGGTGTCCGCGACCACCACCGATGGGCTCGGGCTGACCGGTCGCGGCGAAGGAATCGCGGCCGTCGCGACCGCACTTGTCATGACGAGGTAAAACCACCGGTAGCATTGCTGGTCGTGACCCTTCACCTACACGACACCGAGACGAGGGCCCTGCGGGAATTCACCCCCTTGGTCCCTGGCCATGTATCGGTGTACCTGTGTGGGGCAACGGTGCAGGGTGAGCCTCACATCGGCCACGTACGCAGCGGAGTGGCGTTCGACGTCCTGCGCCGCTGGCTGTTGGCACACGACTACGACGTCGCTTTCGTTCGCAACGTGACGGACATCGACGACAAGATCCTGAACAAGGCGCGCGACGCCGGTCGTCCGTGGTGGGAGTGGGCGGCAACGTACGAGCGTTCGTTCACCTGGGCCTACGACCGACTCGGTGTGCTGCCGCCGTCCGCCGAACCGCGTGCGACGGGTCACATCACTCAGATGGTCCAGATGATCGAGCGGCTGATCGAGCGTGGGCACGCGTATGCCGATTCGTGCGGAGACGTGTACTTCGACGTGCAGAGTTTCCCGAGTTACGGCGCGTTGTCCGGTCACAAGCTCGACGACGTACACCAGGGCGAGAGCGTTGCCGAGGGCAAGCGCGATCCTCGCGACTTCACACTGTGGAAGGGTGCCAAGCCCGGCGAGCCCTCGTGGCCGACGCCGTGGGGCCCAGGCCGTCCCGGCTGGCATCTCGAGTGCTCGGCGATGGCGGAGACGTACCTCGGCGCGGACTTCGACATCCATTGCGGTGGTCTCGATCTCGTGTTCCCGCATCACGAGAACGAGCGAGCCCAATCGATGGCGGCCGGCGACGGCTTCTCGCGCTACTGGCTGCACAACGGTTGGGTGACGATGGGCGGAGAGAAGATGTCCAAGTCTCTCGGCAACGTCCTCTCGGTGCCCAACGTGCTCAAAAAGGTTCGGCCGCAAGAACTTCGGTTCTATCTCGGTGGCGCGCACTATCGCTCGATGCTGGAATACTCCGACACTGCGCTCGAGACCGCGGCGGTGACGTACCGGGGCATCGAAGGGTTCGTCCGGCGAGCCGTCGAACGTGCCGGTGACGTACCGATGGGCAAGTGGACCGCCGGGTTTGCCGCGGCTCTGGACGACGATCTCGGTGTGCCCAAAGCGTTGGCCGAGATTCACGCCACCGTCACCCTCGGCAACACCGCCCTCGAGTCCGGTGATCTACCGGCAGCCGTGGAGCATGCGGGCAGCGTGCGGGCGATGCTCGACATCCTCGGTGTCGACCCCCTCGATCCGCACTGGTCGAGCGACAGTGGTTCGGACGCAGCAGCTCTCGGTGCACTCGGCGTTCTCGTCGAGGCCGAGCTGGAGCGTCGAGCAACGGCGAAGGCGACCAAGGACTGGGCCGTCGCCGACGAGATACGCGATCGACTGGCGCAGGCCGGAGTCGATGTGACAGATACACCCAACGGGCCCGAATGGTCGCTGGGTACGAGCAAGACCGACGAAGCAGGTTTGTGATGGCAGGCAATTCGAGTAGGCGCGGCGCAATCCGCAAGGACGGCACCAAGAAGGGTCAGGTCGCCGGATCCGGAGGCAAGCGTCGTAAGGGCCTCGAGGGCCGCGGCGCAACGCCCCCCGCCTCCGAGCGCACCAAGCATCCGGCAGCGCGTCGGGCCAAGCTCGCCGAGAAGTCCGCGCAGAACCGCGGCGGTACAACCGGAGGACGCGCGGGTGGACGTCCGGCCGGACGCAAGGCCGAAGACGGTCCCGAGGTGGTACTCGGGCGCAACCCGGTCGTCGAGTGCCTGCGTGCAGGCGTGCCCGCCACCGCCCTGTGGGTTGCCGTCGGCACCGACAGCGACGATCGACTCAAGGAAGCCGTGCAGCGCGCAGGCGACGCACGGATCTCCATCCTCGAAGTTCCCCGCTCCGATCTGGACAAGCTCAGCGCCAACGGACTGCACCAGGGCCTGGCCCTGCAGGTGCCGCCGTACCGCTACGCGCACCCCGACGATCTGATCTCGAACGCGCGCACGCACCAGGAACCCGCACTGCTCGTGGCGCTCGACAACATCACCGACCCGCGCAACCTCGGTGCCGTCGTGCGTTCGGTGGCCGCGTTCGGTGGTCACGGCGTCGTGATTCCGCAGCGTCGCAGCGCCAGCGTGTCCGCGGTGGCATGGCGCACCAGCGCCGGTGCCGCAGCCCGACTGCCCATCGCGCGGGCGGTCAATCTGACTCGCACACTGAAGGATTGGCAGTCCAAGGGCGTCACCGTCGTCGGCCTCGACGCAGGCGGCGACACCGACCTCGACACCTTCGATGGTAAGGGACCGGTCGTTATCGTCGTCGGATCCGAGGGCAAGGGCCTCTCGCGTCTGGTCAGCGAGACCTGCGACCACATCCTGTCGATCCCGATGGCCGGGCCGGTGGAATCGCTCAACGCCTCCGTCGCTGCCGGCGTCGTGCTGGCCGACATCGCGCGTCAGCGTCGAGGCTGAACCGCACAGCCCTGCTATCGCTCGAATGGGTGTGTGAGGTCGAGAAAACGGGTGTGAGGTCGTGTGCGGCCGGGATCAACCGATAGCGCGGAACCGTATCTGCGTTCCGGGGGTCAGCTGCGCAGCGGCGGACACATCGGCCGCAGTCACGACGGCGATAACCGGATAACCGCCCGTGACGGGATGGTCGGCGAGAAACAACACCGGCTGTCCCGACGGTGGCACCTGTAGCGCCCCGAGAACCATTCCCTCGCTGGGCAATTCGTCGTCGACCGCGCGGGTCAAGGGCTCCGCGCCGTCGAGCCTGATGCCGACGCGATCCGAATCCTGCGTGACCGTCCACGGCTGCTCCAGCAGAATGGATCGAGCATGCTCGGTGAACCAGTCCTCGCGTGGGCCGAACGTGATGTGCAGTGTCTGCTCGAGCGGGGTCGGTACTACGAAATCCGTTGCAGGCCAATGGTCTGTGGCGTCGCCGACCGGGAGCACCGTCCCGGGGGAGAGCCGAGCGGGCCCGAGGCCCGACATCGTGTCCGTCGATCTGCTGCCGAGAACCGACGGGACGTCGATGCCTCCCCGGACGGCGAGGTAGCTGCGCAGAGCCGATGAGGGCGGCGACAGAGTCAACTCCTGCCCGGCTCGGACCACGAGCGTCGAATGCAGTCCCTGCACGGTGCCGTCCACGCGGCAGATCACGTGCGCTCCGGTGACGGCCATGACGGCGTCGAACTCGGTTCGGACCTGCAGGCCACCGAACGTCACTTCCAGGGTGGCGGCACCGGAGTCGTTGCCCACCAGACGGTTTGCCGCATCGTGTGAACGAAGGTCCGCTGCACCGGATCGTCCGACGCCCACCGCCGCGTGGCCACGTCGTCCACGATCCTGGACGGTGCACAGCGGACCCGTCTGCAGGACGGTCAGGGCCTTCATGTCGACTCGAATCGGACGGTGGTGCCGGGGCTCAGCAGTGCGGGTGGATCGCGGTCGAGGTTCCACAATTGCGCGTCCGTGCGCCCGATGAGCTGCCATCCCCCGGGCGAGGACCGCGGGTAGATGCCGGAGAACTTACCGGCCAGACCCACTGCGCCTGCCGGGACGCTGGTGCGCGGTGAATCCCGCCGCGGCACGTGCAGTCGGGTGTCGGTGCCGACGAGGTAGCCGAAGCCGGGCGCGAAGCCGCCGAACGCGACTGTCCAGGTCTGTTCCGTATGCGCTGCAACCACTTCGGCGACGGACAGGCCCGTCAGGCGGGCGACGTCGTCGAGGTCTGCGCCGTCGTAGGAGACGGGAATCGTGACCGCCTCGGATGCGGCAGTGGGGTCGTCGGCAGCGGGTGTCAGCGCCGCGACCCACTCGAGTATCGGTGCCGGTGCCCCGTCGAAGATCACCAGGACGGTGCGGGCGGCAGGAACCAGATCGACGACCGCGTCCGGCCGTTGGCGGACCATGGAGCGGTGGTACGACATGGTCTCGGGCAGGTCGGAGAACTCGACCAGCAGCGCGTTCTCGCCTGCGGGGAGGAGGCGCATCAGACGAAGGGACTGATGTCGATATCGTTGACGCGCAACAGGTCCCGCACGGCATTCGCCATCGCCACCGCGCCGGGGGAGTCGCCGTGCAAGCAGATCGATTCGGCGCGGACTTCGACCGTCGTGCCGTCCACCGCTTCGACCGTACCGTCGGTGATCATCGTCGATACCCGCTGGGCGACCACCTCGGGATCGCCGAGCACGGCTCCGGGTTCCGTGCGCGAGACCAGTGTTCCCTGTGGGGTGTAGGCGCGATCGGCGAAAGCCTCTGCGACCGTGCGTAACCCGACGCGTTCGGCTTCGTCGAGGAATGCCGAACCGGGGAGCCCGAGAACCGGCAGACGCGGGTCGTAGGCGGCCACTGCCTCGGCGACCGCTTTCGCCTGCTCGCGATGATGCACGATCGCGTTGTACAGCGCCCCGTGTGGTTTGACGTACGCGACGGCCGAACCGGCCACTCGGGCAAGGCCGTCGAGTGCGCCGATCTGATAGACGACGTCGGCGGTGAGATCTGCGGGGGCGACGTCGAGAAAGCGTCGGCCGAATCCGGCGAGGTCGTGATAGCCGACCTGAGCCCCGATCCGCACGCCCGCGTTCGCAGCCGAGCGGCACGTGCGCAGCAGCGTGGTCGGATCACCGGCGTGAAAGCCGCACGCGACGTTGGCACTGGACACCACCGCGAGCATGGCGTCGTCGTCGCCCAGAGTCCACGCACCGTAGCTTTCGCCGAGATCGGCGTTGAGATCGATGGCCGTCACCCTGGACAGTCTAGGCGGCGACGAGCCGTCCGGAATTGGCCTTGCGAGTAGCTCCCACAGCTCGGCAGAGAAGATAGATGACGAACGAGATGGTCGTGACGAAGGTCGAGACCGGGAGGCCCGGGGCGAGCGAGAGCAAGATGCCACCGACAGCGGCGATCTCGGCGAACAGGATGGACAGCAGCGTCGCCTTGAGCGGGCTGGCCGTCACTCGCGCAGCCGCCGCGGCCGGGGTGATGAGCAGCGAGAGCACCAGCAGCGCACCGACGATCTGCACGCCCAGCGCACAGGCAACACCGACGAGTACGGCGAACACGACCGAGAGTGCACGGACGGGCACGCCGCGGGCCAGTGCCACCTCGGGGTCGGTGCTGGCGAACAGCAGTGGACGGTAGACCACGGTGAGCACGATCAGCACCAGAACGGCGCACACCAGTAGAAGCTGGATTCCGCTCTGTCCGACGCCGACGATCTGGCCGATGAGCAACGAGAAGCTGGTTCCGGTTCGGCCCGGGTACAGCCAGATGAACAGCACCGACAGGCCGAGGCCGAACGACATGATGACGCCGATGACCGAGTCGCGGTCGCGGGCCTTGTTGCCGAGCAGGGCGAACATCACCGCGGCGACGACGGATCCGACGATGGCACCGAGCCCGACGGTGATGCCGACGAGCAGCGCAGCGGATGCACCGGTGAGGGAGAGTTCACTCGATCCGTGTACCGCGAAGGCCCACTGCCTGCTGACGATGAGCGGTCCGAGCGCGCCGGCGAGCAATCCGAGAATGGCAGCGGCGATCAACGCCTGCTGAACGAAGTCGTAGCTCAGCAGATTCGCCGTGGTGTCGAAGTCGAGCATCTTCGAGAATGCGTCGAGAACCTTCTCGTTCATGCCTTGTCTTCTCCGTCGTGCGGTACGGGTGGGTGGTGGGCACCGGCCGAGCCGAGCGCATCGATCGAGTCGCCGGTTCCGACGACGACCAGCCGGCCGCGAACTTTCAGCACCTCGACCTCGGTGCCGTACAGCTCGGACAACACCTCGGTGGTCATGACGTCCTCGGGAGTCCCGATCCGGAACCGGCCGTCGACGATGTAGACGACGCGGTCGACGAGCGGAAGGATCGGGTTGATCTCGTGCGTCACGAACAGCACGGCTGTGTCGTGCTCCCGCCGTCGGCGATCGATGAGGCCCGAGACCAACGATTGGTTGGCGAGGTCGAGGCTGAGCAGGGGCTCGTCGCACAGCAGTACCGACGGATCGCCGACAAGTGCTTGGGCAATTCGCAGTCGCTGCTGTTCACCACCGGACATCGAGCCGACCGGTGCGCCGGCGAAGGAATTGGCGTCGACCTGATCGATGGCGCGCTGCACCGTCTCCTTGCGCTGCCGCATGCCGCGCAGTCCCATGCCCCATTTGTGGCCGTCCCAGCCCAGACCGACGAGATCGCGTCCGCGTAGCGGCAGATCGTCGTCGATGTTGCGTTGCTGGGGGACGTACCCCACGCCCGACTGGCCGCGGCGAACGGGACTGCCGCCGATCGACGCGGTGCCGGACGTGAGGTGGTTCTGACCGAGCAGCACCTTGAGCAACGACGTCTTACCCGACCCGTTGGGGCCGAGGACGGCGACGAACTCGCCCGCCGCGACGGACAGATCCAGGTTCTGCCAGAGTGTGCGGTCGCCGAAGGCCAGTCCGGCATCGCGCAGTTCTACAGCAGGCATGCGTTACAGCTTTCCATCAGCTGCCCACCGTTCGGGAGGCGGATCGGCTCACGGGTTGGTGCTGAGCGCGGCCTGCAGGTCCGTCGCGGCCTTGGTCTGCCACTCGATGAACGTCATCCCGGCGGGCAGAGTTTCGGTGACCTCGACGACGGGGATGCCGGCAGCCTCGCTGGTGGTGCGAATGTCCTGTGTGACAGCGTCTTCGGTCTGAGTGTTGTAGACCAGCGCGCGGACGGACTTGGACGTGAACAGATCCCGTGTCGAGGCGATCGATGCGGGCGACGGGTCGTTGCCCTCCTCGATGGCGTCCTTGAAGTCCTCGGGAGTGCGGTCGTCGAGATCGGACTCCTCGAGGAGGTAGTGCGCGATCGGTTCGGTCTGGGCCACCGGTGCGTTCGGGAACTGGGCGGCGATCCGGTCCGTCACGTCGGTGATGGCGTGGATCTGCTCATGGAACGTTTCGGCGTTGGCGGTGTACTGCGCGGCGTTGTCCGGGTCGAGCTGGCCGAGCTTGTCGGCGATCTCCTCGGCGGTGTGCGCTGCGACCTCGGCGTTGTACCAGACGTGTTCGTTGACCTCACCGTGCGAGTGGCCGTCTTCTGCCGCGGGCTCGGTTGCGGACTCTGTTGCTGCCTCGGACGTCGTCTCGGAGTCGTGATCGTGGTCCGCGTCGAGCAATGTGAAGGCATCGACGGACGGCACGTCCTTGCCCTCGGAACCGAGGATGTCCTCGATGAACTGGTCGTAGCCGCCGCCGTTGTAGACCACCAGCGACGCCTCGGCAACCGCGGCGGCGTCACCGGGGCTCGCCTCGTACGAATGCGGATCTGCCGAGGGGTCGGCGATGATCGATTTCACGGTGGCCAGGTTGCCCGCAACGGCCTCGGCCACGCTGCCCCACACGTTCGTGGACGCGACGATCGTGATCGGACCGTCGACGGGGTTGGCCGGAGCGGACTCGGTGCTCGTCGGCTCGTTCGAGCTGCATGCGGTCAGTGCCAGTGCGGCAGCGCAGGTCAGGCCGATGAGGGCCGAGCTCTTGACCCGAGACGGGCGGTGGAAGGACGACATCGATGTACTCCTGAAGGCAGGGCTTGACGCTAATGGAAACCGTTACCGTTGTACTCTAGCTCTCGAGCAGCCTCGGTATCGAATCGGACGAGTCCAACCTCGATTTTCTCTGCAGCGTGGTGTGGGACTAACGTCCCGGTTATGGCCAGGTCAAGCGAACCCCGACGTCAAGCGACGTTGGCGTCGATCGCAGCCGAGCTGAAGGTATCGCGAACCACCGTCTCGAACGCCTACAACCGACCCGATCAACTCTCGCCCGAACTGCGCGAACGCGTCCTCCAGGCAGCCAAGCGACGCGGTTACGCAGGCCCGGACCCGGTCGCGCGATCGCTGCGCACCCGCAAAGCCGGAGCCATCGGACTACTGCTCACCGAAGCCCTCAGCTACTCCTTCCGCGACCCCGCCGCCATGAGCTTCCTCGCCGGTCTCGCCGAATCCTGCGAGGCCGCAGGACAAGGACTGCTGCTCATTCCCGCCGGTGCCGAACGCGACGACGTGCAAGCTGCCGCTGTGGTCCAACAAGCAGGAGTCGACGGATTCGTCGTCTACTCCGTCGCCGACGACGACCCCTACCTGGCCGCAGTGCGCGAACGACACCTACCGATCGTCGTGTGCGACCAACCCCGCAACATCCCCGAGGCCGCCCTCGTCGCAATCGACGACCGCGTCGCCATGAAAATGCTTGCCGCACATCTGATCTCGCTGGGACACGAACACCTTGCAGTGCTGTGCATGCGGCTCGGACGCGACCGCCGCGACGGCGTCGTACCCCCGGGACGGCTGGCCGACAGTCACTTCCACGTCCAACGTGAACGCATCGCCGGCGTCCAGGCCGCCATGATCGACGCCGGACTCGACCCCGACACCCTCACCGTCGTCGAACGATTCGACCACACCGTGCGCTCCGGCCACTCCGCCGCAGCCCAGGCGCTACAGGCCAACCGCGACACCACGGCACTGCTCTGCACCACCGACGTCATCGCACTCGGTGCACTCAACTTCGCCAGAGTCTCCGCAATCGATGTGCCGAGCCAACTCTCGGTCACCGGATTCGACGGCATATCCGACGCCATTCGCGAGAACCTGACCACCGTGCGGCAGGACGCCGAGGAAAAAGGCCGTCGAGCCGGGAAACTGGTGCTCTCGTCCTCGCACTCGGGCATCGTCGCCGCCGAAACACTCCCGACCGAACTCTTCCGCGGCCGCACCGCAGCACCGCCGCCGGATCAACCGCCCGCAATTGCCTGACCAGCTACCCTCGCGCGCTCACTCCAGATTTGCGCCCCATTTGGGATCAATGTGGGTTTCAGTCACTCAGAGTGCAACAAAGCCACATTCATTCAGTGTCGGTTGGAACCCCGTTCGGGATGAATGTGGGTTTCAGTCAGTCTGACTGCAATGCACAGCTCCCCGGAAGTTGGACTGAGTAATTCAGTTCCGACTACCGGGGAGTTTTGTATGCGTGCACGAAGTTCACTTACCGAGGATCAGCGG
>NZ_JBFBMD010000007.1:0-240833 GCF_040686915.1 Rhodococcus sp. NPDC077669 | reverse complement strand
TCCCACATCTGTGGCTCTACCGGCCAGGACCCACTCCTGTCGGCAACCCACGCTTACATGCGGAGGGGCCCCAGCCAAGACCTCCATACCGTCTATCGGAAAGCGCTGGAGCCCGTCAGCGCCTGCCCGATCACGAGTTGATGGACCTCGGATGTGCCCTCGTAGGTGAGGACGGATTCGAGGTTGTTGGCATGCCGGAGTACGGGGTATTCCAGCGTGATTCCGTTGGCGGCCAAGATCGTTCGGCATTCACGAGCGATCTTGATGGCCTCGCGCACGTTGTTGAGCTTGCCGAGCGACACTCGCTCGCCCGGTAGCTCTCCCTTGTCCTTCAGCCGGCCCAGATGCAGCGCGAGCAGTTGACCCTTGCCGAGTTCGAGCGCCATGTTCGCGAGCTTGGCCTGGGTGAGCTGGTATCCGGCCAGCGGCTTGTCGAACACCGCGCGGGTCTTGGAGTACTCGACGGCCGACTCGATGCAGTCCCGAGCCGCCCCCATCGCGCCGAACACGATGCCGAAACGGGCCTCGTTGAGGCAGCTCAACGGTCCGCTCAGGCCGCGGGCCTCGGGCAGCATCGCGTCGGCAGGAAGCCGGACGTCGTCGAACACCAACTCGCCCGTGATCGACGCGCGCAGAGACAGCTTCTTCTTCACCGTGTTCGCGGTGAATCCGGGGGTGTCCGTGGGGACGACGAAACCCCTGACCTTGTCGTCGGTTTGAGCCCACACGACGGCGACGTCGGCGACCGGACCGTTGGTGATCCACATCTTGCTGCCGTTGAGAATCCAGTCGTCACCGTCGCGCTTGGCGCGGGTGAGCATGCCGCCGGGGTTGGACCCGAAGTCGGCCTCGGTGAGACCGAAGCAGCCGATGAGCGAACCCTCGGCCATCCCCGGAAGCCACTGCTGCTTCTGTTCCTCGGACCCGTACTTCCAGATCGCGAACATCGCCAGCGAGCCCTGCACCGAGACCAGTGAGCGGATGCCGGAATCGATGGCTTCGAGTTCGAGGCAGGCCAACCCGTACGCCGTCGCCGATGTTCCGGCGCAGCCGTAGCCCTCGAGGTGCATGCCGAGCAGGCCGAGCGAGCCCAGCTCCTTGGCGAGTTCACGCGCGGGAACGGTGCCCTCGTCGAACCAGTCGGCGATGTGTGGTCGGATGCGTTCGTTGCCGAACTTGCGGACGGTGTCCCGGATCTGACGTTCTTCGTCGTCGAGGAGGGAATCGATCGCGAACAGTTCGTCGACGCTCTGGGAGTTGGCCACGGTGCCTCTTTCCGCTGGGGGTTGTCTTCGCAGGTTACCCACGCCCCTGCCGGGCGACGCAGGCCGATTAGTGTGGAGGCCATGAGTGAGCAGCGCAGCAAGGCAGACAACACCTCCTGGCAGGGCTTTTCCACGAAGGCGGTCCACGCGGGTTACGAGCCCGATCCACTGACCGGCGCGGTCAACGTGCCGATCTACGCCAGCTCCACCTTCGCGCAAGACGGGGTCGGCGGAATGCGTAGCGGATTCGAGTACGCGCGCACCGGCAACCCGACGCGTCGGCCGCTCGAGGCCAACCTCGCAGCCATCGAATCCGGTACCTACGGTCGCGCTTTCTCGTCGGGCATGGCCGCTACCGACTGCATGCTGCGGTCGGCGCTGCGTCCCGGTGACCACCTCGTCATTCCCAACGACGCCTACGGCGGCACGTACCGATTGATCGACAAGGTCTTCACCCAGTGGGGCATCGAGTACTCCGTGGCCGCGGTCTCGAACGTCGACGAGGTCCGCGCCGCGATGCGTCCGAACACCAAGCTGGTGTGGGTCGAGACGCCCACCAACCCGTTGCTCAACGTCGGTGACAT
This sequence comes from Rhodococcus sp. NPDC077669, assembly GCF_040686915.1. NCBI lineage: Bacteria > Bacillati > Actinomycetota > Actinomycetes > Mycobacteriales > Nocardiaceae > Rhodococcus > Rhodococcus sp. NPDC077669. The sequence goes on along the minus strand of NZ_JBFBMD010000007.1, from coordinate 238,984 downwards.
CGAGGCGCTCGCGGGCGTCGCGCACGAGGGCGGGGCCAAGCTGGTCGTCGACAACACGTTCGCGTCTCCCTACCTGCAGCAGCCGTTGTCCCTCGGTGCCGACGTGGTGCTGCACTCGACGACCAAGTACATCGGTGGTCACTCCGACGTCGTCGGCGGCGCTCTGGTGACCGACAGCGAAGAGCTCGATACCGCGTTCGCGTTCCTGCAGAACGGTGCCGGGGGCGTTCCCGGACCGTTCGACGCATTCCTGACCTTGCGCGGCATCAAGACCCTCGCGTTGCGGATGGAACGGCACAGCGACAACGCGGAGAAGATCGTCGAATTCCTCGACGGGCACCCGGCCATCTCGCAGGTCATCTACCCCGGCCTCGAGTCGCACCCGTCTCACGCGGTGGCCGCGAAGCAGATGCGACGGTTCGGCGGCATGGTCTCCGTGCGGCTGGCCGGCGGCAAGCAGGCCGCTCTCGATTTCTGCGCGAAGACCGAGATCTTCACTCTCGCAGAGTCTTTGGGCGGCGTCGAGTCGCTCATCGAGCACCCCGGCGCGATGACGCACGCGTCGACTGCCGGTTCGCTGCTCGAGGTCCCGGACGACCTGGTGCGTCTGTCCGTCGGTATCGAGGACGGTGCCGATCTGGTGGGCGACGTCGAGCAAGCACTGGCATGATCGTTGCACTGATCGACTCGGGGTTGGGAATGCTCCCGACGGCTGCTCGCCTGCGTGAGTCGCGTCCCGAGCTCGATCTGGTGCTGATGATGGATCCCGACAACGCGCCGTGGGGTCCGAAGCCGGATGCGTGGGTGGTCGAGCGGGTGGTCGGTACCGCTCGGCATGCCGTCGAACTCGGTGCCGAGGTCGTGGTGTTGCCGTGCAACACGGCCAGTGTGACGGCGTTGAGCCAGGTGCGGGCTGCGCTCGGTGATTCCATCCCCGTGGTGGGGACGGTCCCGGCGATCAAACCCGCAGCGGCTGTCAGTGATCGGATCGCGATCTGGGCGACGGCGGCCACGACGGCAAGTGCGTACCAGGCCCGGTTGATCGACGAATTCGCCTCTCGTCGGACGGTGACCAGCGTGGCCTGCCACGGCCTGGCCGATTCGATCGATCGCGGAGACTCGACCGGAATACGTGCGGCCATCGACGCTGCGGTGGCCGCCACTCCCGACGACGTCGAGTCCATCGTGTTGGGGTGCACCCACTACCCGTTGGTGCTGAACGAGATCGTCGCGCGTCTGCCGAACGGCGTGACGATGTTCGACAGCGCGGCGGCCGTGGCCAATCAGACGGTGCGGCGCGCGGACGAGGTCGGTTCGGCGCGGGCCGGCACCGGATCGGTCTCGGTGTGGCTGAGCGGCATCGAAGGCGTACTGCCGGAGAGTGCACATCGTTACCGCGAGGCGACGGTGCTACTCGACGGTGCGCGGGCCCGGTAGTTCCGCGCCGCCGGGGAATGCCCGGTGGGTTCGTGCGTTGTCTTTCACTGAGGTAACGGTCGTTGCGGTGGAGGGAATGAGCACATGGTCGGTGTCGACACGCGGGACGTACAGGGCAGAGCAGCGGCGCGGATTCCGCATCGGTATGCCTTCTGGGTGGTCGGCGTCGCCTTCATCGTGCTCATGGCGTCCTCGGCTGCACCGTCGCCGCTGTACCCGGTGTACCAGCAGTCGTGGGGGTTCAGCGCGATCACCCTCACGGTCGTTTTCGCCGTCTATGCGCTGGCGCTGCTGCTGACTCTGCTCACGGTGGGAAGTCTGTCGGACCACATCGGACGCAAACCGATCCTGGTCGCGTCACTGCTGCTGCTGATCGTCAGTCTGGTGTTGTTCATCGTGGCCGACAGTGTTCCGGTATTGATCGCTGCTCGCGTCGTTCAGGGGATCGCCGCAGGCGCGGCGACGGGTGCCATGAGTGCGGCCATCATCGATCTGCAGCCCACCGTGTCGACCGGCCCGCTGCTCAACAGCGTCGCCCCCTCCTTCGGTCTGGCGGCAGGCGCAATCGGGGCCGGGTTGTTGGTGCAGTTGGCGCCGGCACCCGAAATTCTCGTGTTCGCCCTGTTGATCGCCGCCGCGGCAGTACTGGCCGTGGCCCTGCTGTTCGTGCCGGAGACGTCGGCGATGCGCGGCTTCGATTCCCGGCGTCACCTGGCGTCGACCCTGCTGCCGCGAGCCTCGCTGCCGAAGTCGGTGCGGGCACCGTTCGTGGTCATTGCTCCTGCCCTGTTCGCGACCTGGTCGCTCGGCGGGTTCCACCTCTCGCTGGGCCCGTCGATCATCGGCACCGTCTTCGGTATCGACAACCACATCGTGGGCGGCCTGGAGATCTTCTCGCTGTTCGCCTCGGGCTCGGTAGCAGCTGTCGTCGTGCGCAACGGGCTTCCTCGCACGGTGATGATGATCGGCGCGTCGGTGCTCGCAAGCGGCGTCGCGCTGACCTTGGTGTCGGTCGAAATCGGCTCGGTCGCGCTGTATTTCGTCGGCGCTGTCGTCGCAGGATCGGGCTGGGGAGCAACGTTTCTCGGTGCGATGCGCACGCTCGGTTCGTTGGTCCCCGCTGCGGAGCGAGGTGGCGTGTTCGCCACGACATTCGTCATCAGCTACCTCGCCTTCAGCCTGCCTGCGGTGATCGCCGGTCTCGCCGTGCATCGGCTCGGATTGAGCACCACGGTCGAGGTGTACGGGGCGTTCGTCATAGCTCTTGCACTGATCTCGGTCGTCGGGTTCTCGGTTGTGCAGCGACGAAATCGATAGCGCAGCAATCACTCCTCGATCTCCCCTCCCGAGGACGGGCACCATGTACTGCCCAATCGGATAGTCCGGCAGCGGTGTTGGAACGGTTCTGCCCTGCAGGTGTTCCGATCTCCTCTCGGTGCGGCCATGGTGGTCATCAGTGAGACGCCGATCACACACCCCAGGCGTTTCCTGACCACACTCACCGAGGAGACACCGATGGCAATCGAGCTCAATCAGATCTGGGAATTCCCCATCAAGGAGTTTCACCCGCTGCCCCGCGCCAAGCTGGGGGTCGGCGCTCACGACATGATCGGCGTCGAGGCGAAGGAACTCGGATTCAAGCGTGCCCTGCTCGTCACCACCGGACTGCGCGGATCCGGGATCATCGAGGAACTGATCGGCAAGATCGAATACCAGGGCGTCGAGGTGGTTCTCTACGACAAGGTCGAGTCGAACCCCAAGGACTACAACGTCATGGACGGTGCCGCGCTCTACCAGAAGGAGAAGTGCGACAGCGTCATCTCCGTCGGTGGCGGCTCCAGCCACGACGCGGCCAAGGGCATCCGCGTCGTCGTTGCCCACGACGGCCGCAACATCAACGAGTTCGAGGGATTCTCCAAGTCCACGAACAAGCAGAACCCACCGCATATCGCCGTATCGACCACCGCCGGAACGGGTTCCGAGACGTCCTGGGCGTACGTCATCACCGACACCTCGGACATGGAGAAGCCGCACAAGTGGCTCGCCTTCGACGAGGCGTCGACACCGACTCTGGCACTGGACGATCCGCTGCTCTACTACACCTGCCCCCAGCAATGGACCGCGTTCTGTGGCTTCGACGTTCTGGCACACGGTGCCGAGCCGTACGTGTCGCGTCTCGATTTCGCGCCGTCGCTGGGCAACGCGATCTACTCGATCGGCCTGGTGTCCAAGCACCTTCGCGAGGCCGTCTACGACCCGGGCAACCTGAAGGCTCGCGAGGGCATGATGAACGCCCAGTACATTGCCACGCAGGCGTTCAACTCCGGCGGACTCGGTGTCATCCACTCGATTTCCCACGCGATCAGTGCGTTCTACGACAGTGCTCACGGCCTCAACAACGCCATCGCTCTGCCGCGCGTGTGGGAGTACAACCTGCCTTCGCGCTACGAGCGCTATGCGGAGATCGCCGTGGCCATGGGCGTCGACACGAAGAACATGACCACCGTCCAGGCGGCCGACGCGGCAGTCGAAGCCGCCATCCGGCTCGCGAAGGACGTCGGCATTCCCGACAACTTCGGGTCGATCCGTTCCGCGACGTACGACAAGAACCGGATGAACACCGGCAAGTACGCCGGTAAGGGCGACGTGATCAAGGGTGACGAGAAGTCGGTACTCAAGATCTCCGAGCACATCCAGGAAGACTGGTGCACCCCGGGTAACCCCCGCGAGGTCACCGTCGAGTCGATGATTCCGGTCGTCTCGCACGCGATCAACGAGTCGTACTAACCGCCACCCATGTGAGTGGAACTTCGTAGCAGGGTACGAAGTTCCGCTCACATGCGGCGCAGCCGCCGTCCGAAGGGAAACACATGACCACGCTGTCGACAGTGCGTAGCGACGACACCGACACCGTTCGATTCACCGACGCTGCCGATCTGCGGAGGGCGCTCGCCGAGCAGGACTACATCGCCGACGACGATCTCGCCACCGTGGTGCATCTCGCGACAGCGCTCGATCGCCCCCTTCTGCTCGAGGGACCCGCGGGTGTCGGAAAGACCGAGCTCGCCAAATCGCTTGCTGCGGCGAGCGGCCGCAAGCTGGTGCGCTTGCAGTGCTACGAGGGCCTCGACGACAACCGAGCCCTGTACGAGTGGGATTACGCCAAACAACTTCTGCACGTGCAGATGCTGCGTGAACACATCGGTGCGCTGACGCAGCATGTCACCGACATCGACGACGCCTCGAAAATGCTTGCCGCCAAGGACTTCGGCCTGTATTCCGAGCCGTTCCTCTCGGTGCGTCCGCTGCTGGAATCGATCCTGTCCGAGGAGCCGGTGGTTCTTCTGGTCGACGAGGTCGACCGCACCGAGGAATCCATGGAGGCGCTGCTGCTCGAGGTGCTCGCCGAGAAGCAGGTGACCATTCCCGAGGTGGGCACCTTCACCGCACGAAGTGATCCGTGGGTCATTCTGACCTCCAACGACACTCGTGAGCTGTCCTCCGCCCTCAAACGCCGCTGCCTCCACTTTCATCTCGACTACCCCTCCGCCGAACGGGAACGTGAGATCGTCACCGCCCGCGCTCCGGAGGTACCCGATCGGGTCGCAGCCGACATCGTGGCGCTGGCAACCGAACTGCGGGCGCTGCCGCTGCGCAAGAGCCCATCGATCTCGGAGGTCATCGACGCGGCTCGTATCGCGTCGGTCCTCGGCCATACGGAGGACACCCGCAAGTATCTGCTCGCCGCGCTGGTCAAATACTCCTCGGACATGAAGATCGCGATGGCAGGCCCGGCGACGGAGACAGCCTCTGCAGCAACATCTCTCGGAGCCGTCGTCAACACGACCGCGACGGCGTTCCGGGGTCATGGTGGACGGGACAAGGGCGGCATCGGGATTCGACGATGACTGCGGTCGAGCCGTTCGCTCCGTCGGTGGTACTCGACGTGCTGTCGGCAGTGTTCGGCCGGACGCTGCGGCGGTTCGGAGTGGCGGCGTCGCCGGCCGAGGTCATCGAAGTCCGACGCGTGCTCGGGCTCCTGGGGGCACGTGACCTGACGGTTCTCCGCGCGGCGTTACGCGCCACGTGCGCGAAGTACGATCACGAACAGCAGGGATTCGATCTCGCGTTCGACTCGCTGTTCGCAGTCGGCTCGAACACTGTTGTCCACGAACACACTTCGCCGGTAGGCGCGCAGGTGGCGGGTGGCCTCCCGACCGATCTCGACGTGGGAGCCGACCAGGAGGCGGCGAAGTACGCCGAATACAACGAGCGTGCCGTCGAGATCGGAGATCTGCTCGACGCCCCTGAGGCCGACAAGGGCTTCAACCCACACAAGGACGACGACGACATCAGTCTGTCGTCGGAGGATCACGATCTGTCCATCGATACCGATGGCGACATGGGTCGACGGGGCGTGACCTACACCGTCGATCTGGAGCGTTCCGGTTCGACGGCGGCAGGGGAGTTGGCGTCGAGCACGAGCGGAGCGGTTGCAGGGCAACTGAACTGGGAGGATCCGGCAAGCATCCTGGCATGGTTCGACGCCTACGATCCCAGTAGCGTGTACGGCGATGGCGGAGATTCCGGGCCGCTGAGCGCGGCGATGTTGGACAGGATCACCGATGCCGTCGAAGCCTTCGTCGCAGCTCTGGGTGAGTTGACCGGGACGATGTCGTCACCGGTGCCGGTCGACGGCGCAGGGCGGGGGATCGACAGCCATGCCGAGATCGAACGCGCAAGTCACGAAGTGTTGCGGCACATGCGCGGGACTCCTCGGCCTCGGCCTCGCGAACACTCTCGGGGCCCGCTGGACATGCGTCGCACGGTTCGGTCGAGCCTGCGCACGGACGGCATTCCGTTTCGGTTGGTCACCAGGACACCGGTTCCGGACAAGGTTCGATTGTTGGTGCTGGCGGACGTCTCGTTGTCCGTTCGCCCGATCACCGCATTCACGCTCAGACTTGCCCAGGCGATGCACTCGCGTGCGCACCGCTGCACTGTGATGGGCTTCGTCGATTCTCCGGTGGACGTGACGACCACCTTGCTCGGGAGTACGGGCGACGGTGCTCTGGCTGCAGTACTCGCAGATGCGCGATTGGACCTCGAAGCGAGCAGCGATTACGGCAGAACCTTCGCGGACCTGCTGGACTCGCACGGAGACGTGTTGAACAAGCGCACTGCCGTGATCATCGTGGGGGACGGTCGGTGCAACGGACGGCCGCCCGGACTCGATGCGTTGGAGAAGATTCGGTCCAAGGTGCACCGCATCGCCTGGATCACTCCCGAAGCTCGTCGTTACTGGGCGCAGGCCGCGTGCTCGATGGAGGAGTACGAGCCATTCTGCGATCGAGTGGTGGTGGCACGAGACGGGGAACAGTTGGCGGCGCAGGCCGCCGATCTGGGGCATGCGCTGTCCTGACCCGACCCGTCACACCGCGTACCTGCCCGATCGGGTAGGTAGGAACCTGGCCCGGTGCTGGTGGGAACGGACCGTCTGCGCTCGTAAGGTTGTAACCTGAATCACAGGTCCGGATCGTGTTCGGATCGAAGGACAGCGAGGGTGTGAACGGTGGACCAGGCAGCTACTGCGAACGTCGGCAAGGCGCTGCACGATCTCGATACTCGGCGCAGCCGAGCCGAGACGCCACGTGTCCTCAAGTTCCATGCGCCCGAGATCGTGTTCGGTCCGGATTCGCTCGGAGAGGTCGCGCATGCGACGCGTCGTCTCGGTGGGGTACGGCCGATGCTCGTCACGGACGCCGGCTTGATCGAGAGTGGCTGGGCCGGGCAGCTCGTCGACCTCCTTCTTGCCCAGGGGCTGGAGCCCCAGGTCTGGAGCGCACTGACGCCCAATCCCAAGGACGTCGAAATCGAGGCCGGACACGGTTACTACGCGGACTTCGGCTGCGACGTATTGGTGGCCATCGGGGGAGGGTCGGTGATGGATGCGGCGAAAGGGATTGCCGTCCTCGCCGGCAACGGCGGTCGAATCCTCGACTACGAGGGGGTTGATCGGGCCACCCGGCCGATCCCGCCTCTGGTGATGGTGCCCACGACATCCGGCACCGGAGCCGACGTCTCGCAGTTCTGCATCGTCACCGATACCGCACGCTCGACGAAGATCACCATTCTCGGCCGAGCCCTGGTGCCGGACATCACGGTGATCGACCCGATGTTGCTCACCACGATGCCCGAATGGCTCAACGCTGCAACCGGTTTGGATGCTCTGACGCACGGGATAGAGGCGTTCGTGTCGTTGGGCCACAATCAGCTCACCGACCATCATGCTCTCCGAGCCATCACGATGGTGATGTCACAGTTGGCTCGCACCATCGACGAGCCGACCGACATGGTTGCACGAGGGTCGATGGCGCAGGCGAGTCTGGAGGCCGGCCTGGCATTCACGAACGCGATACTCGGTGCAACGCACGCGATGAGCCACCAGGTGGGCGGGCTGCTCGATCTCCCGCACGGGGTGATCAACGGTGTGCTGCTGCCGCACGTCATTCGTTTCAACGCTGCCGAGGATCCGTTGCCGTACGTGGCCATCGCGACGAGTCTCGGGCTACCCGAGGGCAGGGCCAGGCCGGAGGAGGCCGCCATGGCCGTGGCCGATCGAGTGGACCGCCTCGCTCGTCAGGTCGGTGTTCCCGCCGGCCTGGCCGAGATCGGCGTCAGCGAGTCCGATCTCGATGTGTTGGCCACCAACGCATTACGCGATGCGTGCATGTCCACCAACCCGCGCTCGGCCACGCACCGCGAGATGGTCGATCTGTTCAGGACCGCACTGTGACAACCGGACCCGACCTCTCGTTGCTGACGGGACTGCGTTCGGGCAAGAACACGTTCTACCCCCAGTATCGCGGCGCGGCAGAACGTTTGGAACGCGTTGTCTATGCGCTGGAACTGATTTCGCGAGCACTGGTGCGCACGGTCGACGGTCCGGAAACGCTGGTGTGCGCTGTGGCCGAGGCCGCACGAGCCCATCTGAGTGCGCGCTGGGTCGTGTTCGCTCTCGCCGACGGGGCGTTCCCCGACGCCGGTCCTCGCAGATTGGTACTCGGACCCGACGCCACACCGTTTCTGGTCGACAACGTCGAAGGGCCACCGTTGCCGGACGACGTCGTCGACTGCCTCGAGTCGATCCGACAGTCGACGTGCGGCGACGGGCTGACCCCGGTGATCTCCGCCCATCACGCCTTCGTGCCGATCGCGTACGACGGGGGTGTCGTGGGCGCTTTTGCAGCGTGGACCGGTGAGCAACGTGTGCTGGACGCCACCGACGCCGCGGTGCTCAGCATCCTGGCCAGCCAAACCGCGGTGGCCCTGCAGAATTCGGCTCTGTTCCAGAGCCGAAGACAACTCCTCGAGCGCACCGAGAATGCCTACGCCGAGGCGAATCGAACAGCGGCCGACCTCGCCGCCCGCAATGCCGAACTCCTGCTGACACAAAGACAATTGGGTGCCGCACATCGGCATCAGGTGCTCGACGACGAACGGCATCGCATCGCACGCGAACTGCACGACAGCGTGACCCAGGCCGTGTTGTCGGCCGGTATGCAGATCGAGGTCTGTCGCAGTGACATCTCGGCGGAAGAGCGCATAGACAGGCTGGATCTGGCCAAGGATCTGACGCGTCGGGCAGTGGATCAGCTGCGGTCGGCGATCTACGCGCTCAATCACCCTCAGGACGCCGACCGCACGTCGCTTCCCGAAATGCTCGAACAGCTTTCGGTGGTCCACATGCCCGACGAGTTGCAGGTCTCGCTGCGGGTGGAGGGAACTCCCGTCGAGTTGAGCAGCGAATGCGAGCATGCTTTGCTCCGCATCGCCGGAGAGGCGTTGTTCAACACTGCAGTGCACGGACATGCATCCCGGGCCATTCTTCGCTTGAGCTATTCGCTCGATCAGGTACAGCTGTCGATTGCCGATGACGGTGACGGCGATCCGGCGCACTTGCGCATGATGCTGCACATGGCCGAGTCCACCGACGTCGACGGCCGCCACCGCGGGTTGGCGAACATGGCGGCGCGCGCCCGCGAACACGGCGGGGTCTTCGAGATCCGCCGTGCCCGCACCGGGGGCGTGCGAGTGGCAGTGCGTATACCGCTCGACCCGAATTCCACGAAGGGCACAGCATGAGCGTCACAGCGGTACGAGACGGTTCGCCTCAGGCGGCGCCGCCCAGGGTTCGGATCGTCCTGGTCGACGACCACGCGATCTTGCGCGACGGGCTGCGTTCGGTACTCGAGCGTGAATCGGATCTGACGATCGTGGGGGAGGCGTCGACCCGAGAGGAGGGGTTGGCCGTCGTCGCTCGGGTCACACCCGACATCGTGCTGATGGACCTCAAGCTCTCTGCCAGCTCCGATTACGAGGGTCTCGCCCTGTGTGCGCAGTTGTCCAAGGCACACAACGGAATCGGTCTACTCGTCTTGACGACGTTCCTCGACGATCGTCTGGTGGTGGAGGCCGTGCATGCCGGTGCCCGGGGATATGTGGTCAAGGACGTCGACACCACCGAGTTGGTTCGCGCGATCCGCGCGGTGTCGCGCGGTGAGAGTGCGTTCGATTCCCGGAGCGCGTCGGCCGTCGTTCGTTCTCTCAACGGCACACCGAGCAGCATCGAGCGGCTGACCGAGCGGGAGCTCGAAGTGCTCCGGCTACTGGCAACGGGTCTGTCCAACAACATGATCGGAACGCGGTTGTTCATCTCGGCGACGACGGTGAAGTTTCACGTCAGCAACATCATGCGCAAACTTGCGGTGTCCCGCCGTGCCGAGGCCGTCTATGCCGCGAGCAAACAGGGATTGATCTGAGCGATGAGCCTTCGGGCGCAGAGTGCAAAGTAGACGGCGCTCGGCGTCCTGTCGGGAGCGTCCTCGCGGTGCAGGCTACGGATAACACATACCAGTGATATCCACGCCGAGGAGCACCCATGACGACTGTTCAGGAAGATACGCGCTCACACGACGCCCCGGCCGACCGCCCTACGGAACTCACCGTTCTCGGAGCGTGTGCGCAGGACTGTCCGGATTCGTGCTCGATGGTGGTGACCGTCGAGGACGGGGTGGCGACGAGCGTCAGCGGGAGCAAGACCAACCCGTACACCAACGGTGGCCTCTGCGTGAAGGTGGACAACTATCTCGACAAGGTCTACAGCCCGGACCGAGTGCTGTACCCGCTCAAGCGGTCCGGGCCCAAGGGCTCAGGAGAGTTCGAGCGGATCTCGTGGGACGAGGCCGTGGCCACCATTGCCGAGAAATTCACCTCCATCGCCGAGGAATTCGGCCCCGAGGCGATCATGCCGTGCAATTACCTCGGCACCCAGGGCATTACGCAGGGTCTCAATGTCGGGGATGCATTCTTCAACCGACTCGGGGCGACGGTTGCCGAGCGCACCTACTGCGATGCGGGCTCGTGCACGGCCTACGCGATGACGGTGGGCGACACGGCAGGCGTCGACCCCGAGAGTTTCGTCCACTCCAAGTTCATTCTGATCTGGGCGGCGAACACCATGAGCACCAACCTGCACCTGTGGCCGTACGTGGCCGAGGCGAAGAAACGCGGGGCCAAGGTGGTGGTGATCGATCCGGTCAAGACCAGAACCGCCAAGGCCGCGAGCTGGTACATCCCCATTCGTCCGGGCACCGACGGCGCTCTCGCCCTGGCGATGATGCACGTGATCATCGACGAGGGATTGACCGACGCGGATTACATCGAACGCTTCACCATCGGTTTCGACGAATTGGCCGATCGGGTGCAGCAGTACACCCCGCAATGGGCGTCCGAGGAGACGGGTATTCCCGTCGAGGACATCTACACGCTGGCAAGGGAATACGCACAGAGTCAGCCCTCCGTCATTCGGATCGGCGTCGCCATCGAGCGCAGTGCCGGTGGCGGGCAGAGCGTCCGAGCCATCTCCTGTCTACCGTCGTTGGTGGGGGCCTGGCGTAAGCCCGGCGGCGGCATCCTGCAGCTGCCGCTGTGGGCGTTTCCGGTGAACTGGCCCGAGTTTCTGCAGACGGATCTGCAGACTCCGGGTACACGCGTGATCAATCTGTATCAGCTGGGTGAGGCGCTGACCGGCGGGTTGAATCTGGACACGCCCCTCAAAGGTCTGATGGTGTACAACTCGAACCCGGTGGTGGTGTGTCCCGATCAGAAGCGCATGATCGACGGGCTCAGCCGGGAGGATCTGTTCACGGTCGTCAGCGACCATTTCATCACCGACACTGCCGATTACGCCGATATCATTCTGCCCGCCACGACACAGCTGGAACAGGACGACATCAACTTTTCCTGGGGCCACCTGTTCGTCACGTACAACAACCGGTCGATCGAGCCCCTCGGTGAGGCCGTCCCCAATACCGAGATGTTTCGCCGATTGGCCGCCGCGATGGGCTTCACCGAACCGGTGTTCTCCCGAACCGATGAGGAACTCCTCGCCCTCTCCTACGACTGGAATGCCCCGGCAATGGAGGGCATCACGATCGACTCGCTCAAGAAGCTCGGGTGGCAGCGACTCAACCTTCCCGGTCCCGACGAGTACGCACCGCACGCAGAGGGCAATTTCCGGACGCCGTCCGGCAAAACGGAGTTTCTGTCCTCGGCGGCGGCGGGCGGCAACTTCGTGCTGCCGCTGTTCCGGCAGGGATCGAACGATCACCAGCCGGGACAACCGGTGGATCCGCTCCCGCACTACATCCCGCCGCGCGAGTCGTCGAGGACCAATCCCGGACTGGCAGAGAAGTATCCACTCAATCTGCTCACGCCCAAGTCACACGCGTACCTGAATTCGAGCTTCGGGAATCTCGACATGCACCGCAAAGTGCAGAAGGAGCCGACCCTGCTGATCAACCCTGTCGACGGCGAACGGCGGGGAATCGCTTCGGGTGACGTGGTGCGAGTCTTCAACGATCGCGGCGAATTCACCGTCGTTGCCAAACTCGACAAGTCGGTCATGCAGGGTGTCACCGTCTGTGCGATGGGTGCATGGCGCAAGAACATGCTGTCGCTGTCGACCCCGGCGTCGCTCAATCCGACGGTGTTCGCCGACCTCGGGAACGCTCCGACGTTCTCCGACACCCTCGTCGAGGTCGCGGCGCTCGATTCCTGACAACTCTTTCTCCTACTACGAACAAGAGGATCTCGATATGGCCTACGTCGTGACCGAAGCGTGCATCGACCTGCTCGACAAGGCATGCACCGAGGAGTGCCCCGTCGACTGCATCTACGAGGGCGCTCGGATGATGTACATCAATCCCGACGAGTGCGTCGACTGCGGCAAGTGCATGCCGGCCTGTCCCAACGACGCCATCTTCTGGGAGCACAAGATCCCGGAGGAACAGAAGCGGTTCGTCGACATCGCCGTCGAATTCTGTGAGGACGCAGATGCTTCCGGCGGTGCGGAAGATCTCGGCCCGGTTGGGCACGACCATCCCTCGATCGACGAAGTGGCGAAGAAGTGAGTGCCGCAACGGTTTCCGAGAGTGATCTGATCATCGTCGGTGCCGGACCTGCCGGGCTGTACGGTGCGTACTACGCGGGTTTCCGGGGCATGACGGTCACCGTGATCGACGCTCTGCCCCATCCGGGCGGGCAATTGGCGGCCCTGTACCCCGAGAAGAAGATATTCGACGTCGCCGGGTTTCCGGCGATCAAGGCGCAACATCTGGTCGACGCATTGGTCGAACAGGCGGATCAGGCGAAGCCGACGTACCTCATGGGGCACGTGGCGACCGAACTCGAAGAATCCGAGAACTTCGTGCGGGTCACGACGGACAAGGGAGAGACCGTCGTCGGCAAGGCCGTTCTCGTGGCCGCAGGTATCGGTAAGTTCACGCCGAGGCCATTGCCGGCCGGAGCCGAGTTCCACGACCGAGGCCTACGGTATTTCGTGCCGAAACTCGATGATCTCGCCGGCGAACGGGTGATGATCGTCGGCGGCGGAGACTCGGCAGTCGACTGGGCGTTGAGCCTGGAGCCGATCGCGAAATCGGTGGTACTGGTGCACCGGCGCAACGACTTTCGGGCCCACGCTCACAGCCTCGGTTTGCTGGAGCGGTCCGGTGTCGATGTCCTCACGCCGTTCGAGGTGGAGGAAATCATAGGCGTGGACTTCGTCGAATCGGTCACGATCGTCGACGGCACCGGAGTCGACCGTCGACAGCTGGAGGTATCGAGTGTTGTTGCCGCACTAGGGTTCAAGGCTGCACTCGGCCCCATCGCCACGTGGGGGCTGGACAAGTACCAGCGCGATATCGCCGTCGGACGGACGATGCGCACCAGCCGAAGGCGAGTCTTCGCGGCGGGCGACGTCGCCGGACACGAAGACAAGGTCAAGTTGATCGCAGTCGGGTTCGCCGAGGCCGCGACAGCGGTCAACCACATCGCCCCGCTCGTCGACGGCTCGGCAGCGATCGTGCCCGGCCACTCGAGCGACTCGCTCCACTGAGGAGAGACCCGTAGGAGCTCAGTTTCACCGACGAGGACCGTGAGCAGTGCCGACCTCGGGCTGCTCACGGTCGCTCGGCCACTTCGGGCGAGTGACCGCCCGCGGGTCGTCGGACTGCGCGCACGCGGCCGCGCGGTACTGACGCGGGCTCATCCCGTACTGCTCGCGAAAGGCGCGACTGAATACTGCGGAGTCCGCGAAACCCCATCGCCGACTGATCTGGCCGAGCGAGCGGTCCACCGCGACGCTGGCGATGATCTCGCGTCGACAGCGCTCGAGCCGTTTGACCCGAATGCTGCGCGCCACCGTGGTGCCACTGGCCGCGAACAGACGGTGCAGTTGGCGAGTGGAGACGAGCATGGCCGACGCGACGGTGCTGGGCGACAGATCTGGGTCTGCGAGGTGTTCCTCGATATAGCGTTGCGCCGTCCGAACCAGGGCGTTACCGGGGGAATCCAGCGCCGGGCTGGAAGTGGTGTTCCTCGCGATGACGCTGACCAGATCTCCGACCTCGTCTGCGATGGCCTGCGCGCCCGCGGTACCCAGCGTCGACCGGGTCGACCCCAGGTCGTGCAGAAATCGGCTGAGGAGGCCGCTGAAACCGGCCGAGCCGTCGAACGCCATGGCCGTCAGGTCGCTGGATTCACGCTCGTCGAGTCGCAGCATGTGACGGGGCCAGGTGAATACTTCGAGCTCCCATTGATCGTCGTCGGGGTGACCGTCGATGATCCAGTCGAAGGGACGAGACGTGTCGTAGATGGCGAAGTCGCCGCGGGAGAGCACGCATTCGCGTCCGTCCTGCACCACGATCGCGCGGCCTCGACGGATCATCCCGATCTGAACGTATTCGATTCGGTCCTTCTCGATGAGCGAGTCGGTTCGCGCGATGCGTTGTGTCGTCGATCGGACAGTCGACACCTGCAGGTGCGCCAGAGACATCGATCGGACGGCTCCCGTGAATCGACTGTCCGCCACGTCGGCCACGTCCAGGGCGACGAAGTGCTCGTTCAACATGTCGGACCAGTCGCCGCGGCTGGTCGTTCGAGTCGGAATGGAGAATCCGGATCGAGACAGCATGGGGACCCCTTGTCGTAGACGCTCACGGCGATGCAGGAGCTTTCTTCGAGATTAACCCGCAATGTTTCCGGTTGATTCACTGTTCGTAACTTTGTCGGAAAGTCGTGAGGCAGGGTCGTGCGCTGGTCGCTGCACGTCAACTACCGGGCGCGCGCGGTCAAGTGTGAGGCACTGCCGTCCGCGATTCTGGTGTTCGACCGAGTGAAAGGACTACTCCGTGGGTGATCCCGTTCGAGCAGTGCGCAGCCATCCGACCGACCTCGATTCGGGGACGGTGGACGCTCGGGGGCGGGCACTTCGGGATCTCCGTATCTCGGTCACCGACCGGTGCAACTTCCGCTGTGTCTACTGCATGCCTCGAGCCGAGTTCGGTCCCGATCACCGATTCCTCGACACCGGCAGGCTGCTGTCCTTCGACGAGATCGACAGAGTGGCGCGGGCCGCGGCGACGATCGGCATCCGAAAGATCCGTCTGACGGGCGGTGAACCGTTGCTGCGGGCCGGAATCGCCACGCTGATCGAACGATTGAGCGCCATCGACGGCGTCGATCTTGCGATGACCACGAACGGGTCGTTGCTCGCAGCCCAGGCCGCATCGTTGTACGCGGCCGGTCTGAAGCGGGTCACCGTCAGCCTGGATTCGATCGACTCGACGACGTTCGCGCGGATGAGCGACACGCGCGTACCCGTCCGGGCCGTGCTCGACGGTATCGACGCGGCAGTTCGCGCCGGGATGTCACCCGTCAAGGTGAATGTGGTGGTGCGACGGGGCGTGAACGGTGATTCGATTCTGGACCTGGCCGAACGGTTCCGAGGGACCGGCATCGTCGTGCGGTTCATCGAGTACATGGATGTCGGGGCGACGAACCGGTGGGAAATGGCGCAGGTGAGGACGTCGACTCCATTGTCGACATCATCGGGGCAGCCCATCCGCTCGAGCGGATCGAGTCGATGTACGAAGGCGAGGTCGCGACGCGCTATCGGTATCGCGACGGGAGCGGAGAAATCGGGGTGATCGGCTCGGTGTCGAAACCGTTCTGCGGCAGCTGTACTCGGGCCAGGCTGTCGGCGGACGGGCAGGTGTACACGTGCCTCTTCGCTTCAGCGGGAACCGATCTGCGCGCGCTGCTGCGTTCGGGGGCATCGCAGGATGCCCTCGTGGCGCGGTTGTCGGCGCTCTGGAACAGCCGTGACGATCGATACTCCGAACTGCGAGCGGGATCGGGGGACACCCCGGCCGGCGAGCGGATCGAGATGTCCTACATCGGCGGATGAGGCGGACCGTAAACGCGACTACCCGTTCGGTCGACGAACACCGTTGTGCCATAGCAGATCTTGGATTGGCAGCCCGAGTGCGGGCGGTACCCATCGGATCTGCGGTCGGCGCAGTTCTCGCCGAGGATGTCGTTGCCGAGCGTTCTGCCGGCGTTCGACAATTCTGCAGTCGACGGGTTCGCTGTGCGCCGTACCGATGTGATCGGTTCTCGACGACTGCCGGCCACACTGACCGTCTCGGCGCGTAGCGTCGCCGGACGGTCGAGTACCGAGCTGAGCGTGGCACCGGGTGAATGTGTACAAATCATGACCGGTGCAGTACTTCCGCGAGGGGCCGATCTGGTGGTGCCTGTCGAACAGACCAGCGGATTCGTGACGTCGTTCGGTTCCGATACGGTGACCATCTGTTCGAGTGGTTCCAAGAGCAACATCCGCCGTCGTGCTTCGGATTTCGATGCCGGTGACGTGGCCATCAGGGCCGGTACGGTGCTGACTCCCGCTCAGGTCGGACTGCTTGCGGCACTCGGACGAACGCATGTCAGGATTGGCTCGACATTGACCGTGGCTGTGTTGTCCACCGGATCCGAAATCCGCTGTGCTGAAGAAACTCCGACGCTCGGCGAGTGTTTCGACGCCAACTCTCCGATGATCGCAGCCGATCTGCTGCGGTGTGGTGCCGATGTGCACCTCGAATCGGCGGTATCCGACGATGTGGAGGCGTGCAGAGCGGCCCTTGCTCGCTGCGCTGCGGTAGCCGACGTCATCATCACGACCGGTGGAATCAGCGCAGGAACCGAGGAGGTGGTCCGGCTTGCGCTGGCGGATCACGACGTCACCTTCGCCTCGGTTGCGGTCAGGCCGGGAAAACCGCAGGGCTGCGGACGATTCGATGGAATTCCGATCATCTGCCTGCCCGGAAATCCGGTGAGTGCGCTGATCTCCTACGAGTTGTTCGTCCGGCCGGTCCTGGCATCCGCTCTGCGGGATCCGGCGGCGGAGCGAACGGTGAGAACAGTGCGGGTTCGCGGCGACGGGACCTCGCCGTCGACCACACCTCGGGTTCTGTTGGGATTCATCGACGGCGCGGACGCCTCGGTCACGCAGTCGCATTCGATGGGAGCATTGGCAGCCGCGAACGGATTGGTCGTCGTTCCCCCGGGCGACTCACTCCCGCACGCAACGGGGCAGTACCCCGCGTGGACCTTCGATTCACGGGCGGCATCGAGACCGGGCCGGTACGTATGAGTTGAGCGAACAACTGCGCAGACCGCAGGCGGTGAGATCAGATGGTGCGGGGTGGAGGCCAAGCAGGATGGAGAGACGGGGTGACGGCGGGAAGTCGTCGCGACGGCACCAGCGCGCAAGCGAGAGTGCCGAGCAGACACTGAACGAGGTGCGCGCGGCAACGGGTACCGAGTACTAGGTCATCCAGCTCCCACAACTGCGATTCGGAAACCTGTCGGTGGGTCGAGATACTCTTTCTTCAGTTCGAACGCATGTTCTTCGATTGCGGGTCACCGGGGGGTGAGAAGAATGGCTGCACCAGTGGTGTCGTTGGATGCGTTGACTACTGCCGCGCGGGAAGAGAATCGGTGTGCGGCCCGAAAGATCGCTGCCTGCTACGACTTCCACCTCACCTGTATCGCCCAGGATGCGAAGCATCGACACTACAGCCGGTACGGACGGACCGAGATGGCACTCGCGTTGAGCTGCTCTGCCACCGTCGCCGAAGCGTACGTGTCCGTCGGCGTGGCACTGCACACCCGGCTTCCTCTGGTGAAAACCGCATTCGAGGCCGGCGACATCGACCTCCCCCGCGTACGTACGGTGTGCCGGATCCTCGACAACCTCTCCGACGACATCGTGAAGTCGGTCGAGGGCGACATCGTCGAGGCGGCCCGCCGGTCGTCACCGGGTCCGCTGGAGAAAGAGATCTGGGACATCCTGCTGCGGGTCGCGCCCGAGGAAGCAGCTGCACTACGCGAGTTCGCCAAGAGGTTCCGTACCGTTACCTACAGCCCGGCCGGTGAATTGGCCCGGATCCGAGCAGAATTGACCGCCCCCGAAGCCGCCGCCGCATGGCAGCTCCTGGAGGAGATGGCCGACACGGTGTGTGTGAAGGATCCGCGCGGTAAGCAGGAACGACTGTGTGATGCGTTCATGGCGCGGATGCACGGAGAACCCCGGTTGGTATGCCTGTGTGCACGCCCGGACTGCCCGAAGAAGGATGCGAGACTGCCGGATCGTCGGGTGCCGTTGACGATGGTCACCGTCGATATCGCCACCCTCATCGGGTTGTTGGCGAATCCTGCGTATCTGGCTGGGCACGGTTCCATCGATCCTGATCTGGCCCGGGAACTAGCTCGCAACAGTCAGTGGCAGATTCTGCTCACCGAGGCGGTGACGCTGGCGGAGACGCTCGGGCTGGCGGTGCAGAACCCGGAAACCGGGGAATGGGAACGACGCTCCACTGAATCGACAGACACCACAGACACCACAGTCGAGTCGAACACGGCAGACCCCGAGCCTGCACAGCCGAACTCGGCAGAATCGAATACAGCGGAAACGAATACGTCTGAAACGCAAACGGATAGAGGCACAGGAAGTGTAGCGGGCACCGCAACGAACACAGCAGCGCCGACGGATGCGGCATCGAGAACGGACTCGGCAGCACCGAGAACTCATGCCGACAACGCAACCGGCGATACACGCCGCGAAGGCAATGCTGACCCTAATTCCGTCGGCAGCCCGCAGGCCGGTACCGACACCGTCACCCGACCCAATACCTCGGGCACCGAAACCGGCCACGCCGCGAGCGCCGAAACACCACCGCCCGGACCTTCACCATCCGACCCAGGACCGCCACCCGACCCGGGACCGCATCCCGACTCAGGACCGGTCCGGAGTTCGGGTTCGGTTCCACCAGAATCGCATGCGACGACCGACACAACGCCACCCGCGCCGACCGACACAACGCCACCCGCGACGACCGCCGACTCCGACACTCGGCAACGACGCCGAAATGCCCTGGCCTTTGCGGCAGCCCTGTTCTGTACCCACACCCCTGTCGGCCGGGGCGCACGGCACAGCTCTGCCCTCGACCTACCGTCCGCGATGCGACGCCCTAACCCAACGATCCACGCAGCAGGCCGGACCCCCTCAGTCCACACACCGGCACACTGCACGCCCTCCGGCATCTACCTCGGCAATGCATCCCTCGCCGCAGCACTCGAATCCGCCATCGCCGCCGACCCCACTCTCGGCAAGTCCGTCGGACGCGACCCCATGACCGCTCGAGCTTTGATCTACCGACCCGACGCCCTCACCACCGCCGCAGTCCGACTCCGCGACCGCCACTGCCGGTTCCCCGGCTGCCACCGACCCGCGGCACGCTGCCAACTCGACCACGTGATCCCGTTCGATCACGCCAACCCACTCGGCGGCGGCTGGACGACCGTCGACAACCTCCAATGCATCTGCGAATACCACCACAGCGTCAAAACCGCCGGCTACTGGAAAGCAGTCATGCTCCCCGGCGGTGCCATCCTGTGGACCTCCACCTCGAAGACCACCCGAATAACTTTGCCCGCCAACGGAACAGCGGTACCCATCATCGGCAACGACCTCCGCCCAGACATACCCACCAAACCCAGACGATCCGGCATCATCACCTACCCCGACCCACCCGACAACCCGACTCCAGAACCGAGCGACGAGGAAGGTGACACAGCACCACCGTTCTAGAACTCCCGCGGATTCCGAGCCTGAAGTATCGAGACTGTTCAGACGAGTTGTGGTGCCGTCGTTTTGTCGATCACGAGCCAACCGCCGTGGTAGGTCGAGGTCTCGAAGGACTCTCCCGTCGATCGCCCCAACTCGGCCAGCGCCGTCTCGTCGAACGTGCGGATGTGTCCGTGGCAGACGGTGGTCTCTGTCTCGAACGGTACCGCGATGACGACGCGGCAGCGCGCCACACGTAGAGCCTCGGCGACGATGGCAGAGCCGGTCTCGGCATCGACGTGTTCGAGCAGGTGCAGGGCTGTCACGGTATCGACACTGTTGTCGTCGAACGGGATTCGGGCTGCATCGAACACTGCCGTGTCGAGTCTCGCGCCGAGGTGCGGAGCGACAGTCGCGAGCAAGTCCATGGTTCCCGCTGACTGGTCGGTCGCGGTGACCGAACACCCCTGCATTGCCAGCCGCAACGGAAAGAAGCCGAAGCACGAACCCAGATCGAGTACCGAACCGCGGATCGATGCGGCGGCACGCTGATGCACAGGAGCGAACACTGCTCGACCGGAGAGGAGGTCATCCAACGAGTTTCGGTAGTACGTCGTCCACGCCTCGACCGGATCGGCGATAGTGGTGCGTACGATTCCGACCAGCAGGTGCTCGAACTCGCGTTGAGACAGACCGATGTGGCGCGCCTGTTCGGTGATGAGCGGCACGAGGCCCTCGCCGATCTCGCCCGCAGCGAGGCAGTGGTTCACCTGCACGGTCGATCCTGCACGTACGGCGTCGAATCGGAGCCCGGGATTGTGCCGGACGACGACGTTCTCATGTGCCCAGACCCCGTCGGGTCCGGGTGCCAATGCATCGATCTCGGTCATGTAAGTCTTCTTCTGTCGTTTCTGTCGGCACCTTCTGTTCAGGTGAGCGTTCCACAGCGAACCGCGGCACAACTCGGATCGACCGCTGGTCGGTCCGCTCGGACGCTGTTCACCCCGCAGGCCGGACGGGCCGGTACCTACCCGACTGGACGGTTGATCGCGACGGCCGACCAGTTCCTGCGCCATGGCCCGTCGGAAACCTCGACGGCCGTTAGCGTGGTGATCCTGAACACAGTCGATCGGATTGTGGCCGAACAGATTTCGTAGGAGGAATCAGATGTCGAAGAAGAGTGAGAACGCTGTGGTCGGTACGTCGGTCGTCGAGTCCGATCTGGTGGAGGAGTCGTTGGTGGAGGAAGTCTCGATCGACGGCATGTGCGGCGTGTACTGATCATGACTACTGCTGTGCAGGCCACGCTCGATCTGGATGTGCGGTGGATTCTGCATCCGCAGGTGGCGTTGCGTCCCGAGTCGTTCGGGGCGCTGCTCTACCACTTCGGGACCCGCAAGCTGTCGTTTCTGAAGAACCGCACGATCGTGGCGATCATCGAGTCCCTTCCCGACCACCGGGATATGCGGTCGGCGATCGCGGCCGCAGGGATCAGCGATTCGGCATCGGCTCCCTACGTGAGAGCGCTCGAGACGTTGGCGGACTCGAACATGATCACTCGCCCGTAGAACCTGACCCATTCGTAGAAGAGGACGGCCCCTATGACTTCCACCCTCGAAAGACCAGCTCCGGTAGGGAAATTGGTCGATCAGTTCGAGCTCGGTCTCGATGCTCCGATTTGTCTGACGTGGGAGTTGACCTACGCGTGCAATCTGTCGTGTGTGCATTGTCTGTCGTCGTCGGGTCGTCGTGATCCGCGCGAGCTGAGTACTGATCAGTGCAAGTCGATCATCGACGAGCTGCAGAAGATGCAGGTGTTCTACGTCAACATCGGCGGCGGTGAGCCGACGGTCCGCAGCGATTTCTGGGAGCTCGTCGACTATGCGACAGCGCATCAGGTGGGGGTGAAGTTCTCCACCAACGGGGTCAAGATCGACAAGAAGGTCGCCGAGCGCCTGGCGGCGTCGGATTACGTCGATGTGCAGATTTCCATCGACGGCGCGACGGCAGAAGTCAACGACGCGGTCCGCGGTCCGGGTTCGTTCGATATGGCGTGCCGGGCGTTGGAGAATCTGAAGGAGGCCGGGTTTCGGGATGCGAAGATCTCGGTGGTCGTCACCCGGCACAACGTGAGCCAGCTCGACGATTTCAAGGCGTTGGCCGACAAATACGCTGCGACACTGCGTATTACACGACTGCGGCCGTCGGGTCGCGGTGCGGACGTATGGGACGATCTGCATCCGACGGCGGGCCAGCAGCGCGAGTTGTACAACTGGCTCGTCGCGAACGGTGAGGGTGTGTTGACGGGCGATTCGTTCTTCCACCTCTCGGCGTTCGGTGACGCTCTGCCGGGGCTCAACCTGTGTGGTGCGGGGCGGGTGGTGTGTCTGATCGACCCGATCGGCGACGTGTACGCATGCCCGTTCGCCATCCACGAGAACTTCCTCGCGGGCAACATCGTCCGAGACGCGAAAGACGGTATGGGCGGTTTCCAAACCGTCTGGCAGACCTCGGAATTGTTCCAGGAACTCCGCTCACCGCAGACCTCGGGTGCGTGCACCAAGTGTGCTCATTTCGATGCGTGCCGAGGCGGGTGTATGGCGGCGAAGTTCTTCACCGGTCTGCCGATGGACGGTCCGGATCCCGAATGCGTGATCGGCAACGGTGAGATGGCGTTGGCAGCGGCGGGGGAGATCCCCAAGTCCAGCGTCGACCATTCGCGTACCGGTCAGAGAAAGACTCCCCGCAAATCGGTGCCGTTGACGTTGATGGTGCGTCCACCAACGAAGATCTGCGACGAGAACCCGCTCGCAGGAATGGAATAGGAACACAAAGCTATGGCGAAGAGTGCGTGGTTCGAGACCGTTGCCGAAGCGCAGCGGCGGGCGAAGAAGCGTCTACCGAAGTCCGTGTATGCCGCGCTGGTGGCCGGCTCCGAACGCGGTATCACCATCGACGACAACATGTCGGCGTTCGGCGAGCTCGGGTTCGCCCCGCACGTGGCGGGGTTGTCGGACAAGCGGGACTTGTCGACGACGGTGATGGGGCAACCCCTGTCGTTCCCGGTGATGATCTCCCCGACGGGTGTGCAGGCGGTGCACCCGGACGGTGAGGTCGCTGTCGCGAGAGCTGCCGCGGCGCGAGGTATTCCGATCGGATTGTCCTCGTTCGCGAGCAAGTCCGTCGAAGAGGTGGCGGCGGCGAATCCGCAGACGTTCTTCCAGATGTACTGGGTGGGTTCGCGTGAAATATTGCTGCAGCGGATGGAGCGGGCCCGCGCCGCGGGAGCAGTCGGGTTGATCATGACGCTGGACTGGTCGTTCTCCAACGGCCGCGACTGGGGTAGCCCGTCGATCCCGGAGAAGATGGACCTCAAGGCGATGGCTGCGTTCGCTCCCGAGGGCATCATGCGTCCGAAGTGGTTGTGGGAGTTCGCCAAGACCGGCAAGATCCCGGATCTGACGACCCCGAACCTGACCCCGCCCACCGGCGGTCCCGCTCCGACGTTCTTCGGAGCGTACGGGGAATGGATGGGGACTCCGTTGCCGACGTGGGAGGACGTGGCGTGGCTGCGGGAGCAGTGGGGTGGGCCGTTCATGCTCAAGGGCGTGATGCGCGTCGACGACGCCAAGCGGGCCGTTGACGCCGGCTGCACGGCGATCTCGGTGTCCAACCACGGTGGGAACAACCTCGACGGTACCCCGGCACCGATCCGGGCGTTGCCGGCGATCGCCGAGGCCGTCGGCGATCAGGTCGAGATCACCCTCGACGGTGGCATCCGGCGCGGCAGCGACGTGGTGAAGGCGTTGGCATTGGGCGCGCGTGCGGTGCTGATCGGCCGAGCCTACCTGTGGGGTCTGTCGGCGAACGGGCAGGCCGGTGTGGAGAACGTGCTCGACATCCTGCGCGGCGGAGTCGATTCCGCTGTCCTCGGGCTCGGCCACACCTCGGTGCACGACCTCTCACCCTCGGACGTGGTCATGCCGTTCGGGTTCGACCGGCGTCTCGGCGTCTAGACGACATCGGTGCTTACCGGGGCGGGGTGGTTCGAGACTGTCGCCGAGGCGCAACGGCGAGCACAGAAGCGTCTGCCCGAGTCCGTCTACAAGGCATTGTGGGCGGGCTCGGAGCGCGGAATCACGTTGGCCGACAACACGGCCGCGTTCGGTGAACTCGGATTCGCCCCGCACGTGGCGGGGCTGTCGGACACACGTGATCTGTCGACGACGCTGATGGGGCAGTCGCTGGCTTTTCCGGTGATGATCTCTCCGACGGGTGTGCAGGCTGTGCACCCCGACGGTGAGGTCGCTCTAGCGAGGGCGGCAGCACAGCGCGGTGTTTCGATGGGGTTGTCGTTGTTCGCGAGCAAGCCGATCGAGGAGGTCGTGGCGGCGAATCCGCAGACGTTCTTTCAGGTGCATTGGGTGGGTTCGCGGGAGTTGCTGGCGCACTTGCTCGATCGGGCCCGCGCTGCGGGTGCGGTGGGGCTGATTCTGACGATGGATTGGTCGTTCTCGGAGGGCCGCGATTGGGGGAGTCCGGTGATACCGGAACGCCTCGATGCGCGGGCGATGCTGCGGCTGGCACCGGAAGTGTTGGCTCGTCCACGGTGGCTGGCGCGGTGGGCGCGGACG
Source organism: Rhodococcus sp. NPDC077669 (assembly GCF_040686915.1). Taxonomy (NCBI): domain Bacteria; kingdom Bacillati; phylum Actinomycetota; class Actinomycetes; order Mycobacteriales; family Nocardiaceae; genus Rhodococcus; species Rhodococcus sp. NPDC077669. The sequence continues at coordinate 214,381 of NZ_JBFBMD010000007.1, read as the reverse complement.
GGTAGGTTCCCGGATCTGACCGCACCCAATCTCGCCGAGCCCGGAAAATCAGCGCCGACGTTCTTCGCCGCGTACCGGGAGTGGAAGTCCACCCCACTGCCGTCCTGGGAGGACATCGTGTGGCTACGCGAGCAGTGGGATGGGCCGTTCATGCTCAAGGGCATCTCGCGAGTCGACGACGCGCTGCGGGCCGTCGATGCCGGTGTCACGGCGATCTCGGTGTCCAATCACGGCGGCAACAATCTCGACGGTTCGCCGGCGTCGATTCGGATGTTGCCGGCGATTGCCGGAGCGGTGGGCGATCAGGTGGAGGTCACCCTCGACGGCGGTATCCGGCGGGGCAGTGACGTGGCGAAGGCACTGGCATTGGGTGCGCGGGCCGTGCTGATCGGGCGGGCGTATCTGTGGGGTCTGGCGGCGAACGGTCAGGCCGGTGTGGAGAACGTCCTCGACATTCTGCGCGGCGGCCTGGACTCTGCGGTACTCGGACTCGGACATGCCTCGGTGCACGAACTGTCACCGTCCGATGTATTCGTAGCACCCGATTTCGCTCCAATCAGCTCCCCGGTCTGCGATACCCGACGCCGATCGGAGTCCGGGATGCAGAACCCAGGAGCTGATGTGTGCCGCTGACTGGCGGCACTGGATCAAGACCTGCTGAATCCGTCGAGCATGCCGGTGTAGAGCTTGGGCGGCGGAGCCGCGAACTCTCCACGCTTGCCGGTCCCGAGTCCCAGGGTGACGAGGGATTGCACGAACAACGTTCCCGCTGCGACCCCGTCGACGACGGGCACTCCGATCTCGGACGAGATGTGTCGGCAGAGATCGGCCATGCCCGCGCAGCCGAGGACCACGGCGTCGCTGCCGTCCGTCTCGACGGCGACGCGACACGCCTCGGTGACGATCTTGCGGGCATCGGGGTCGGTCTCGAGATCGAGGACCGGCATGTCGCACGCATGGATACCGAGGCAGTGGCGGCCGAAGCCGTAATGGTCGGCCAGATCCCGCGCCCGTCCGATCGTGCGCGCGAGCGTGGTGACGACGCTGAAACCGCGGCCGAGGAAACTCGCGGCGTGCATTGCCGCTTCCGCGATACCGACGACCGGTCCGGACGCGAGCTCGCGGGCCGCGTCGATGCCGGGGTCGCCGAAACAGGCGATGACGTAGCCGTCGACCCCGGCGGCCTCGCCGCTGGCGATCTCGGCGAGAATGCCTGGGACGCTGAGGGCTTCGTCGACGTGGCTTTCGATCGACACCGGCCCCATCGATGGGCTGACCGCATCGACGACCGTGCCCGGGCCGACTACGGCCCGGGCACAGTCACCGATCGTTGCGGTCATCGAACTCGTGGTGTTCGGATTGATGACCTTGATGAGCACGTGCGAGATCCTATGCTTTCACTGGAGTGTCGAAGTTGGTGACGGCCAGCTTGGTCCGCGTTGCGAGGTAGAAGTACATCGCGAATCCGATGCCGCACCCGATGAACCAGCTGTACTTGGACGCCGTCGACATTCCGGCGATCTGCATGCCGTCGATGGCTCCGTTGAACAGCACGGTGAACATGGCGACCAGCGCGCCGACGATGGTGGAATACACCGCAGCCGGGTTGTATCCCTTGGAGTACCAGTACAGACCCGTTGTCGACATCGAGAACAGTTCGTCGACAACGACCTTCTGCTTGCGGACGAGGTAGTAGTCGGCGATCAGAATGCCGAACAGTGGTCCGATGAATGCGCCGAGAGTTTCGAGGGTCAGGTGGATGACGTCGGGATTGTTGTACAGGTTCCACGGGGTGATCAGCACCGAACCGATGGCGGCGATCATTCCGCCTGCGCGCCAGCTGATGCGCTGCGGGCTGACGTTGGAGAAGTCGAACGCGGGGGAGATGAAGTTCGCGACGATGTTGATACCGATCGTGGCGATCGTGAACGTCAGTGCACCGAGAACGATGGCGAACGTGCTGTCGATTCGAGCGACGGTCTCGACCGGGTCGGTGATCAGCTCACCGAACACGGGGAGCGTCAACGACGCCGTGACGACCACCAGGATCGAGAAGACCAGGAAGTTGACCGGGAGGCCGAGGAAGTTGCCCTTCTTCACCGCGGAGTAGGACTTGCCGTAGCGGGAGAAGTCGCCGAAGTTGAGCATGGGGCCGGAGAAGTACGAGACCACGAGGGCGATGGCTCCGAGCATCACCGGAATCGAGCTCAGGCCCGTGTGCTCGACCTCGCCGAGGTTGAGATCGATTGCGCCCCAGCCTGCTTTCCAGATCAGGTAGCCACACAGTATGAACATCACGACGTAGACGGCGGGCCCGCAGAAGTCGATGAACTTGCGGATCGATTCCATGCCGCGCCAGAAGACCGCTGCCTGAACGACCCAGAGGAACAGGAAGCTGGCCCAACCGAGCAGGGACAGACCGGCGAAGCCGTAGTCGGCGGTGACGGCGTACGGGGCCAGTGACGGGAACAGCTTGATCAACACGATGTCGAGGGCTGCCGATGCCAGGAACGTCTGGATGCCATACCAGGCCACGGCGATCAGACCGCGAATGATGGCGGGGATGTTGGCACCGAGGACGCCGAACACGCTGCGGCAGATGACCGGGTAGGGCACCCCGGAGACCTGGCTCGGCTTGGCGACGAGGTTGCAGAAGAAGTACACGATGGTGATGCCGACGAGCAGCGAGATCAGCACCTGCCAGCTCGCCAACCCGAGTGCGAAGAGGCTGCCGGCCGTGACGTAGCCACCCACCGAGTGCACGTCGGACATCCAGAAAGCGAACAGGTTGTAGGAGGTCCAGGTCTGCTTCTTCAGCGGAGCGAGGTCTTCGTTGGTCAGCCGTGGGTCGTAACTGTCCTTGATCAGGCCTCCACCGACGGGGTGGCCCGCGGCTTCCACGAGATCTCCCGTTTGGGCGGGACCGTGCGCTGTATCTGTCATCGATGCTCCTGACTGCCGGGCAATGAATGGAACGAGTGAATGGGGAAAAGCTAGCGGCGAAGTATTGCGCCCTCGTGACGTGAGCGATATATCTTCAGCCCGGCGTTTCTGTGGGTGGATCAGCAAACAATCCGTGATCGTTCGACAATGTCGAAATGACCGAATTGAGACGCGTGTGATGGTGCTGGGCAGCGCGCAACAGTGCGTCGGAGTCGCGATCGAGGAAGGCGGCGATCATGTCGGCGTGGTCGTCGTGCAGTGACGCCCGATCGGATCCGGCGACATGCACCATCGGTTGCACGGGTTCGGTGATGTTCCAGGCGGATTCGAGCATGTGCAGGAGTCGGTGCATCCGCGAAGGCCGGGTCAGCGACAGGTGGAATTCGCGAGAGAGGCGGTGGTACTCGCGTGAGTCGTCCTCGGTCAACGAGGCCTCGAGCTGCCGGTTGATCTCGATCAGGTGCGCGCGATCGGCATCGGTGGCCTGTTCTACCGCGATGGGGAGTGCGGCAGTTTCGAGAACCTCACGCACGATGTACATTTCGCGCAGTTCAGCCGCTGTCAGCTGCGCCACTCGGTAGCCGAGATTGGGTCGATGGTCGACCAATCCCTCGCCGATCAGAGTCTTCAGGGATTCGCGTACCGGAATGCGGCTCACGCCGAACAATTCCGCGACCTCGTCTATCGGAATGGGTGTATTCGGCGGAGCGTCACCGGCCAGGATGACGCGTCGGAGCTCGTCCAGAATTGTCGGCTGCGGGCCACCCGGTGCCGATATGGACAATTGCGAGAGCAATATCGACCGACGGCGGGGTGGCACGAATCGAAGATTATCGGCCGTGTGTTTCGTCCGCGTGACGGCTCGGTTCCGTCCGATAGCATCTGCACTCATGGCCACTGACACGCTCGGTACCCAGTACTGGCCGGACATCGTCGGACCGAAGCTTCTCGTGGTTCCGGTCGGCTCGCTCGAGCAACACGGGCCGCACCTACCTCTCGATACCGATACCCGCATCGCCGACGCCGTCGCGCGAACAGTTCCGAACGCTCTCGTGGCACCCGCGGTGGCGTACGGCTCCAGCGGCGAGCACGAGGGCTTCGGCGGCACCGTGTCCATCGGGTCCGCCGCGCTCGAGGCGCTGTTGGTGGAGTACGGGCGCTCCGCGTGCCGGTGGGCAGAGAAGATCGTCTTCGTCAACGGCCACGGCGGTAACGGTCCCACCCTGCGCTCGGCGGTGACGCTGTTGCGCTACGAGGGGCGCGACGTCGTATGGTTCCCGTGCTCGGTGCCGGGAGCGGACGCGCATGCCGGACGCACCGAAACATCGCTGCTGCTGCATCTTTCGGCCGATGTGGTCGACATGACGAAAGCGGCACCGGGAAACACCACCGAGATCGCGGCTCTACTGCCCGAGCTGCGCGCCGGTGGCCTGGCGCCCGTCACGGCCAACGGTGTGCTCGGCGATCCCCTCGGGGCCACCGCCGAGGAGGGACGGCTCATTTTCGAGCAACTGCGGGAACGCGTGCTGGGTGCGGTGCAGAGATGGAGTCCGTCCCCGCACGGCGTCATCGTGTGAGCGATCGCGGCACAGAACCGGCGGAAAGCCTGTTCGAGGCCTCGAACAGAAACGGGGAGCAGGTATGTTCCGACCGATTTACCGGGTGGCCGACACACCGACCGTTTGTCCGCTTACGATGCCCTGATGGGTGAAGGTCGGTTGCCTGACGGCTTCGGGGTGCGAGTGGATCCACGCGTACGCACATTCTCCGAGGGACGCGTTCTGATCGGTGGTTCACCGATGCGGATGCTCACGTTGGCACCGACGGCCGCGGCAATGATCGGTGACGGTTTCATCGAGGTGACCGACTCGCAGTCCGCCCTCGTGGCGCGCAAACTGCTCGACTCGGGGGTGGGCAACCCGCGGCCCATGTCCATCCCGTCGCCCAGTGATGTCACCGTCGTGGTGCCGCTCAAGAACAACGAGGCCGGGCTCGCGCGGCTGATCACGGCGATGCACGGCATGCACGTGATCATCGTCGACGACGGATCCGACGTCCCGGTGGCGGTTCCTGCCGTGTCGTGGAGCGTGGGTAGCGTGACGGTGCTGCGGCACGAGACCTCACGCGGGCCGGCGGCCGCACGTAATACTGGACTACGTTGCGCTACAACGGATTTCGTTGCTTTTCTGGACTCGGACGTGGTGCCGCGCAAGGGCTGGCTCGAGGTGATGCTCGGGCACTTCTCGGATCCGGCGGTGGGCCTGGTGGCACCCCGAATCGTCGCGCTGGAGCCCGAGGGCAGCGCACTGGCCCGCTACGAGCACGCCCGCTCCTCGCTCGACCTCGGACGCAAGGAAGCGGCGGTGCGCGCAGGGAGCGCGGTGTCGTACGTACCCAGTGCCGCCATGTTGCTTCGCCGGTCTGCTGCGGTGGAATGCCACGGGTTCGACGAGTCGATGCACGTGGCCGAGGACGTCGATCTGTGCTGGCGTCTGCAGGAGGCGGGCTGGCGACTGCGCTACGAGCCCGTGGCCCACGTGGCGCACGAGCACCGCGTCGCCTTCGTCGAATGGTTCGCCCGCAAACTGTTCTACGGCACCGGTGCCACGCCGTTGTCCGCGCGTCATCCGGGCATGGTGCCACCGATCGCGATGTCGCCGTGGACGTTGGTGACGTGTCTGCTCGCGGCCAGCCTGACGCGTATCGGATTGCTCGGCGCTCTCGCCAGTTTCGGGGTCACGGTCGTTCGGCTGCGCAAGATGTTCGTCGGTCTCGATCAGCCCACCCGCATCGCGGCCGTTCTCGCTGCCGAGGGCTTCGTGGCCGGGTTGTGGCAACTTGCCTCGGCGCTGTGTCGACATTATTGGCCGATCACGTTGCTCGCGGTGTTGTTGTCGAGCCGTATCCGGAAGATCGCGCTCGGTATGGCTGTGGCAGAAGCGTGTTCGGATTGGTACAAGCATCGTGAACTGGGCGGGCTCGATCCGGTTCGATACATTTTCTTCAAACGCGCCGACGACATCGCGTACGGAACCGGGCTGTGGAGCGGCGCGCTGTCGGCTCGTTCCATCGAGGCGTTGAAGCCCCGCCTGGACGGCTGACCCGTGCGCCTGGAAGGCCGGGCCGACGACGAGGGAAGTCCACTCGACGCCGACGTCATCGTCGTCGGAGGCGGGTCGTGCGGCTGTGTCGTCGCGGCGCGACTGAGCGAGAATCCCGACCGCTCAGTTTTGCTGCTCGAAGCCGGGCCGGCATCTGCGGGGGTCGACGACATTCCGCGCAGCCTGGGCGACTCGACGACGCTCCCCATCGGTCCGGACAGCCGGTGGGTGAGCCGCTACACCGCCGAACTCACCCGCGACGTCACGCGCACGGTGACCCGAGGTCGAGTGCTCGGCGGATCGGGCGCCGTCAACGGTGGCTACTTCGTCCGGGCGATCCCCGCCGACTTCGATGCGTGGCCACAATCGAACTGGTCGTTCGATCAGGTGCTGCCGTTCTTTTGCCGTTCCGAGAGCGATCACGACCTCGATGCCGCCGGCGGACCTAGCATCGCGCGTCGCTGGCACGGAACGGACGGGCCGATGCCGATCACCCGACCGCCCGCGCGGGCCTGGCATCGGCTGACCGCCGCGTTCGTGGACTCGGCGACGAGCGCCGGGATCGGCTACCGCGAGGACCTGAATGCTCCCGATGCGGGGGCGGGCGGTGTCGGTGCTGTTCCCTCGAACGTTCTGGGCGGGACACGGGTGAGCGCGGCCAAGGCATACCTCCTGCCGAATGCCGACCGGACCAACCTTCGTATCCAGGGTGATACGACAGTGGTGTCGTTGAAGTTCAACGGCAGCAAAGTGATCGGAGTGGAGATCACCGTCGGCGGAGTTCGCAGAATCGTCCGAGCCGATACCGTGATCGTGTCGGCGGGGTCCGTGCACACGCCCGCGCTGCTGATGCGATCGGGCATCGGTGATCCCGAAAATCTTGTCCCGCTGGGTATCTCGATGGTGGTCGACAGTCCGGGCGTGGGTCGCGGATTCTCCGACCACCCCGAGGTCGCCGTTCCCCTCGTTCCGAAACATTCCGCCGAACATTCCCCGGACGATCGGTTGTCGTCTCCGCTCGAGGCGGTGCTGCACGCGGGCGACGTGGAAATCCGGCCGTACACGAGGCGGTTCGACGAATTGATACCCGGTCTGGACGTGGGGCCGCACTCGTTCGGCGTGGGTCTGATGCGGTCGACCGCGCGAGGACGCATCGCGTTGCGCACGGCGGACGCGTTCACTCCTCCCACGGTGAACTACCACTACCTCGAATCGGAACGGGACCGTCGGGCGATGCGAGACGGAGTCGAACTCACCGTCGATCTGCTCCGATCCCCGGCCATGGCGTCGGTCGTGGACGTTCCCGCCATCGCAGACCCGCTCGCGCCACTCGGTACGTCGCTGCACCTGTCCGGAAGCGCTCGAATGGGGCCAGAATCTGATCCGGGGTCGGTTCTGGACGACCATTGCCGGGTGCGTGGGATCGACGGCGTGTACGTCGTCGACACCTCGGCGTTCCCGGTAGTGCCCAGCAGAGGGCCCCACGCAACGGCCGTCATGTTCGCCGAACGGGCCGCGGCGCTGATCGATCGGCACGATCGCGGCGCATGAGGCGTAGCGTTCGTGGTCTGGGGACCGTTCAGGTTCCCCAACAGATGGGTTTCTGCCATGTCGGACAAATCGCCCCGGAACACGATGACCAAGAAATCCGGCAAATCGCTCAAGGACAAGCGCGCCGACAAGCGAGCGAAGTCGAGTGGCGACACCAGCAACGACATCATCACCTCCGCCGTCAAGAAGAAGTAGCCGGTCGTCGTCGACGGGACCGGCCCCGGTCGCACCCGTCGACAGCGGCTGTATCCTTGCCTGTGAGCTGGGTTACAACGATGTGGACAGGTCACGGAGGAAGCGTCGAATGGCAAGCCGATCGGACAGTGGCGGCAACCCCTGGGTCGCAGTGCGTCCCGGTGAGGATGTCACTGTGCTGGCGCGCCAAATGTCCAGTGCCCATCAATCTTTCGTCGACGACATCCGTACTCACGGCTCGGCGGTGCGGTCCGTCGTACTCGACTCGTGGATGCGAAGTCGAACCAAGGGCGTCGACCCGGACGGCGGTAGTCAGGCACCGGCCCTGAGCGGACCGGACCTCGACCGCTATCGCAACGGGCATCCGATGGCACTCATCCGCCCGGTGATCCGCAAACTGCTCGTCGAAGACGCCTCCGACACCGGTCTGCTCGTCGCGATCTCCGACGCGGAGGGCCGCCTGCTGTGGGTCGAGGGCGATTCCTCGGCCAAGGACCGCGCGCTGACGATGGATTTCGCCGAGGGCGTCGATTGGAGCGAGGAGAGCAAGGGGACCAACGCTCCGGGAACGGCACTCGCCGTCGATCACAGCGTGCAGATCTTCGCGTCCGAGCACTTCTCGCGATCGGTCCACGAATGGAGTTGCTCGGCAGCACCGGTCCATCACCCCACCGGCGGCCACATCCTGGGAGCCATCGACATCACCGGCGGGCCGCGGGTGGCCGTACCCGAGGTGCTCTCGCTGGTGCGGGCCACCGTCGCAGCCGCCGAGTCCGAGTTACGCCTGCACCTGTTGAACTCGCCGAAATCGTTGGGCGACACGGCTCCTCGTCTCGAAGTTCTCGGATCCGGCCGGCCCGGAGTGGTGCGCGGCTCGGGCCGAACACCTCTCTCACAGCGGCATGCCGAGATCCTCCTGTTGCTCGGCGATCATCCGGAGGGGCTCAGTTCGGACCATCTCGCCGTCCTGCTCGACGAGCAGGAACTCGACTCGGTGACCATCCGCGCAGAGATGTCGCGGCTGCGTAAGTCTTTCGGTACCGCAGGCCTCGCATCCCGGCCGTACCGATTGGTCGGCGAATTGTCCTCCGATGTCGGCGACATCCGACGAGCCCTGGACCGCGGCGACGTCGAGGCGGCTCTACGGATCTACACCGGACCGGTGTTGCCCGGCTCGTCCGCCCCCGGCATCGAGGAGATTCGCGAAGAACTGCGGTCTCGTATGCAGGCGGCGCTGTTGCGGCTGGGGGATCCGGTGTTGCTCGCCCAGTGGACCTCCTCCATCCACGGTCGATCCGACGTGATCGCGTGGGAGGCCTATCGCGCCACGCTGAGTCGCGATTCCGCGCTCTACGGCCAGGTCAGCGCACGTATCGATCTCCTCGACCGAGATCTGGGGATCTGACGCACCCGTTGCTGCGGCGCCGTCCGCACGACGGCAACGTAGTTGCAACGTTGCACCCCCTAGTGTCCTGAATCACACACCGCATCAGCAGTGCAGCACGTGTCGATCAGGAGGATTTTCAATGTCCGTCTATGCCCGTCCAGGTACCGCCGATTCCGTCATGTCGTTCCAGTCGCGCTACGACAACTGGATCGGCGGCGAATGGGTGCCACCGGTCAAGGGCCAGTACTTCGAGAACCCGACTCCGGTCACCGGTGAGAACTTCTGCGAGGTTGCCCGTTCCACGTCCGAGGACATCGAACTCGCCCTCGATGCTGCGCACGCCGCCGCTCCCGCCTGGGGCAAGACGTCTGCGGCCGAACGCGCCGTGATCCTGAACAAGATCGCCGACCGGATCGCCGAGAACCTCGAGTCGATCGCTCTGGCCGAGTCCTGGGACAACGGCAAGCCGATTCGCGAGACCCTCAACGCCGATATCCCGCTCGCCATCGATCACTTCCGATACTTCGCCGGCTGCATCCGCGCGCAGGAAGGATCGCTCTCCGAAATCGACAGCGACACCGTCGCTTACCACTTCCACGAGCCGCTCGGCGTCGTCGGGCAGATCATCCCGTGGAACTTCCCGATCCTCATGGCCGTGTGGAAGCTCGCGCCCGCGCTCGCTGCGGGTAACGCAGTGGTGCTCAAGCCCGCCGAGCAGACCCCCGCGTCGATCCTGCACCTGATCTCGATCATCGGCGATCTGCTGCCCGCAGGCGTGCTCAACATCGTCAACGGATTCGGCGTCGAGGCAGGCAAGCCGCTGGCATCGAGCCCGCGTATCTCCAAGATCGCGTTCACCGGCGAGACCACGACCGGACGCCTGATCATGCAGTACGCGTCGCAGAATCTGATCCCGGTGACACTGGAGCTCGGTGGCAAGAGCCCCAACGTCTTCTTCTCCGACGTGCTGCAGGCCAACGACGACTACCAGGACAAGGCACTCGAGGGCTTCACGATGTTCGCCCTCAATCAGGGTGAAGTGTGCACCTGCCCGTCGCGCTCGCTGATTCAGGCGGACATCTTCGACGAGTTCCTGGCCCTCGCCGCGATCCGCACCAAGGCTGTGCGACAGGGAGATCCGCTCGACACCGAGACGATGATCGGTGCGCAGGCCTCGAACGATCAGCTCCAGAAGATCCTCTCGTACATCGAGATCGGCAAGGGTGAGGGCGCACAGATCGTCACCGGCGGCGAGCGCGCACAGCTCGGCGGCGACCTCAACGGCGGCTACTACATGCAGCCCACCATCTTCACCGGCAAGAACGACATGCGCATCTTCCAGGAAGAGATCTTCGGGCCGGTCGTCTCGGTCACGTCGTTCACCGACTACGACAACGCCATCGAGATCGCCAACGACACCTTGTACGGGCTCGGCGCAGGCGTCTGGTCGCGGGACGGCGGTATCGCCTACCGCGCCGGCCGCGATATTCAGGCCGGTCGCGTGTGGACCAACACGTACCACCAGTACCCCGCGCACGCCGCGTTCGGTGGCTACAAGCAGTCGGGTATCGGCCGCGAGAACCACAAGATGATGCTCGATCACTACCAGCAGACCAAGAACCTGCTCGTGAGCTACGCCCAGAAGGCGCAGGGCTTCTTCTGATGGAGAACGCTCGGCCGCCCGCGCGGCTGAAGACAACCGCCGAGGCGATGGATCTTCTCCGTCGCCTCGGCGGTATCCACGGCGAACTGATGATGCATCAGTCCGGCGGATGCTGTGACGGCTCGTCGCCGATGTGTTATCCCGCAGGCGAATTCATCGTCGGCGATCGCGACGTTCTGCTCGGGTACATCGACCTCAGACTCGGAGTGGGCGAGATCGCCCAGGACCTCCCCGAGGGTGTCGACGGCGTACCGGTATGGATCTCGGGTTCGCAGTTCCAGGCGTGGAAACACACCCAACTCGTACTCGACGTGGTGCCGGGCCGCGGCGGCGGATTCTCGCTCGAATCGCCCGAAGGCGTGCGGTTCCTGAGCCGTGGGCGCGCCTACACCGCGGAAGAGAACGAACTTCTCGCCGCGCATCCACCCCTCGTCGGCGTCGACTGGGAAGAGGGCCGACGACCGCCGGTACCCGACGACCCACTCGTGGTCGCCGAGGCCGTCGACGCTTGTCCCGTGCCGGGGATGCTCCAGGGCTGAGTGCCTATGGCAGTGGCGCGGCTCCGCTTCCGGGTCGTTCCGCGGGCTCCACTCCCGTGTGCCCCAGGCGGCACATAACCGCACCACTGCGCGCAGCGCATACAGTGCGAACGATGAAGAGCTCATCGAAAACCGGCGCGGCCGACGGCGGCGACAGCCTGCGCACCGTGATGATCGCGTTCGTTGCCAACCTCGGTGTAGCCATTGCCAAGACGTTCGCGGCAGTGTTCACCGGGTCTGCGTCGATGGTCGCCGAGGCCGCTCACTCCTGGGCCGACACCGGTAACGAGATCTTCCTGCTCGTCGCCAATCGCCGCGGGGCGCGCGGACCCGACGATCGGCGGCCGCTCGGGTACGGCCGGGAGACGTACTTCTGGTCGACGCTCGCGGCCATCGGTTTGTTCGTCGCCGGTGCGGCGGTATCGGTATGGCACGGCATCACCTCGTTGCTTGCGGGCGAGTCGAGCAGTGAGAACTACCTCGTCGCCTACGTCGTGCTCGCCATCGCCTTTCTGCTCGAGGGCGTGTCGTTCCTCCAGTCGGTACGGCAAATACGCGGCGAGGCAGCGCAATACGACAAGGACTTTCTCGATTACGCGTTGGAGACCTCGGATCCGACGCTGCGGGCAGTGTTCGCGGAGGACAGCGCGGCTCTGATCGGCATCGTGATCGCCGGTGTGGGAATCGGTTTGCACCAGCTCACCGGTTCGGCGGCGTTCGACGCCATCGGCTCGATTCTGGTGGGCGTTCTACTCGGGATCGTGGCGTTCGTGCTGATCGATCGAAACCGCCGATTCCTTACCGGGGAGCCAGGATCGAGAGCATTATGGAACGCGGTAGTGCAGCGAATCGAGCTACTCCCCGAGGTGGCGTCGGTCCGGTTCGTTCGCATCGAGTTCGTCGGTCCCAAACAGATCTACGTGGTGGCGAGTGTCGATCTCGTCGGTGACTTCGCAGAGTCACGCATCGCGCACACGCTCCGGCGGCTGGAGCGTGAGCTGGAAACCAACAGAGCTGTGGTGGACGCAGTACTGACAGTCGCAGAACCGGACGAGGGAGATATCGGTGACGTGAATGCGGTTGCACAGCAGCCGTAATTCGCCCGTCATTCACCGATGACACCCCGCTTACATCACGGACCTATCGTGAACCGGTTCGCGCGCCCCACACACCCGAATGGGCGTCCCCTCGCGAGGGACCTGGTACGAGAGGCTTGCAATGTCCGTGAAAGATCCACAGTCGCCTCACCCGAAATCCGGCTCCTACGAGGGCACACAGTCGCACGTCGAGGGCGGTGACTACCTGGCCAAGAGAACCTTGAAGAAGGGGACCGCCGGGTGGGTACTTCTCGCGGGCCTCGGTGTCAGCTACGTCATCTCCGGTGACTACTCGGGCTGGAACCTCGGTCTCGCCGAGGGCGGCTTCGGTGGTCTGCTCATCGCGGCGATCATCATCGCGGGCATGTATCTGGCCATGGTCCTCGGAATGGCCGAGATGTCCTCGGCACTGCCCGCTGCGGGCGGCGGCTACACCTTCGCCCGCCGTGCTCTCGGACCGTGGGGCGGGTTCGCCACCGGCACAGCCATTCTCATCGAGTACGCCATCGCTCCCGCCGCTATCGCCACGTTCATCGGCGCGTACGTCGAATCGCTCGGACTGTTCGGGATCACCGACGGGTGGTGGGTGTACCTGGTGGTCTATGCCGTGTTCATCGGAATCCACCTCTCCGGCGCAGGCGAAGCCCTCAAGATCATGTTCGTCATCACCGCTGTCGCCTTGGTCGGACTCATCGTGTTCGCGATCGCTGCCCTCGGACAATTCGATGCGAGCAACCTGACCGACATCGCGCCGACCGACGCAGCCGGAGCCTCGGGATTCCTGCCGTTCGGCTACCTCGGCATCTGGGCGGCTGTGCCGTTCGCCATCTGGTTCTTCCTCGCCATCGAGGGCGTGCCGCTGGCCGCCGAGGAGGCCAAGGATCCGACCAAGAACGTCCCGCGCGGCATCATCGCCGCCATGGGCGTACTGCTCGTCACCGGTGCCGTCGTCCTGTTCCTGGTGACCGGAGCGGGCGGGGCCGACGCCGTCAAGGAATCGGGAAACCCGTTGGTGGAGGCGCTCGGTGACGGAACTGCGAGCAAGATCGTCAACTACATCGGCCTGGCCGGACTGGTCGCGTCCTTCTTCTCGATCATGTACGCGTACTCGCGTCAGCTCTTCGCGCTGTCCCGTGCCGGCTACCTGCCGAAGACGCTGTCCATCACCAACTCTCGTAAGGCCCCTACGCTCGCGCTGATCGTGCCCGGCGTCATCGGATTCCTGCTCTCGTTGACCGGTCAGGGCGGAATGTTGCTGAACATGGCCGTGTTCGGTGCGGCACTGAGCTACGTTCTGATGATGGTCAGCCACATCGTGCTTCGCCGCAACGAGCCGAACATGGAACGGCCGTACCGAACCCCCCGGGGGCGTTGTGACCACCGGGGTCGCGTTGTTCATCGCGGCACTCGCCGTCGTCGCCACCTTCGTCGTCGATTCCACTGCGGCACTGTGGTGTCTGGCAGTGTTCGTCGCGTTCATGGCCTACTTCGGCATCTACAGCAGACATCATCTGGTCGCCAACTCGCCCGACGAGGAGTTCGCCGCACTGGCCGAGGCCGAGGCCGAACTGGAATGACGATCTACACCCAGCAGGTATCCGGGACCACCTACACGTTCGACGGTCTGGTCGACCTGATGGCAAAAGCGACACCGCTGCGATCGGGTGACGAATTGGCCGGCTGCGCGGCCGAATCCGATGCCGAACGGGCTGCCGCGCAGTGGGCGTTGTCCGAGGTCTCCCTCGATGTCTTCCTGCACGATCTGCTCGTCCCGTACGAAACCGACGAGGTCACCAGGCTCATCATCGATTCTCACGACCGCATCGCGTTCGGGGCCGTCTCACACCTGACCGTGGGAGGTCTTCGGGATTGGCTGCTGCAAGTGACCGCGGGGCCCGATGCGGCCGCGACACTACGATCGGTCGCGGCCGGATTGACACCCGAGATGGTCGCGGCGGTCAGCAAGATCATGCGAAACCAGGATCTGATCGCGGTGTCTCGGGCCGCGCAGGTGACGTCGGCGTTCCGGACGACGATCGGCCTACCCGGGACTCTCACCACGCGTCTGCAACCCAACCACCCGACCGACGACCCGCGTGGCATCGCCGCGGCCACACTCGACGGGCTGCTCCTCGGGTCGGGTGACGCGGTCATCGGGATCAATCCCGCGACCGACTCACCTCAGGCCACTGCCGACCTGTTGCATCTGCTCGACGAGATTCGGCAGCGCTTCGAGATCCCGACACAGTCCTGTGTGCTCTCGCACGTGACGACGACGATGGAATTGATCGACAAAGGAGTTCCGGTCGATCTGGTGTTCCAGTCCATCGCAGGCACCGAGGGTGCCAATTCGAGCTTCGGAGTGAACATTCCGTTGCTGCGCGAGGCCAACGAGGCCGGCAGATCGTTGCACCGCGGAACCGTCGGGAACAACGTCATGTATCTCGAAACGGGGCAGGGTTCGGCGCTGTCGGCGGGAGCGCATATCGGCACCGGCGACCGTCCCGTCGATCAGCAGACCCTCGAGACGCGTGCGTACGCCGTGGCCCGCGATCTCGAGCCGCTGCTGATCAACACCGTCGTCGGATTCATCGGGCCGGAGTACCTGTACGACGGCAAGCAGATCATCAGGGCAGGCCTCGAAGATCACTTCTGCGGCAAGCTCCTCGGACTGCCGATGGGAGTGGACGTCTGCTACACCAATCACGCCGAGGCCGATCAGGACGACATGGATACGCTGCTGACGCTGCTGGGTGCGGCCGGCGTCGCATTCGTCATCGCTGTGCCGGGAGCCGATGACGTCATGCTCGGCTACCAGTCCTTGAGCTTCCACGATGTGCTCTACGTGCGACAGGTCCTCGGTCTGCGGCCCGCACCGGAATTCGAGTCCTGGCTCTCGCGGCTGGGGATGGCGGACGCCGACGGCCGAGTCCTCGACGTCGATGCCGCGGGATCGCCGCTGCGGGCCTTGATGAGTGCGCGATGAGCACGCCTGCGGAACGACCCGAGGCAGAGTTCTGGGGTGAGTTGCGGGCGAGTACCCAAGCTCGGATCGGTCTGGGGCGCATCGGCGATTCGTTGCCGACGACGCGGGTGCTCGAGTTTCGCTCGGCGCACGCCGCGGCCCGGGATGCGGTGCACATGCCACTCGAGGTCGACGAGTTCGTGCGTCGGGTGGAGCAGGTGGGGCTCGGTACACCCTCGGTGGTGACGTCGTTGGCGACGAGCCGGGCCGAGTACCTGCGTCGTCCGGACCTGGGTCGTCAGCCGAAGGATCTGTCGGCGATTGCACATTCGGAGGACGAGATAGGCATCGTGCTGAGCGACGGATTGTCTCCCCGGGCCCTGGCGGATCACGGTGTCGCCATGGTGGAAGCACTGAAAACCGAACTCGCCGAGCGGTATTCGATTGCTGCACCGATCATTGCGACCGAGGCCCGAGTCGCGCTCGGTGATCACATCGCGGCGGCGATGGGCGTGCGGACGGTACTGGTTCTCATCGGGGAGCGGCCCGGCCTGTCCGTCGCGGACAGTCTCGGCATCTACTTGACGCACCTTCCCAAGCCCGGCCGTACCGACGCCGATCGCAACTGCATCTCCAACATCCACCCGCCCGAGGGGCAGGGGTACGCGCAGTCGGCCCGCATCGTGGCAGGTCTGCTGGCCGGAGCCAGGAAGCTCGGACGGTCCGGCGTCGCGCTCAAGGACACGTCGCGCGCCGAGGTGCTCGAGGCTGCGGACGTCATCACACTGGAGTAGGACCCCCATTCGGGGGTGGCCGGCCGTGACCGGCGTCACTACCGTGAGGCTCATGGACAGTTACGCCCGCGGAGATTCGGACACAGCGATACTCGACGACACGATCGGCCGAAACCTGCATCGCACCGTCGAGCGGCACGCCGAACGCGATGCCCTCGTCGATGTCGCATCGGGCAGGCGGTGGACCTACTCGGAGTTCGCGGCGGACGTCGAGTTGTTGGCGGCGGGGCTCCTCGTGGCCGGAGTGCAAGTAGGCGATCGAGTAGGGATCTGGGCACCGAACTGCCCCGAATGGACGCTGGCGCAATATGCGACGGCGGAGATCGGGGCAATTCTGGTCAACATCAATCCGGCGTACCGCTCGCACGAGCTGCAGTTCGTGCTGAGACAGGCGGGTGTCTCGGTGCTGTTGTCGGCCACCGAGTTCAAAGGGTCCGACTACACGGCCATGATCGACGACGTGCGACCGGAGGTGACAACTCTGCGCGAGGTCCTCTTCATCGGAAGCATTCAGTGGGAAGCAATGACCGATCGAGGGCACCGAGCGTTGGCGAAGACTCCGCGGATGGTCGCCGACGTGTCGAGCACACTTCGCCCGGACGACGCGATCAACATCCAATACACCTCGGGTACAACGGGTTTCCCGAAGGGTGCGACGCTCAGTCATCGAAACATACTGAACAACGGCTTCTTCGTCGGCGAGCTCTGCCATTACACCGAGAACGACAGGGTCTGCATTCCGGTGCCGTTCTACCATTGCTTCGGCATGGTGATGGGCAATCTCGCGTGCACGTCGCACGGAGCAACGATGGTCATCCCCGGTCCCGCGTTCGACCCGGTGGCGACGTTGACGGCCGTGGCCGATGAGAAGTGCACCTCGCTCTACGGCGTACCGACCATGTTCATCGCCGAGTTGGCACTGGAGAACATCGGCGCATTCGATCTGAGCAGCCTGCGTACCGGAATCATGGCCGGATCACCCTGTCCCACAGAGGTGATGAAGCAGGTCATCGAACGCATGGGAATGGCAGAGGTGTCCATCTGCTACGGCATGACCGAGACGTCGCCGGTATCGCTGCAGACTCGCAGCGACGACTCGATAGAGCAGCGAGTGTCCACTGTCGGTCGTGTGGGTCCGCATCTGGAAGTGAAGATCGTCGACCCCGTTCTCGGTGAGACACTGCCGCGAGGCGAAGCGGGTGAACTGTGCACCCGTGGCTACTCGGTGATGATCGGTTACTGGGAGCAGCCCGACAAGACCGCAGAGGCGATCGACAGCGACGGGTGGATGCACACCGGCGACATCGGAGTCATGGACGGTGACGGCTACGTCGCGATCACCGGGCGCATCAAGGACATGGTGATTCGCGGCGGCGAGAACATCTATCCCCGCGAGGTCGAGGAATTTCTCTACACCCACCCCGACATCCTCGACGCTCAGGTCATCGGTGTTCCCGACGAGAAGTACGGCGAGGAATTGATGGCGTGGATACAGCTCAGAGACGGTGCCGCACCGCTGGATTCGGACGCGGTGCGGCAGTTCTGCGACGGTCGCCTCGCGCATTACAAGATTCCGCGCTACGTGCACATCGTCGACGAGTTCCCGATGACCGTCACCGGCAAGGTGCGCAAGGTCGAGATGCGTGAACGCTCGCTCGGATTGATCTGAACCCAGCCGTTGGGCTGACATACTGACGTCCATGACCAGTGCGCTGTGGACGCCCACCGATACCGATGTCGAGCACGCTCGGGTCACCGAGTTCACCCGGTTCGTCGAGGAGCGCCACGAGGTGATGCTGCCCGACTACGCAGCGTTGTGGCGGTGGTCGATCGACGACATCGAATCGTTCTGGACAGCGGTGTGGGACTATTTCGACATTCGCTCCACCACCGAACCGGAGTCGGTGCTCGAGGGCCACGGTATGCCGGGGGCGCAGTGGTTCCCGGGTGCCGAGCTGAATTACGTCGATCAGGTCGTTCGGCACGCTCGAGGAGATCGAGCCGCCATTGTTCATGCCTCCGAGGACGGTTCGACGCGGACCGTCACGTGGTCCGAGATGATTGCTCAGGCCGGTGCGTTGGCGGGCACCCTGTCCGACGCAGGCGTCCGGCGCGGCGACCGCGTCGTCGGGTACCTGCCGAACGTGCCCGAGGCGATCATCGCCTTCCTGGCGACAGCAAGTCTCGGCGCGGTATGGGCTGCGTGTGGGCAGGACTACTCGGCGGCGGCAGCGCTCGACAGATTGGGGCAGCTCGACCCCGCGGCGTTGATCACCGCGTCCGGGTACGTCTACGGAGGGGCCTTCCGCGACAAAGGTGCGGACGTGAACACTCTCGCAGAGGGATTGCCGACGGTACGCACGGTGGTCACGATCGGCGACGCTGCCGGGACTGTGGGAAGCGCGGGGACTGTGGGAACCGCGGGGATTAGGCTGAATTGGGCGGACGCGACCGCGACACCGCGCGAGCTCGCTCCGGTCGCAGTGCCGTTCGATCACCCGTTGTGGGTCGTGTTCTCGTCGGGGACCACGGGACGGCCCAAGGGGATCGTGCACGGCCATGGTGGCGTGCTGCTCGAGCATCTCAAATCCGTTGCACTGCACTCGGATCTAGGACCCGACGATGTGTTCTTCTGGTACACGAGCCCGAGCTGGATGATGTGGAATTTCCAGGTGGCCGGCCTGCTCGTCGGGGCCACGATCGTGTGCACCGACGGAAATCCCGCGTTCCCGAGAACGGACGCGCTGTGGAGCATTGCGGCCGCGCAGGGCGTGACGTACCTCGGCACCAGCCCCGGGTACGTCCTCGCGTGCATCAAGGCGGACGCACACCCCGGTGCCGATCACGATCTCTCGAGCCTGCGCGCCATCGGGATCACCGGGTCTGCGATGCCCGCGACGTCGTCGATCTGGTTGTCGGAGAAGGTCGGAGCCCACGTACCGGTGTTCTCGATCTCCGGTGGTACCGATGTGGTGTCGGCGTTCGCCGGGGGAGTGCGGACCGTGCCGGTCTGGGCGGGCGAGTTGTCGGTCCCGTTCCTGGGCGTTGCGCTCGATGCCTACGACGAGGCAGGCAACTCGGTGCACGGCGCAGTGGGCGAACTGGTCGTCACCGAACCGATGCCGTCCATGCCGGTGCGGTTCTGGAACGATCCCGACGGAACCCGTTATCGGGACGCGTATTTCGATACCTATCCGGGCATCTGGCGGCACGGCGACTGGATCACCGTGACCGAACGCGGCAGCGTCGTCGTGCACGGTCGTTCCGATGCGACGCTGAACCGCAACGGGATTCGAATGGGAAGCGCAGACATCTATCAGGCCGTCGAATCTCTCGACGAGGTCACCGAGGCCCTGGTGCTCGGCATGGAACAGCCCGACGGGGGATACTGGATGCCGCTGTTCGTGGTGGTCCCGGACGGGCTCACCGCGGAGCTACGCGAGCGCATCGTTGCCGTCATCAGGACACAGGCGTCCCCGCGGCACGTTCCCGACGACATCGTCGCAGCGCCCGCGATCCCGCACACGCGGACCGGTAAGAAGCTCGAAGTGCCGCTCAAGAAAATGTTCCAAGGTGCTGCCGCGACAACTGCTCTCGACACCAGTGCCGTCGACGATCCGGAGGCGGTGCGGTGGTTCGCAGATCGCGCGGCGGAGTATCAGCGAGTCCAGCGCGCGAGGTAGGCCTTCTCCTCGGGCGCTATCCGGCGCAGAGTCTCCGCCCCGACGTCGACCATCGCCATGCGAGTGGTCGCCACCACCGCAGGCGGCGAATCCGGGGCCGCGCCCGCTGCCCGTACCTCGTAGCCGATGGTGAAATCGACCGCACGTACCTTCTCGAACCAGAGTGTGACGTCGAGCGGACCGTCCGAGTGCCGAAGCGGCTTCTTGTACGCGATGGTGACGTTCGCGATCAACGCACTCTTGATCAGGCTTTCGTTGGCCTCGCCCTCGCTGAGCAGCCATTCGATGCGCGCCTCTTCGAGCAGAGTGACCATCCGGGCGTGATTGATGTGCGCGAATGCGTCCATGTCCGACCACCGCACCGTGACGGTCGCGTGATATCCGACGGGGTCGATCCGATCTGTCCGCATCGCCACAGGCTCTGTCTTCATTGCTAGAGGATGGCATGCGCGCCTGCGTCGGGAGCGACGCTCTAGAGTCCCAGGAGTGATTATCGCCAATGTCGCACTGGATGATTCCGGCGTGCTCTTCGACATCGAACTCATCGGCTCGACCATCGGGTCCATCACCCCGGCCGGTCGCGATCGCACCCGCGGCGTCGAGGTCGTCGACGGGGCGGGGGGAGTGGCCCTGCCGGGTTTCGTGGACAGTCATGTTCATCTGACGCAATGGGCAGCGGCGCGGCGGCGTATCGACGTCGGGCCGGCCTCGTCGGCGGCCGATGCCGCGGCACTGGTGTTCCCCTATGCGCGCACAGCAGGCGATTCCGTAGTGCGCGCCAACGGCTTTCGGGACGCGCAGTGGCCCGACGAACCACACAAGGATCTACTCGAGAATGCATTGCCCGGCGTCCGTGTGGCGTTGACGAGCATGGACCTGCACACGCTGTGGCTGAGTCCGGCGCTGCTGCGCGATCTCGGTATCGATCATCCCACCGGAGTGCTTCGTGACGTCGACGGTCTCGAGGCCGTCATGGCGCTGGAGGCATTGGAGGACCCGGCCGAGTTGGACCGAGCGGTGCTCGACGCCACCGCGGCACTGGCGGTCCGCGGAGTGACCGGCGTCGTCGATTTCGAGTTCGCCGACAACCGGACGGTCTGGGATCGACGCCTGTCGGCCGGATCTCCCGCAGTGCGCGTCGACACCACGGTGTGGCCGCAGTGGCTCGACGAAGCGCTCGATCGTGGGGAGCGCACCGGCGACGTCTCGGCCGTCTCGGACATGATTCGGCGCGGACCGCTGAAGGTCATGCTCGACGGCTCGCTGAACACCAGAACGGCCTGCTGTCACGATCGCTACCCGGGCGTCGACGGTGACAACGCCTACGGACTGTTGCTCGAGACCCACGACGGACTGTACGAGCTCGTCTCTCGCGCAGCTCGCGGCGGAATCACCTCTGCTGTCCATGCGATCGGTGACCGGGCGAACGGTGTTGCGCTCGATGCGTTCGAGCGGGCCGGTTGCGGAGGTCGTATCGAACACGCGCAGCAGCTCGTCCCCGAAGACATCGCACGCTTCGCGGCGCTGGGCGTTGCGGCGTCGGTGCAGCCGCAGCACGCCATGGCCGACCGCGACATCGCCGAGGATCTGTGGGCAGGTCGACGCTCGGTCGCCTACGGCTACGGGTCGCTCCATCGAAGCGGTGCCACGCTTCTCTTCGGCTCCGACGCTCCGGTGAGTCCACCGGAGCCATTGGCAGGCGTCGCGGCGGCGGTATTCCGAACCGACGACGACCGGCCGCCGTGGCATGCCGAGGAATCGGTTCCTCTCGGCGCGGCACTGCAGGCGGCGAGCGGCGACCGCGCTGCGCTCCGCGCAGGGGACGTCGCGGACATCGTCGTTCTCGAGGAGCACCCGGTGCATCGCTCGGCGCACGATCTGGCCGACACGGAGGTGCGGGCCACGATCTGTGCCGGTCTGCTCACCCACGTCGGCCCGGCATAGCATCGTCGATCGGGCGGCACGTCCTGGCCGAGTTCGTCGGTGACGTGAACCTGTCGGTCCGGCCGAGTAGCGTGACGTCGATGACGTCTTTCACCGATCCACGCGTGCGAGAGTTTCTGTCGGCAGGTACCCGCACCGGAAAGGTCGGCTACCTCGCTTCCGACGGACGGCCCCTGGTCGCCCCGATCTGGTTCGTCGTCGAGGACGATTCCATCGTGTTCAACACCGGAGCCGATACCGCCAAGGGGCGAGCGATCCGCAGGGACCCTCGGATCGTGTTGACCGTCGATCTCGAAGAGCCGCCGTACGGGTTCGTGCAGGTGCAGGGCGTTGCCTCGATCGACGAGGATCCCCGAGAACTGGTGCGCACGGCCACCGAGATCGGAGCGCGGTACATGGGCCGCGACAGAGGGGAGGAGTTCGGCAGACGCAATGGAGTTCCGGGCGAATTGATCGTTCGTTTGGTACCTACCAAGGTGATTGCCGCTTTCGACATGACGGCGTGACAACCGACGAACTCGGCGCGTGCGGGCCTGTAGATTGGCCGGGTGCCGAATCCAGCCACCGGTTCTGCACGTACGGGGGCGGGTGCTCTCGACGCGTGCTGGGCATGTAACGGTCCGGCCCATCTCGACGGATAAGTACTGAAAGGTAACTTCCGAGTTGTTCATGGTGAGAAAATAGAGATCGACGTAGTCAGCTTGCTCGATGTGTTCGGTGCCCATCGTTGTCCGCCGCTTCGGCGGCCGGTGGGGGCGCGTGTGATTGTGGGAAAGAGAGGAATCGATTGGACCCGCTAGGTGTGGAAGGTGCTGGAGACGACGACACGGGAGTCGACAGTCGGCAGCATCCCTCGTTCCCACTGTCACCGGCCCAATTGGGGATGTGGTTCGCGCAGCACGTGGACCCCTCGGTACCCGCCAACATCGCGCAGTACGTCGAACTGCGCGGTGATCTCGACGTCGAACTGTTGCGGCGCGCATCGTCACGCGCAGCCCTCGAACTGCAGTCCGGTTTCGTCCGTATCACCGAGATCGACGCGGAGCCACGACAGATCGTCGACCCCACCCTGGACGACTCGCTCGGACTGGTGGATCTGCGCGGCGAGAACGACCCCCGCGCGGCCGCCCTCGAGTGGATGCACGCCGATTACAGCGCTCCGATCGACATTCTTCGCGATCGACTGATCGCCGCCACCGTCCTGCGTATCGAGGACGATGTCTGGTTCTGGTACGAGCGCGTGCACCACGTCGTTCTCGACGGCTTCGGTGCCGTGACCTTCATGAACCGCGCTGCGGAGTTGTACACGTCCGAGGTCGAGGGCACCGAACCGACGAAGAACCTGGCCTCGGATCTGACCAAGGTCTACGACATCGAGATGTCCTACCGCGATTCGAGCCGCTTCCAGGCCGATCGCGAGTACTGGGCGTCGCGGATCGACGGAATCGACGGAGTCACCACCCTCGCCGGGCACACCGCTCCGCCGGCCCCGAAGAGTCAGATCGACAGCACCGCTCTGTCTGCCGACACGATGAGCAGTCTCGATGCCCTGCGCGCCGAAACCGACACGACGATGGCGACCATCGTCATCGCCGCGTTCGCGGCGTATCTGGCCCAGATGACCGGCCGC
Source organism: Rhodococcus sp. NPDC077669 (assembly GCF_040686915.1). Lineage (NCBI taxonomy): Bacteria > Bacillati > Actinomycetota > Actinomycetes > Mycobacteriales > Nocardiaceae > Rhodococcus > Rhodococcus sp. NPDC077669. Next base: position 190,889 of record NZ_JBFBMD010000007.1, on the reverse strand, counting down.
GAGGACGTCGTGCTGTCACTGCCGGTGACTGCGCGAACCACCGCGGTTCTGCGCCGCTCCGGCGGCATGGTGTCCAACGTGGTGCCGCTGCGGTTCGACGTCTCGGGCGACACCACCGTCGAAACGATGCTGGCGCGCGTCAACGCCGAGGTCTCCGGTGCACTGCGCCACCAGCGGTACCGGCACGAGGACATTCGCCGCGACGCCGGCGGCGCAAGCGGTCAAGCTGCGTTCTTCGGTCCCTGGGTCAACATCATGCTGTTCTTCGGCGAGGTGCGCCTGGGATCGATGGTCGGCGGAATCAACATCCTCTCCACCGGCCTCATCGAGGACTTCGGACTGAACCTCTACACGAGCGTCGCCGGGGCCACGACCCACATCGACTTCGAGTCCAACCCCAACCTGTACGGCCCCGATCAGTCCGGCCGCAATCACGAGCGGTTCGTCGACTTCCTCGGCCGTTTCGTGGCAGCAGCCCCGACGGACCTCGTCTGGGACCTGGCTCTGACCGACGGATCCGAGCGCGCACTGGTCGTCTCCGAGTGGAACCACACCGAACACGAGACCACGCCCAGCACTCTGCTCACCGCCTTCGAGGCTGCTGCGGCAGCTCGTCCCGACGCCACGGCTCTGGTGTACGAGGGCGACGTCCTGACTTACGGAGAACTGTCGGCGCGGGTGAACGGCCTCGCTCGCCATCTGATCGACATGGGCGTCGGCCCGGAGACTCTCGTCGGCTTGTCCATTCGACGCTCGTTCGATCTCGTGGTCGGCATGTACGCCATCGTGGCGGCAGGCGGAGCATGGGTACCGATCGACCCGGATCATCCTGCCGAACGCACGGCCTACATCCTCGATTCCGCGCAGCCTCGGTGCGTACTGATCTCGTCGCGTGACGACGTGTCGCTGCCCGAGGGCACCGAGACGGTCGCCGTCGATCTGGTCGACCTGTCCGCCCGGTCGTCCGCTCCGGTCGGAGACGCGGAACGGATTGCGCCGCTTCGTTTTTCGAACACCGCGTACGTCATATACACCTCCGGCTCCACCGGCCGCCCGAAGGGCGTCGCCGTGGAGCACGCCGCCATCCACAATCAGATGGAGTGGATGCTGGCGGAGTATCCGATGGATACCACCGACGTCTATCTGCAGAAGACGGCGACGACGTTCGACGTCTCGCTGTGGGGTTTCTTCCTGCCGCTGCGAGTGGGCGCGACGATGGTGCTCGCCACCCCCGACGGGCATCGCGACTCGGTCTATGTGGCGAACAGGATCGCCGAGCATCGCGTCACGGTCACCGACTTCGTGCCCTCGATGCTGACCGTGTTCGTCGCCAACGCGCCGGCCAACACCTGTGCTTCGCTGCGTCACGTCTTCGTGATCGGCGAGGCGCTTCCGGTCGAGACGGCAGCAGCATTCCGATCCGTCTGCGCCGCAGGACTGCACAACCTCTACGGTCCCACCGAGGCGGCGGTCTCGGTGACGTACCACGAGAGCAGCCCACAGGACACGCGAACCGTCCCGATCGGTGTGCCCGAGTGGAACACCCGCGCCTTCGTACTGGACAGCCGGCTGCGACCCACTCCGGTGGGAGAAGCGGGCGAGCTCTACCTCGCGGGCGTCCAGCTGGCGCGGGGCTACGTGGGTCGCCCCGACCTGAGCTCGGATCGGTTCGTGGCCAACCCCTTCGACGACGCCGGAGAGCGGATGTATCGCACCGGCGACCTCGTTCGGTGGCGCAGCGACGGAGTGCTGGACTACATCGGACGCACCGACTTCCAGGTGAAGTTCCGTGGCCAGCGCATCGAGCTGGGCGAGATCGAAACCGTGCTGCTCGCACACGAATCCATCTCGCAGGCAGTGACATTGGTCGTGCAGACGGTCACCGGCGACCAACTCGTCGCCTACGTCGTCGCCGGGCCGGGGAAGTCCATCGACTCCGCCGAGGCCATCGAATTCGCCGGGCATGCGCTGCCGTCCTACATGGTTCCCGCAGCAGTGGTCGTGCTCGATGCACTGCCGCTCAACACCAGCGGAAAGCTCGATCGAAAAGCGTTGCCGGAGCCGGTGTTCACCAGCGCCAAGAAGTACCGAGCACCGCAGAGCCGCGCGGAATACGTCGTCGCCGGAATCTACGAGGACCTGCTCGGCGCGTCCAAGGTCGGTCTGGACGAGGACTTCTTCGAGCTCGGCGGCAACTCGCTGATCGCCACACAGTTGGTGACACGAGTCGGCGGCGCACTCGGAGTACGCCTGGGAGTGCGCGAGCTGTTCGAGGCCCCCACCGTCGGCGCACTGGCTGCCCGGGCCGAGTCGGCTGCCGGCCGCGGATCCGACACCCCGATCCTCGAATCCCGGGAACGCCCCGAGCGCATCCCACTCTCGCCTGCACAGCAACGCATGTGGTTCCTCAACCGGTTCGATCCGGCCACTGCGGTGTACAACCTGCCGTTCTCGGTCCATCTGAGCGGTCCACTCGACGTGAGTGCCCTGTCGGCCGCATTCGCGGACGTCGTGGAACGACACGAGACGCTGCGCACCGTGTACCCGGAAGTGGACGGATCGCCCGAGCAGGTCGTGCTCAACGCGGCCAGGACACCGGCCACGATCACCCCGATCCGCATCGAACGGCACGAGCTCGGTGGCCGACTGCACGAGTTGGTGGCCAAGGGCTTCGACGTCACGATCGACACGCCGTTCCGAATCGCGCTGTTCGAGATGTCGCCCACCGAGTACGAACTGGCGATGGTCCTGCACCACATCGCTGCCGACGGAGCCTCCTTCGGACCGTTGGCGCGCGACGTCCTGCTGGCCTACTCGAGCCGGATACAGGGCCGCGCCCCCGAGTGGACGCCGCTCGAGGTCCAGTACGCCGACTACGCGCTCTGGCAGCGTGCGGTACTCGGTCCCGAAACCGATCCGCATTCGCTCGCTGCACGCGAAATCGCCTATTGGAGTGCCACACTCGAGGATCTACCCGATCAGCTGGCGCTGCCGTCGAGTAGGCCTCGCCCCGCCGTGTCGTCCAACGCAGGCAGCAAGCTGCGCATCGAGATTCCGGCCCGGTTGCACAGTGCTCTGGCCGATCTCGCCCGCGCGAACAACTCGTCGCTGTTCATGGTGATGCAGTCGGCGTACGCGCTGTTGCTGGCTCGACTGAGCGGCACCACCGACATCGCCATCGGCGCGCCGGTGGCCGGTCGCGGTGAGCCTGCACTCGACGACCTCGTCGGAATGTTCGTCAACACGTTGGTGCTTCGTACCGATGTCGATCCGGCACTGTCGTTCGAGCAGCTGCTCGCTCGCGTCCGCGACACGGACCTGTCGGCGTTCGCGCACGCCGACGTTCCGTTCGAGCGCCTGGTCGAGGTTCTCAATCCGGTCCGCTCGACATCACGGCACCCGTTGTTCCAGGTGGCGCTCTCCCTGGAATCGGCCATGTCTCGTGAACTCACCGTCGGCGGGCTTCGCGCCGTGGCCGCCGAATTCGATGTCCCGATAGCGAAATTCGACCTCCAGCTGTGGCTCACCGAGCATCAGGTCGACGGAACTGCCGCGGGTATCGATGCGGTGTTCGAGTACGCGACCGATCTGTTCGACGCAGATCTGGTCGACAGCTTCGCGCAACGCTTCCTCGGAATTCTGGACGCAGTCACCACCGACGCGTCGGTTCCGGTCGGCGACGTCGACATCGTGGACGCCGCCGAATACGAGTCCGTCGTGTCCACTTGGAACGTGTCCGGGCCGGACGTCTCTCGCGACGTGACGTTGATCGACCTGCTCGACGCCGCGGCCTCGGCACAGCCGGACGGAGTGGCCGTGCGCTTCGGCGACACGTCGCTGACGTACGCCGAGTTCGATGCTCGGACCAATCGCCTTGCCCGCGTACTGATCTCGCGCGGCGTGGGCCCCGAGAGCCTCGTCGCGGTCGCCCTACCGAGGTCGGCGGAACTCGTCGTCGCGCTGGTCGCGGTGGTGAAGGCCGGTGGCGGTTACCTCCCCGTCGATCCGAGCTACCCGCTGGACCGCGTCGAGTACATGCTCGACGATGCGCGTCCGACATCGATTCTCTTCTCGGGAACGGACCCGATCGAGCTGCCCGCGGACGTCGAATCTCGCATCGGCGCAACGTTCGTCGACATCGACACGGTCGATCTGTCGTCGATCTCGGACGCACCGGTGACCGACACCGATCGCATTCGCCCGCTTCGCCCCACCAACGTCGCGTACGTCATCTACACCTCGGGGTCGACCGGTCGCCCCAAGGGTGTTCTGGTGCCGCACCGCAACGTGGTTCGGCTGCTCGCGAACACCGATGCGGTCTACGGCTTCGGAGCCGACGACGTGTGGACGATGTTCCATTCCTACGCGTTCGACTTCTCGGTGTGGGAACTGTGGGGCCCGTTGCTGTACGGCGGCACTCTGGTGGTCGTCGACTACTTCACCTCGCGCTCACCCGAAGCGTTCCATCAGCTGCTCGTGGACGAACGAGTGACGGTGCTCAACCAGACTCCGTCGGCGTTCTACCAACTGTCCGAGGCCGATCGCACGGCGGCCTCGACCGGCGGCGAGCTGTCTCTGCGCTACGTGATCTTCGGCGGCGAGGCCCTCGAACAGCGTCGATTGAGCGGCTGGTTCGAGCGGCACGGCGATCGTGCACCGCAGCTGATCAACATGTACGGCATCACCGAGACCACGGTGCACGTGTCGTATCAGGCGCTGGGCTCCGCGTCCGTCGCAACGACCGCATCGGTGGTCGGCAAGCCGATCGCAGGGCTGCGCGTCTACGTTCTCGATACCCGGCTCCATCCGGTCCCGGTCGGGGTGCCCGGCGAGATGTACGTTGCCGGTGGACAATTGGCGCGCGGATACCTGGGACGCGCACCGCTCACCGCGGTGCGGTTCGTGGCCGATCCGTTCGCCTCCGGCTCCGATGCCGGGTCGTTGCTGTACCGCACCGGCGATCTGGCGCAGTGGAACGCGTCGGGCGAGCTCGAATATCTGGGCCGCTCCGACGATCAGGTCAAGGTGCGCGGCTTCCGAATCGAGTTGGGTGAGGTCGAGGCCGCGGTCACCGCGCACCCCGCCGTCACCCAGGCCGCCGTCGTCGTCCGTGAGGATTCGCCCGGGGCGGCCCGGTTGGTCGCCTACGTGGTCTCGGCGGTGGCGAACGGTCGGCCGACCCTCGACCTCGAGGATCTGCGAACCGGTATCGCCGAACTGTTGCCGGAGTACATGGTTCCGTCGGCGTTCGTTGCGCTGGAGACGATTCCGCTGACGGTCAACGGAAAGCTGGACCGGCGCGCACTGCCTGCGCCGGTGTTCGAGGTGCGAGATTTCCGCGCACCGACGACACCGATCGAAGAGATCGTCGCCGACGTCTTCGCCGAGGTTCTCGGCGTCGAGCGGGTAGGACTGGACGACGACTTCTTCGAGCTCGGCGGTAACTCGCTGATCGCCACCCAGGTGGTCTCGCGGCTCGGAGTGGCACTCGACGCCACCGTGCCGGTGCGCATGCTGTTCGAGGCGTCGACGGTTGCACTGCTCGCGGTGCGCGTCGAACAGGCGGCGGGGGAGGGCGGCCGGACTGCACTGGTCGCGACCGTCCGTCCGGAGCGCATCCCGTTGTCGCTTGCGCAGCAACGCATGTGGTTCCTCAACCGGTTCGACGTCGACTCCGCCGCATACAACATTCCGTTCGCGCTGAAGCTGACCGGCGATCTGGATGTCGCGGCACTGCAGGTCGCCATCATGGATGTGATCGACCGGCACGAGTCGCTGCGCACCGTCTATCCCGACACCGCGCACGGACCGCAGCAGTCCATTCTCGACGCCGCTCAGACGGTGCCGAACCTGATGCCGATTCCGACCTCGGCCGCCGACATTCAGCGACAGGTCTTCGCGCTCGCGTCGACGACGTTCGACGTGACCGTCAACGTTCCGATCCAGGCCCGACTGTTCGAGATCGGCCCACGCGAACACGTGATCGCCATGGTGGTGCACCACATCTCGGCCGACGGCTGGTCGATGGGACCGCTGGCCCGAGACATCATGATCGCCTACGCCTCGCGCACCGCGTGGGAGAACCCGGCCTGGATGCCGTTGGAAGTGCAGTACGCCGACTACAGCCTGTGGCAGCGTTCGGTTCTGGGCTCCGAGGACGATCCGCAGTCGCTGATCTCCGGTCAGGTGAACTACTGGGCCGACATCCTCGCCGGCCTACCCGACCAGCTCGATCTGCCGACCGACCGGCCGCGCCCCAGTCGCCAGTCCTACCAGGGCTCCTCCATCGGATTCGACGTGCCTGCCGATGTGCACCAGGGCCTGTCCGCTCTGGCGCACACCCACAACGCATCGCTGTTCATGGTCGTCCACGCCGCACTGGCCGTGCTTCTGGCCCGACTGTCGGGCACCGAGGACATCGCCATCGGTACTCCGGTCGCCGGCCGCGGTGACGCAGCGCTCGACGACGTCGTCGGCATGTTCGTCAACACGCTCGTTCTGCGCACCGACATCGACTCCGGACGCACGTTCTCCGAACAGATCGGCCGCGCGCGCGAAGTCGCGCTCGGAGCCTTCGGCCACGCCGATCTACCGTTCGAGCGTCTGGTCGAGGTCCTCAACCCGTCGCGGTCGCAAGCTCGACACCCGCTGTTCCAGGTCATGCTCTCGTTCGAGAACCTCACCCGAACGCACGTCGACCTGCCGGGACTGTCGGTGGACAGCGTCGCCCTCGATGCCGAGATCGCCAAGTTCGACCTGCAGCTCACCGTGACGGAGTCGATCGGGCTGGACGGCCGCGGACAGGGCATGGCCGCCGAACTGACCTACGCGACAGACCTTTTCGATGCCGAGACCGTTCGTGGGTTCGCCGACAGGTTCGTACGGATGCTCACGGCCGTGGTGGCCGATTCGTCGGTGGCCGTCGGAGACATCGATCTGCTCGACGACGGCGAGCACGACCGCGTGGTGGCCGAATGGAACGACACCGAACACGAGGTCCCCGCCGACATCACGCTGGTGGACCTGTTCGACCGACAGGTCGCCCTGACCCCGGACGCAACTGCGCTGGTCTTCGAAGATGAGCGGCTGACGTACGCCGAGTTCGATGCACGCGTCAACCGTCTTGCGCGCCATCTGGTCTCGCTGGGCGTCGGGCCCGACACGTTGGTCGGCCTCGCGATCGCCCGCAGCCTCGACCTGTTCGTCGGCATGTACGCGATCGTCAAGGCCGGGGCCGGATACGTGCCGATCGACCCGACCCAACCGGCGGATCGCAACGACTACATCGTGGCCACCGCGGCACCGATCCGGGTGTTGTCCACCGTGCGCGACCACGTCGAATTCCCAGACGTCGACACGATCGACATCGACACGCTCGACACTTCGAGCCTGTCGTCGGAACCGTTGCGCGACAACGACCGATGCGCCCCACTGCGTTCGCGGAACCTCGCGTACGTCATCTTCACGTCGGGTTCGACGGGCCGTCCCAAGGGTGTCGGGGTGTCGCACGACGCGATCGTCAACCGACTGCTGTGGATGCAGGGCGAATACGCCCTGACTCCACGCGACGTGGTGCTGCAGAAGACGCCGTCCACTTTCGACGTGTCGGTATGGGAGTTCTTCTGGGCGCTTCAGGTCGGTGCCTCGGTGGTGATCGCCGTTCCCGACGGTCACCGAGATCCCATCTACTTGCTCGATGTCATTGCGCGCGAACGCGTTTCGGTGGTGCACTTCGTGCCGTCGATGATGTCGGTGTTCGTACCCGAAGTCGAGCGGCGTCGCAGCGCGGGAGCCTCGCTCCGGCTGATGTTCGCCTCCGGTGAGGCGCTACCACCCACCACCGCTCGCGCACTGCGGCGTGCGGTCGCCTCGGTGGAACTGCACAACCTGTACGGACCGACCGAGGCTGCCGTGGACGTGACGTACCACGCGGTCACGGATTCGGACTCCGACGTCATGCCGATCGGTGCTCCGGTGTGGAACACCGCTGTCTACGTACTGGATTCGCGACTGCATCCCACCCCGGTCGGTGTTGCAGGTGAGCTCTATCTCGCCGGCACCCAGCTCGCGCGCGGCTATGTGGGACGCCCCGACCTGACCGCGGACAGGTTCGTCGCTCACCCGTTCGCCGATGGCGGCGCGCGGCTGTACCGCACCGGCGACGTCGTGCGCTGGAATCGCGACGGCGAGCTCGAATACGTCGGACGTTCCGACTTCCAGGTCAAGTTGCGCGGCCTGCGCATCGAACTGGGTGAGATCGAAACGGCGCTGCTCGCCCAGCGGTCGGTCTCTCAAGCCGTAGTCGTGGTCCGCCGCGACCAACTCGTCGGATACGTGGTCCCTACGGGAGTGTCCGTCGACACCGGAGCCGTTCTGTCGGCGCTACGCGGTCGTCTGGCGGAGTACATGGTGCCGTCGACACTGATAGTGCTGCCCGAGTTCCCGCTCGGCGCCAGCGGAAAGCTCGACCGAAAGGCGTTGCCCGACCCCGCATTCGAGGTCACCGAGTACCGCGAACCGACCAACGACATCGAACGCACCGTCGCCGAGGTGTACGCCCAGGTGCTGGGCGTCGAGCGCGTGGGTCTCGACGACGACTTCTTCGAGCTGGGCGGAAACTCGCTCATCGCAACGCAACTCGTGTCCCGACTCGGCGTCGCGCTGGACACCCGGATCGCCGTTCGCGAACTGTTCGATGCGTCCTCGGTGGCCGACCTCGCAGCCAGACTGGGCACCCTGGTCGCCACCGGCAGCAGGCCGCCGCTGGTACCGCAGCAGCGTCCGCAGCACATTCCGCTGTCGCTGGCGCAACAGCGGATGTGGTTCCTCAACAAGTTCGACGTCGAATCGGCGGCCAACAATATCCCGATCGCCGTCCGGTTGTCCGGTCTGCTCGACCGCCGGGCCATGCAGATCGCGGTCGCGGACGTCGTCGCCAGGCACGAGTCTCTACGGACGGTGTTCCCGGAGACCGACGGCACGGCTCATCAGGTGATCGTCGACGCGCAGTCGGCCACACCGGAATTGACGCCGATCGAAATTTCCGCGCATCAGGTGGCCGATGCCATGCGCGAGCTGGCGACGACAGGATTCGACCTGTCGAAGGACCTCCCGTTCCGTACCCGGTTGTTCGAGGTGAGCCCCACCGAGCACCTGCTGGTGTTCGTGGTGCACCACATCGCCGCCGATGGTTTCTCGCTCGGCCCACTCACTCGCGACGTCATGAACGCCTATGCGGCGCGGTCGATGAACCAGGAGCCGTACTGGACTCCGCTTCCGGTCGACTACGCCGACTACAGCCTGTGGCAGCGCGAGGTGCTGGGCTCCGAGGACGACCCCACATCCGTGGTCTCGCAGCAGATCGACTACTGGACGACGACGTTGGCCGGTCTGCCCGATCAGCTCGATGTGCCCTCCGACCGTCCCCGGCCGGCAGTGGCATCGAACAGCGGTGCGCTGGTGCGTTTCTCGATCGACGGAGAACTGCATCGCGCTCTGATCGAGGCGTCCCGACGTGAGAACGCGTCGCTGTTCATGCTGGTGCACACCAGCCTCGCGGTACTGCTGTCGCGGCTGTCCGGCGAGACCGACATCGCGATCGGCACACCGGTCGCGGGCCGCGGTGAGGCGGCGCTCGACGACCTGATCGGCATGTTCGTCAACACCCTCGTGCTCCGAACGGAGATCGACACCGCGCGCAGGTTCGACCAGGTGCTCGCCGATGCTCGCGAGACCGACCTGTCGGCGCTGGCACACGTGGACGTTCCTTTCGAGCGTCTGGTGGAGATCCTCAACCCGGTACGTTCCACGGCACGTCATCCCCTCGTGCAGGTGGTGCTCGCGTTCCAGAACCTGGGGCAGAAGGATCTCGAACTACCGGGACTGTCGGTCTCGGGCGTCGACTTCGAGACCCTGGTTGCACTGTTCGACCTGCAGTTCACGTTCGTCGAATCGTTCGGACCCAGTGGCGCGGCGCAGGGTATGACGTTCGATGTCACCTACGCCACCGACCTGTTCGACGAGTCCACGGTGGTCACCCTGGGTGAGCGCCTGATCAAGGTCCTCGAATCCGTCGCCCACAACCTCTCGACCGTCGTGGGCGACATCGAACTGCTCGACGACGTCGAGTACAAGCGCGTGCTCGACGACTGGAACGACACCGACCACGACGTCGACCGGTCGCAGACACTGGCCTCCCTCGGGCGGTCGGTCGAATCCGACGGAACCGCACTGGTATTCGGTGACGAGTCGGTGTCCTACGGCGAGTTCGACGTACGGGTGGCTCGTCTTGCGCGGTACCTCGTCGACCGTGGTGTCGGCCCCGAGACCACCGTGGCGATCGCTGCCCGTCGTTCGGTGGAGCTCCTCGTCGGAATTCACGCGATCGTCGCGGCGGGCGGTGCCTACGTACCGATCGACCCGGATCAGCCTGCCGAGCGAATTGCGCACATCCTGCGCACCGCGGCACCGGTGTGTGTACTGAGCACGTCACGAGACTCGGTGGATGCCGACGGGCTCGACGTGATCGACATCGACGTTCTCGATCTGTCCGGTTTCTCCGATGCACCGATCACCGACGCGGACCGAATCGGTGCACTGGCACCGACGAACACCGCATACGTCATCTTCACGTCCGGGTCGACCGGGCAGCCGAAGGGCGTGGCCGTCACACACGAGGCAATCGTCAACCGTCTGCTGTGGATGCAGTCGGAATACGAGCTCGTCGCCGACGATGTCGTGTTGCACAAGACCCCCGTCACGTTCGACGTGTCGGTGTGGGAACTGTTCTGGCCGTTGCAGATCGGGGCGACGCTGGTCATCGCGAAGCCGGACGGGCACCGAGACCCGCAGTACCTGCTCAAGACCATCGAGGCGCAGTCGGTCACGACCGCACACTTCGTGCCGTCGTTGCTCGAGGTCTTCGTCTCCGTCGTCGCAGCCGAGTCGTCGTCCGCAGCCGCGTCGCTGCGGACTCTGTTCGCCTCCGGTGAGGCGCTGCCCGCCGAGGTCGGCGAACGCGTCCGTCGCGTCCTGCCGGGCGTGGCGCTGCACAACCTCTACGGACCCACCGAAGCGGCTGTCGACGTCACCTATCACGAGGTGTCGGACGCGGACGTCGACCTGGTTCCGATCGGTGTTCCGGTGTGGAACACCAGAACGTACGTCCTCGACTCCCGACTGTCCCCGGTTGCTCCCGGGGTCGCAGGTGAGCTCTATCTCGCCGGAGTCCAACTGGCCCGCGGCTACCTGGGTCGAGTGGATCTGACGGCAGATCGATTCCTGCCGGATCCGTTCGGCGAACCGGGTTCTCGTATGTACCGCACCGGCGATCTGGTGCGCTGGCGGGAGTCCTCGTCTCACATCGGGCGTCTGGAGTACTTGGGCCGCACCGACTTCCAGGTCAAGTTGCGTGGTTTGCGTATCGAACTCGGGGAGATCGAGACCGTGCTGCGCCGGCACCCGTCGGTGGAGTCGGCCGTGGTGCTGGTTCGGCAGACGGCCGTCGCCGGAGATCAACTGGTCGCTTATGTCGTCCCCGCCTCCGGTGCGACCGTCGACGTGGCCGACCTGACGGCGTTCGCCGCGCGCTCGCTCGCCGGGTACATGGTTCCGGCTGCGACCGTCGTGCTCGACGCACTTCCGTTGACCGCCAACGGCAAGCTCGACCGACGCGCGCTCCCGGCACCGGATATCGAGCAGCGTGCCTTCCGCGCTCCGACGACCACGTCGGAAATCGTGGTGTCACAGGTGTTCCGTGACGTGCTCGGCGTCGATGTCGTCGGGGCCGACGACGAGTTCTTCGCTCTCGGCGGTAACTCGCTCGTGGCGACCAGGGTGGCATCGCGCATCGGTGCCGCGACGGACACCACGGTCAGTGTTCGGACCATCTTCGAGGCGTCGACGGTGGCGGCTCTGGCGGCGAAGCTGGACGAACTCTCGGGATCGGGACGAAAGATTCCTCTCGTGCGCACCGAGTTGCCGGACTTCGTTCCGCTGTCGCTCGCCCAGCGCCGGATGTGGTTCCTCAACCGTTTCGACGTCGATTCGGCAACGGAAAATCTGCCCGTCGCCATCGAACTGATCGGTGACCTCGACGTCGTCGCGCTGCGCTCTGCCGTGGCCGACGTCATCGAACGGCACGAATCGCTGCGCACCGTCTACCCCGAGGTGGACGGGGTGGCGTCTCAGGTGATCGTCCCCGCAGCGCAGGTAGCTCCGGAGCTGGCACCGACGAAGGTCACCGCCGACGACGTCACCGCCGCCCTGGCCGAGTTCCTCGTGCAGGGTTTCGACGTCACGGCCGCACCCCCACTGCGCGCCATCCTGTTCGAGCTCGACTCGAACCGGCATGTGCTGGCCTTGGCCACACATCACATTGCCGCAGACGGTTTCTCGATCGGACCGATGACTCGCGACCTCATGGTTGCGTACGCGGCCCGGAGTGCAGGAAGCGAACCGGGTTGGGCACCGCTCGCGGTTCGCTACGCCGACTACACCCTGTGGCAGCAGACCGTGCTCGGTTCCGAGAGCGATCCCGATTCACCGGTGTCCGGCCAGATCCGACACTGGACGCGAACGCTGTCGGGACTGCCGGACGAGAGCACGTTCCCCGGCGACCGAGTGCGTCCCGATCGGTCGTCCTACCGCGGCGGCAACATTCGGCTGACGCTCGATGCGCAGACGCATGCGCGTCTCGGCGCGGTAGCCCGCGCCAATCAGAGCTCACTGTTCATGGTGTTGCACTCTTCTCTCGCGGTGTTGCTCTCCCGGTTGTCGGGCGAAACCGACATCGCCATCGGTACTCCGGTCGCCGGTCGCGGTGAGGCGGCACTCGACGACGTCATCGGTATGTTCGTCAACACCCTCGTGCTGCGCACCGAGATCGATCCCGGTGCTGCCTTCACCGAACTGCTCGCCCGTACGCGCAACACCGATCTGTCGGCGTTCGCGCACGCGGAGGTGCCGTTCGAGCGACTCGTCGAGGTACTCGACCCACCGAGGTCGGCCGCGCGGCATCCGCTGATCCAGGTGATGCTCACCGTGCAGAACATGGAGCAGACCGAACTCGAGCTCCCGGGCCTGACCGTGCGCGGAGTCGATCTCGACGTCGAGACGGCGAAGTTCGACATCCAGTTCACGTTCACCGAGAACCAGGCGGACGGCAGCTCGGCCATCGACGTGACGTTCGCCCGTGATCTCTACGACGAGGACACAGCCCGCGCCTTCGGTGAGCGCCTGATCCGCGTGCTGGAGTCGGTCGGCACCGATGCCGAGCAGCCCGTCGGGGACATCCCGGTGATGGCTACGGCCGAGCGCGATCACGTTCTCGCCCTTGCCCAGGACGCACCGGCGGTCGCGGATTCTGCCGACTCCATCGTCTCCCTGTTCGCGGCCAGGGTCGCGCAGAACCCGGACGCTGCCGCCGTCGTCTTCGACGGTCGGTCGCGCACGTACGGAGACATCGACACCGAGTCGACGGCACTGGCGAGAGTTCTTGTCGCACAGGGTGTCGGCCGCGAATCCGCGGTCGCAGTCGTACTGCCTCGCACGGCCGATCTCGTGGTGGCGCTGCTCGCGGTGCTCAAGGCCGGAGGTGTATACGTACCGATCGATCCGTCGTACCCGGCCGATCGCATCGAGTTCGTGCTCGCCGACTCGCGTCCCGCCGCGGTACTGACCTGGACCGGTGTCGAGGTCGCGCTACCGCCGGAACTGCCCAGGGTCGACATGGACACCCCAGCGGACCAGCCCCAGTTCGCAACGGACGTCCTTCCCGCGGTGACGGCCGCAGAAGCTGCGTACGTCATCTACACCTCGGGTTCGACCGGCACCCCCAAGGGCGTCGTCGTCCCGCACCGCAACGTCGTCCGCCTGCTGGCGAACACCCAGCGGCACTTCGATTTCGGTCCCGCCGACGTCTGGACTCTGTTCCACTCGTACGCGTTCGACTTCTCCGTGTGGGAACTGTGGGGCCCGCTCACCACGGGTGGCACCGTCGTCGTGGTCGACTACTTCACATCGAGGTCGCCGGAAGCGCTGCGCGAGTTGTTGATTCGCGAACGCGTGACCGTGCTCAACCAGACCCCGTCTGCTTTCTACCAGTTCGACCAGGCCGACCGCACGGCATCGGGTGCTGCCGAGTACGCACTGCGCTACGTCGTCTTCGGCGGAGAAGCGTTGGAGCTGCGTCGATTGAGCGGTTGGTTCGATCGGCACGGCGATCGTTCCCCGCAGTTGGTCAACATGTACGGCATCACCGAAACCACCGTCCACGTCTCGCATCGCGCGCTCGATGCGCAGGCGGCCGCGGAGGCATCGGGGTCACTGGTGGGTCGGGCGATCTCCGGGTTGTCCGTGTACGTGTTGGACGCGCGACTCGGCCTCGTGCCGGCGGGCGTCCCGGGAGAGATGTACGTCTCGGGCGGTCAGGTGGCGCGGGGATACCTCGGTCGGCCGGACCTGACGGCGACACGATTCGTGGCAGATCCCTTCGCAGGCGACGGATCCGTGCTTTATCGCACCGGCGACGTCGCCCGGTGGTCGCCCACCGGTGAGCTCGAATTCGTCGGTCGCGCAGACGATCAGGTCAAGATCCGTGGCTTCCGCATCGAACTGGGCGAAGTCGAATCGTCGGTTCTGTCGGCTCCGGCCGTCGGACAGGCCGCGGTGATCGTGCGCGAGGACGCTCCCGGTGCCGCACGCCTGGTTGCTTACCTGGTGCCCGCAACCGGTTCCACGATCGACGTCGACGCCGTCCGTGCGTCGGTGGCCGAGCAGCTCCCCGAGTACATGGTCCCGTCGGCGTTCGTGGTGCTCGACGCAATTCCGTTGACCACCAACGGAAAGCTGGACCGGCGAGCGTTGCCCGAACCGGCCGCACGAACCCGTGAGTTCAGGCAACCGACGACTCCGATCGAGTCCATGGTCGCCGAGGTGTTCGCCGACGTCCTCGGTCTCGACCGGGTCGGTCTCGACGACGACTTCTTCGAACTCGGCGGCAACTCGCTGGTGGCCACCCAGGTGGTGTCCCGACTCGGTGCCTCCGCCGACACGACGGTCCCGGTTCGGGCATTGTTCGAGGCCCCGACGGTCGCGGCACTCGCCGCGAGGGTCGAGCAGGGCTCGGGCGCGCGGCCGGCGCTGGTGCCAGGGCCTCGTCCCGATCGAGTTCCACTCTCGCTCGCGCAGCAGCGGATGTGGTTCCTCAACCGGTTCGACTCGGACTCGACGGCGTACAACATCCCGTTCGCCCTGCGGCTGAGCGGCGATCTCAACGTCGGCGCGTTGCAGAGTGCGGTCTCGGACGTCATCGAGCGGCACGAGACACTGCGATCGGTGTACCCGGATTCGCCCGAGGGACCGCATCAGGTGGTCGTGCCGATGTCCCAGGTGCCGACGACTCTCGACGTGATCGACACCGACGCGGAATCGGTGACCGCTCGGGTGCTGGAGCTGCTGGCGTCGACGTTCGACGTGACCGCAGAGGTTCCGTTGAAGACCTCGCTGTTCCGAGTCTCCGACACCGAGTTCGTGCTGGCGATGGTGGTCCATCACATCAGCGCCGACG
The DNA here is from genome assembly GCF_040686915.1 of Rhodococcus sp. NPDC077669. Classification (NCBI taxonomy): domain Bacteria; kingdom Bacillati; phylum Actinomycetota; class Actinomycetes; order Mycobacteriales; family Nocardiaceae; genus Rhodococcus; species Rhodococcus sp. NPDC077669. The sequence continues at coordinate 175,321 of NZ_JBFBMD010000007.1, read as the reverse complement.
GTCTGTCGATGATGCCGTTGTCGACCGACGTCATGACGGCCTATGCCGCCCGTACCCGGAAGTCCGATCCCGCATGGGCTCCGCTGCCGGTGCAGTACGCCGACTACGCGCTCTGGCAACGCGACGTTCTCGGCTCCGAGGACGACGCCGAATCGATTGCAGCGCAACAGATTCGATACTGGTCTGCCGCGCTGTCGGAGTTGCCCGAGCAGATCGAGCTACCTCTCGATCGCCCGCGTCCGGCGAGCCAGACGTTCCGCGGCAATCGCATCGATTTCCGAATCGACGTCGACGCGCACGCGCGTCTCGCGGAACTGGCCCGCGCGCACAACGCGACCGTCTTCATGGCCGTGCATGCAGCATTCGCAGTGCTGCTCTCGCGGATCTCGGGGTCCTCGGACATCGTCGTGGGTACACCCATCGCAGGTCGCGGCGAGGCCGAGATCGAGAACCTCGTCGGCATGTTCGTCAACACCCTGGTGTTGCGACTCGATGTTCCGGGCGAGGCGACCTTCGATGATCTCCTCGACGCCGCACGAGAAACCGATCTGCAGGCGTTCGCCAACTCGGACATCCCGTTCGAGCGGCTCGTCGACGTGGTCAACCCCACGCGCTCGACGGCTCGGCACCCGCTGTTCCAGGTCGGCTTCTCGTTCCAGAACTTCGCTCGCCGCGAGTTCGAGCTCGACGGGTTGGAAATCTCGGCGCTCGACACCGAGACCGGCAACTCCCAGTTCGATCTGCATCTGATCGTGTCCGATGCCCAGCAGGGCGACGGCGCGGCAGGTGGCTTCGATGCCCTGCTGACCTACGCGACGGATCTGTTCGACGAGAGCACCGCCCGTTCACTCGTGGCCCGCTTCGAGGCCGTGCTGGCCGCCGTCGTGGCGTCGCCGTCGACACCCATCGGCGATCTCGACGTGCTGCTGGACGGCGAGCGATCTGCGATCGTCGAGGACTGGAACGACACGGTTCACGATTTCGGTGCCGTGGAACACACGACCCTGCCCGATCTGTTCGGTGCAGCCGCCGAACGCGACCGCGCTGCAGTCGCACTCGTCCACGACGACGGCGTGGTGACGTACGGAGAGTTCGCCGAGCGGGTCTCGCAGCTCGCGCGGCACCTGATCGGCATGGGTGTCGGGCCGGAAGTGCCTGTCGGCCTTGCCATTCGACGCTCGGTCGATCTCCTCGTCGGCATGTACGCCATCTCGACGGCAGGCGGGGCGTACGTTCCGATCGATCCGGACCAGCCGTCCGAGCGCAACGCGTTGGTCCTCGAGACAGCCGCTCCTGCGTGCATTCTGATCTCCGGCGATGTGGGTGCCGAGATCACCGACGCTGCCCCGATCGTGGATCTGGCCCGGTTCGACGCCGATGCCTACTCGGGTGCTCCGGTGGACGCGCCCGAACGCACCGGTGCGCTCACCGCAGCCAACACCGCGTACGTCATCTTCACGTCCGGATCGACCGGTCGTCCGAAGGGCGTTGCGGTCTCGCACGGGGCCGTCGTCAACCAGCTGAACTGGCTGCGTGCGGAGTACGCACTCGACGAGACCGACGCAGCGCTGCTCAAGACCGCAGCCACGTTCGACCTGTCGGTGTGGGAGTTCTGGTCGCAGCTGACCTCCGGCGGACGGCTCGTCGTGGCCGAGGCCGACGGTCATCGTGACCCCGACTACCTGCTGGAACTGATTCGCACGCAGTCGGTGACGACACTGCACCTGGTGCCGTCGATGCTGTCGATGCTCGGCACCGTCGCCGCGGGCGAGGTATCGCCGAGCCTGCGGCGGGTGCTGGCGATCGGTGAGGCACTGCCCGCTGCCGTTGCACAGGAGTTCCGCAAGCGGAACGGATCGACCGACCTGCACAACCTGTACGGGCCGACTGAGGCAGCGGTGTCGGTGACCGCGCACGCGGTGACGGACGCCGATACGACCGCGGTGCCGATCGGTGTTCCCGAGGCGAACACGACGGTGTTCGTGTTGGACTCGCGGTTGCATCCGGTGCCTGCGGGTGTCAGCGGCGAGCTCTACCTGGCCGGCGCGCAGCTGGCGCGCGGCTACTTCGGGCGCGCGGACCTGACGTCGGAGCGATTCGTCGCCAATCCGTTCGACGCGAACGGTTCTCGGATGTACCGCACCGGCGACCTGGTGCGCTGGCGGGTGCCCGTCGTCGACGGAACGCCGGCCCCGGCGCACCTCGAGTACATCGATCGGGCCGACTTCCAGGTGAAGATTCGCGGATTCCGCATCGAGCTCGGTGAGATCGAAGCGGCCCTGCGGTCGCAGCCGGCAGTGGCAGATTCGGCCGTCGTGGTGCACAGCGGCGAGTCCATGGGTGACCAGTTGGTGGCCTACGTGGTCGGCCGGGCCGGGGAGGTCGTCGATGTCGCGCACGTCGAATCCGAACTCTCGCACCTCGTTCCGTCGTACATGGTGCCTGCGGCATTCGTGGTGCTCGAAGCGCTACCGCTCAATGCCAACGGAAAGCTGGACCGAAAGGCGCTGCCCGCGCCGCACTTCGAGGCCACCGAGTTCCGCGCACCGGTCACCCCGATCGAGGAGATCGTCGCGACGACCGTTGCCGAACTGCTCGGGCTGGACCGCGCGGGGCTGGACGACGACTTCTTCGCCCTCGGCGGAAACTCGTTGATCGCAACCCAACTGGTCTCGCGCCTCGGCCAGGCTCTCGACGCGCAGATTCCCGTGCGATCGGTGTTCGCGGCGTCCACGGTGGCGGGCCTCGCTGCACACATCGCGCCGCTCGTCGGCGGCGGTGCCCGTCGGGAACTGACGGTGCGCGAGCGTCCCGATCGACTACCCCTGTCGATCGCCCAGGAACGGATGTGGACGATCAACCGCATCGACCCGGGCTCGTCCGCGTACAACATCCCCGTCGCGGTGCGGTTGACCGGTGCCCTCGACATCGCCTCGCTCCGCGGCGCGTTCGACGATGTGCTCGGTCGCCACGAGATTCTGCGGACGGCCTACCCCGATTCGGTCGACGGCCCGGTGCAGCAGATCGGTGGCGTAGCCGACGTCGGGGTGGAGCTCGAACCCGAACAGGTGGCACCGGACGCCGTGGTGTCCCGCCTGACGGACGTCCTCGGTGCGGGATTCGACGTGACGAAGACCGTCCCGGTCCGGGCTGCGCTGCTGCAGGTCGGCGACGACGAACACGTCCTCGCCGTGGTGGCTCACCACATCGCCGCCGACGGGTTCTCGATGGGGCCGTTGATCCGCGATGTCATGGTCGCCTACACCGCTCGGGTGGCGGGGGAGATGCCGTCGTGGGCACCGCTGCCGGTGCAGTACGCCGACTTCGCGCTGTGGCAGCGTGACGTACTCGGCCGCGAGGACGACCCGGACAGTCCGCTGGCGAAGCAGCTGGCCTACTGGACCGCCGAGCTGGCGGGAGCGCCGGAACAACTGGCACTGCCGCTCGATCGCCCACGGCCACCTCGACCGACCATGGAAGGCGCGTCGTACGGCTTCACGTTCGGTTCCGACGTGGCGTCGGCCATAGAGAAGATCGCCCGCGAGCATGCGGCGACGACGTTCATGGTGGTGCACAGCGCGTTCGCGGTTCTGCTGGGCCGGTTGAGCAACTCGTCGGACATCAGCATCGGCACTCCGACCGCAGGACGCGGCGAGGAGCAACTGGACGACCTGGTGGGCATGTTCGTCAACACGTTGGTGCTGCGCACGCAGATCGATCCGAACGGCACGTTCCTGGACCTGGTACGTCAGGCGAAGGACAAGGACCTCGCGGCGTTCGGCCACGCGGACGTTCCGTTCGAGCGGCTGGTCGATGCGCTCGGCCGCGCTCGGTCGAGTGCCTACACACCGCTGTTCCAGGCGATGTTGACGTTCCAGAACCATGCGACGGGCACGTTCGAGTTGCCGGGCCTGCAGGTGCAGGCGCTGCCGGCAGGCGACGATCAGGCGAAGTTCGACCTTCAGCTGACCGCCGTCGAGAACTTCGACGAGACCGGAGCGCTGCAGGACATCGAGGCGACGTTCACCTACGCGACGTCGATCTTCGACGAATCGACGATAGCGACGTTCGCCGAGCGGCTGTCGAAGATTCTGCGGACGGTCGTCTCCGATCCCGAGGTGGTGCTGCGATCCATCGACATCCTCACGGACGAGGAGAAGGCCGAGTTCGCGCCGCGCGCCAAGCCGAAGACGGTCGACGACCTACCGCAGTTGATTGCCGACGCAGCGGCGACCGCGCCCGATGCGGTGGCGCTCGAGCACGAATCGACGAGTGTCGATTTTGCGGCCCTGAACGCCAAATTGACGCAGATGTCGGCGACGATGGGCGCGGCGATGAAGCCGCAGGCTCTGGTGACGGTCACGCTGTCCGCACTGATTCCGGGCATCTTGCCCGCCCTCGGTGCAGAGGGGTTGTCGACCGCTCTGGCATCGTTGATCCAACGGGCGGAGTCGGTGATCGCGTCGTCGTGACGAAAGCCGAGCTCGCCGGTTGTGCACGTGGATCGATCAGGAGGAAAAGTTAGATGGCGGTTGGACGTCGACGCGAGGCAGCATTGACGGTCGAGGACCTTCCGCGCTTGGTTCGGAGCGTCGCTGCGGTAGAACCGGACCGCGTGGCGCTCGCGCACCTCGGCACGGAGTTGACCTACGCCCGGTTGGACGAGGAGATCACCACCCTCGACACGGCCATGGGTGGGGTTCTCGGCCCGGACGCGCTGGTCCCGGTCGTGCTGTCCAACACCGTTCCCGGCCTCATCGAGGCCACCGACGGTGGTCTCGACGCCGTGGTCTCGTCGGTGGTCTCCGATGCCGCGACGGTTCTCGGTGACGACGACTCGGCGTCGAGCCCGGCCGAACCCGAGGCAACCACCCTCTACACCCTGTTCGCCGATCAGGCCGAGCGCACACCGGACGCACCCGCGCTCGTGTTCGGCGGCGAGAGTCGGTCCTATTCCGAGTTCGCAGAGTCGGTCGAACGCCTCGCCCGGGTTCTGATCCAGCGGGGAGTCGGCCCGGATTCGACGGTGGGGCTGTCGATCCGCCGCTCGTTCGATCTGCTGGTGGGTATGTACGCCATCTCGGCAGCCGGTGGTGCCTACGTTCCGTTGGACCCCGAGCACCCGGTGGATCGACTCGCCTACGTCCTCGATACCGCGCGACCGGTTCTGGTGCTCACGACATCGGAGGACCTGCCGCAGTTGCCGGACGGCACGCAGACTCTGCTCGTCGATGCCGTCGACGTCACCGGCGTGACTGCAGGGCGCATCACCGATGCGGACCGGCTCGGCACCCTCGGCGAAGACGACCTCGCGTACGTCATCTTCACGTCCGGTTCGACCGGGCGTCCGAAGGGCGTGGCGGTGGGCCACCGCGCGATCGTCGCCAATATTTCCTGGCGGCAGCGGGAATACACGATGACCCCGGCCGACGTCGTCTTGCAGAAGACGCCGTTCACGTTCGACGTGTCGGTCTGGGAGTTCTTCTGGCCGTTGCAGATCGGCGCGACACTGGTGATCGCCGAGCCAGACGGGCACCGCGACCCCGCCTATCTCGCCCGCGTCATCGCTGAACACGGCGTGACGGTGACCCACTTCGTACCGTCGATGCTGTCGGTCTACGTTGCCGAACCCACCGCCGCACAGGCCGATTCGCTTCGCATGGTGTTCGCCTCCGGCGAGGCGCTGCCGGCGCGAACCGTCAACGCGTTCCACGCGATCTCCAGTGCCGAGTTGCACAACCTCTACGGTCCCACCGAAGCAGCCGTCGACGTCACGTACTACCGAACCCCGCAGGTGGAGGACGGCTCGGTACCGATCGGCGCTGCCGTCGACGACACCGACCTCTACGTGCTCGACGAGGGTCTGCGGCGCTCACCCCGGGGAGTCGAGGGAGAGCTCTATCTCGCGGGCGTGCAGCTCGCTCGCGGATACCTCGGACGCACGGACCTGACGTCCGATCGATTCGTCGCCGACCCGTTCGGTGAGCCGGGGGACCGGATGTACCGCACCGGCGACCTGGTGCGCCGACGCGCCGACGGCCAGATCGAGTACATCGGCCGCACCGACTTCCAGGTCAAACTGCGTGGCCTCCGTATCGAACTCGGCGAGATCGAGCAGGCGCTGTTCGCCGAGCCGCAGGTGACCCAGGCTGCAGTACTCGTTCACGCCGACCACTCGCAGGCGCAGTTGGGCGAGCAGCTCGTCGGCTATGTCGTGAGCACCGAGCCCGATATCGATCACGACGGCCTGGCCGATGCGGTGCGCCGGCGCATGCCCGAGTACATGGTGCCGTCGGTGTTCGTCGTGCTGGACGAATTCCCGCTGAACGCCAGCGGCAAGCTGGACCGAAAAGCCTTGCCTGCGCCCGATTTCGCCTCGCTCGTACGCGAATACCGAGCCCCGGGCACCGACACCGAGACGGCCATGGTGGCAATTTTCGAGACGGTGCTCGGGATGGACCGTATCGGCGTGGACGACGACTTCTTCGTCCTCGGCGGAAACTCGCTCAACGCGACCCGCGTGATCGCGCGAGTCAACGCGGAACTGGGCACAGCAGTGGATGTGCGGTCGTTCTTCGACGCACCGACCGTCGCCGAACTCGCCGCGGCCGTCGATGCCGCAGGCTCGACGCACGCGCGACCTCCGTTGGTGGCGCAGCAGCGGCCCGAACGTGTGCCACTGTCGCTGGCCCAGCAACGGATGTGGTTCCTCAACCGATTCGAGCCGGACTCGGCTGTCAACAACATCCCGGTCGCCATCGCGTTGAGCGGCGAACTCGATTTCACCGCCCTGCAGGCGGCCTTGATCGACGTGTTGGACCGGCACGAGTCGCTGCGGACGGTCTACCCCGATCACGACGGCATCGGCTTCCAACAAGTACTCGAATCCGATTCGGTGGCAGTGGAATTGGAGCGCGCGACGGCAACCGATGCCGACGTTCCCGCCGTGCTGCTCGAGTTCGCGCTCAGGCCCTTCGATCTGGCGGTACAGCTGCCCTTCCGGGCGGTGCTTCTCGAGACGGCCGAGACCGAGCACGTGCTCGCGTTCGTGGTGCACCACATCGCGGCCGACGGATTCTCGATGGGCCCGCTGACCCGAGACGTGGTGGCCGCATACGTGGCGCGCACCAACGGGCAGCAACCACAGTGGACTCCGCTGGAGGTGCAGTACGCCGACTTCACGCTGTGGCAGAGGGCCGTCCTCGGCAGCGAGGACGATCCGGAATCTCTGATCTCGGCGCAGGAGAACTACTGGCGGCACCGACTCGGCGGCGCACCCGACCAGTTGGAGCTACCCACCGACCGTCCCCGCCCGGCGGTCGCCACGACCAACGGCGGCACGCACACGTTCGAGATCGACGCCGAACTGGTCCGCGCGCTGGAGAAGCTCGGAAGAGACCACAACGCAACGACATTCATGGTCGTGCACGCCGCGCTGGCCGTGCTGTTGGCCAAGCTCGCGGCCGCCGACGACATCAGTATCGGTACGCCGGTCGCCGGCCGTGGAGACGCGGCCCTCGACGACGTCGTCGGCATGTTCGTCAACACACTGGTGCTGCGCACCGAAGTCGATCCACGGACGTCGTTCGACGATCTGCTGCGCGAGATCCGGGAGGTGGACCTCGCTGCGTTCTCGCACGCCGACGTGCCCTTCGAGCGTCTGGTGGACGTGTTGGCCCCGGCGCGCTCGCAGGCACGCCACCCGCTGTTCCAGGTCATGTTGACGTTCCAGAACCTGGATCGAACCTCGGTCGAGCTCCCCGGCCTGACCATCGCAGCGGTCGACTACGAGGCAGACCTGGCCAAGTTCGATCTGCAGGTGACGCTGTGGGATTCGGCACCGGCCGGCTCCGAGCCCGCGGGCCTGACCGTCGCCCTGACCTATGCCGCGGACCTCTTCGACAAATCGACGATGGCTCGATTCGGAGAGCGGTTCGTTCGGGTTCTTCGTGCGATCACCGCAGCGCCCGCCGCAGCCGTCGGAGAGATCGACCTGCTCGACTCGGTCGAGCGGGAGTCGGTGCTGACGTTCGGTTCGGGACCGGCGCACGAGATCACCAGCGGAACAACGTTGGTAGGGCAGTTCGATGGTCGCGTCGAGCAGACCCCCGACGCGCAGGCCCTGGTGTTCGAGGACGTTCGGCTGACGTACGCCGAGCTCGATGCGCGCGCGAACCGCCTGGCGCGGTACCTGTTGTCGGTGGGTGTCGGGACCGATTCGACGGTCGGCCTCGCAGTCGGCCGCAGTATCGAGTTGTTCGTCGGTATGTACGCGATCGTCAAGGCCGGTGCTGCGTACGTACCCATCGATCCGGCTCAGCCGTCGGAGCGCAACGAGTACATCGTGAGCACGGCCTCGCCGGTACGGGTGCTCTCGAGCACCCGAGATCACGTCGAGTTCCCCGGCGTGGAGACGGTGGACATCGATACCGTGGACGTGTCGGAATTCTCGTCGGCGCCGGTCACCGATGCGGAGCGGACGGCACCGCTGCGGGCAGAGAACCTCGCATACGTCATCTTCACCTCGGGGTCGACGGGTCGGCCGAAGGGCGTCGGCGTATCGCACGCGGCGATCGTCAACCGGTTGTCGTGGATGCAGCACGAGTACCCCCTCGGTCCGCAGGACGTGGTGTTGCAGAAGACACCGGCTACGTTCGACGTGTCGGTGTGGGAGTTCTTCTGGGCCTTCCAGGTCGGCGCATCGGTGGTCGTCGCGGTTCCCGAGGGTCATCGGGATCCGTCGTACCTGCTCGATGTCATTGCACGCGAACATGTCTCGGTAGTGCACTTCGTGCCGTCGATGATGTCGGTGTTCACACCGGAGGCGCTGCGTAGGCCCGACGCGGGAGCGTCGCTGCGTACGGTGTTCGCCTCGGGGGAGGCGCTTGCGCCTGCTACTGCACATTCGCTGCGCCGCGCGCTCCCACAGGTGTCGGTGCACAACCTGTACGGCCCGACCGAAGCTGCTGTCGACGTGACCTATCACGCGGTCTCCGACGCGGACACAGCCGTGGTGCCGATCGGTTCACCGGTGTGGAACACCGATGTGCGCGTTCTGGATTCGTCGTTGCGGCCGGTTCCGGTCGGGGTGTCGGGAGAGCTCTATCTCTCGGGTGTCCAGCTCGCCAGGGGATACGTGAGCCGACCCGATCTGACCGCGGATCGCTTCGTTGCCGATCCGTTCGCGGTCGACGGTACGCGGATGTATCGAACCGGCGACGTGGTGCGGTGGCTGCCCGCCGGTGAGTTGGAGTACGTGGGCCGGTCCGACTTCCAGGTGAAGTTGCGTGGTCTCCGTATCGAACTCGGCGAAATCGAATCGGCTCTGTTGGATCTTCCCGAGATCGCTCAGGCCGTGGTGCTCGTGCGACGAGAACAACTGGTTGCCTACGTCGTCCCCACCGAAGGCCCGGTCGATGTGGACCGGGCACGCACCGCGCTACGTGGACGTCTGGCCGAGTACATGGTACCGACCACCGTCGTGGAATTGGCCGAATTCCCGCTCGGCGGAAGTGGCAAGCTCGATCGAAAAGCGCTGCCCAATCCCGAATTCGAGGCAACGCCCTACCGAGCACCGTCCGATCCGGTCGAAGAGATCGTCGCGAACGTGTTCGGCGCGGTCCTCGGACTCGACCGAGTCGGTGTGGACGACGACTTCTTCGCGCTCGGCGGCAATTCGCTCGTCGCCACTCAGGTCGCCGCACGACTCGGTGCCGAGCTGGGCACGACGGTGCCCGTCCGAACGATGTTCGAGGCAGGCACGGTGGCAGCCTTGGCTGCTGCGTTGGAAAGTCACGTCGGCCACGGAGTCTCCGCGCCTCTGGTGCCGCAGGAACGCCCCGAACGAATTCCGCTCTCGCTCGCCCAGCAGCGGATGTGGTTCCTCAACCGATTCGAGCCCGAATCGGCGGTCAACAACATCCCCGTGGCGATCCGGCTCACCGGAGCACTCGACACTGCGGCCCTGAACGCAGCGGTCGTCGACGTTCTCGACCGGCACGAAGCACTCCGCACCGTCTACCCGAGTGTGGACGGAGCGGGGCATCAGGTGATCCTGCCTGCCGAATTGGTGGCACCGGACCTGACGCCCACCACACCGTCCGCCGACGGTGCGGTGGCCGACCTGATCGCGTTCGCCTCCGAAGGATTCGACGTCACCCAGTCGATTCCCCTGCGCGCGAAACTGTTCCAGGTCACCGACGACGAGTACGTGCTGGTCGTCGTGGTTCATCACATCAGCGCAGACGGGTGGTCCATGGGACCGCTGACCCGCGACGTGATGACGGCTTACCTCGCTCGTGTGGCCGGCGACGCTCCGCAGTGGACGCCGCTGGCGGTGCAGTACGCCGACTTCGCGCTGTGGCAGCGCGCCGTGCTCGGCGACGACGCGGATCCGAGCAGCCTGACGGCAGCACAGGCGGACTACTGGCGTTCGGCCCTGGCGGACCTGCCCAGTGAGCTGACCCTGCCGTACGACCGGCCGCGTCCTGCGGTGCAGTCGTACTCGGGCGGGCGGTTCCAGTTCGACATCGATGCGGATCTGCGTGCCTCGCTCGACGATCTGGCCCGGTCGACCGGAACCACCCTGTTCATGGTGCTCCACGGTGCGCTCGCGTTGTTCCTGGCTCGCATGTCCACCTCGGACGACGTTGCGGTGGGTACCGCCGTCGCAGGCCGCGGCGAGGCCGTCCTGGACGACGTGATCGGCATGTTCGTCAACACCCTGGTGCTCCGCACCTCGGTCGATCGAAGCAAGGGATTCACCGACCTCCTCGGCCACGTCCGGGACGTCGACCTCGATGCATTCGCACACGCGGACATCCCCTTCGAGCGGCTCGTCGATCTGCTCGAACCCGAGCGAACGACGGCCAGGCACCCGCTGTTCCAGGTGGCGATCGCGTTCGAGAACCTGCCGCCGAGCGAATTCCATCTTCCCGATCTGACGGTCTCGGCGGTCGACGTCGAGGTCGACACCGCCAAGTTCGACCTGTCGCTGACGCTGCACGAGAAGTCCGACGGCACCGGTCTGTCCGCCGGTTTCCTCTACGCGCGAGACCTGTTCGACGAGGACACGATCGAGGTGTTCTCGCGTCGTTTCCGCTGGCTGCTCGAAGCGATCGTGGCGACACCGAACACCCCGGTGGGCGATCTGTCCATCCTCTACGACGACGAATACGACCGGCTCACCCACGTCCACGGTGACGACGTGTTGGCCGGCGGCACTCTGGCCGAGATCTTCGCTGCCGGAGCCGCACTCGACCCGTCGGCGACCGCGATTCGCTACGAGGGCCGCTCGATCTCGTACGCCGAACTCGATGCGACGTCCTCGCAGCTCGCCCGGGTGCTCATCGAGCGCGGGGCCGGCCCCGAATCCGTTGTGGCTCTGGGATTCCAACGCTCCTACTTCATGGTGCTCGCGGTCTGGGCAGTGGCGAAATCGGGGGCCGCGCACCTACCCGTCGACCCGACGTATCCGCAGGATCGCGTCGCCCACATGGTCTCGGACTCCGAGGCCCTACTGGGCCTGACCACCCGGGCACACTCGGATCGGCTCGCCGGCGGACAGCAGGACCTGACCTGGCTGAGCGTCGACGACGACGAGTTCGTGGCCGAGGTCCGCACCCGCTCTGCCGACCCGGTCACCGACGCCGACCGCCTGCGACCCGTCACGTTCCAGAACCCCGCCTACGTCATCTACACCTCGGGCTCGACGGGCAAGCCGAAGGGCGTTGTCGTCACGCACGCCGGACTCGGCGGCGTCCTCGACGCAGCAACCGATCTCTATCACCTGAAACCGGCCTCGCGGTTCCTCCACGTCTGCTCGCCGAACTTCGATCCGTCGGTTCTGGAGTGGATGGCGGCGTTCTCCGTCGGCGCGACGTTGGTAGTGGTACCCGCATCGATTCTCGGCGGCACCGAACTGGCCGAATTGTTGAAGGCGGAGAGGGTCACTCACACGATCATCACGCCCGCGGTGCTCGGCACGATGGATCCCCACGGGATCGATTCGCTCGAGGTGCTCTCGGTGGGCGGCGACGTGACCACTCCCGAACTGCTCGCCCGCTGGGCAGGGGACCGGAAGTACTTCAACGGGTACGGACCGACCGAGACCACGATCATCTCCAGCTTCGCCGAGTTGACGCCCGGCGAGCCGATCACCATCGGTCGACCGATTCACGGCATGTCCGTGCTCATCCTCGATTCCAGGCTCGAACCGGTTCCGACCGGTGTCGCGGGTGACCTGTATCTGTCGGGCGGTGCGCTCGCTCGCGGCTATCTCGGTAGGCCGAGTCTGTCCTCCGAGCGCTTCGTGGCCAACCCGTACGGCATCGACGGCGCACGGATGTACCGCACCGGCGACGTCGTGCGATGGACGGACGACCTGCAGCTGCAGTTCGTCGGCCGCACCGACTTCCAGGTCAAGGTGCGCGGGTTCCGTATCGAGCTCGGCGAGATCGACTCCGCGCTCACCGCTGTTCCCGAGGTCGACTTCGCCGTCACACTCGGACACGAACTGCCCTCGGGTGTCACCACCCTCGTGTCCTACGTGCTGCCGACGCGTGGTTCCGTCGTCGACGTCGAGGAGCTGACCGCCTTCGTCGGAAAATCATTGCCCGCCTACATGATCCCGTCGTCGATCATCGTTCTCGACACCGTTCCACTGACCCCGGTGGGCAAGTTGGATCGCGCCGCGCTTCCCGCACCCGTGTTCGAGGCCCGGGAATTCCGCGCACCCACCACCGCGGTCGAAGAGATCGTCGCCGGAGTGTTCGCCGACGTCCTGCACCTCGAGCGAGTGGGACTGGACGACGACTTCTTCGCCCTGGGCGGTAACTCGTTGATCGCCACCCAGGTGGTCTCGCGGCTCGGCGCGGCCCTGGACACGGTGGTCCCGGTGCGGGCGCTGTTCGAGAGCTCGACCGTGGCCGCACTGGTGGCGCACGTGGAGAGTGCTGTCGGTTCGGGCGGGCGCGCTGCACTCGTGGCGGGTCCGCGTCCCGAGCACCCGCCGCTCTCGCCTGCGCAGCAGCGGTACTGGTTCCTCAACCAGTTCGACACGACGTCGTCGGTGGACAACATTCCTTTCGCCGTGCGGTTGTCGGGTGAGCTCGACGTCGCTGCGCTGCAGTCGGCGGTGCGTGATGTCGTCGAGCGCCACGAGTCTCTTCGTACCCGGTACCCGGACTCGGCACAGGGCCCGTTCCAGCAGGTGTTGCCGGCGTCCGAGGTACCGATGGACCTCGCCGTCCGAGACGTGGCCGGTGTAAACGTCGTTGCCGCCGTGACCGAATTCTTTGCGCGGGGCTTCGACGTCACCGTCGAGGTGCCGGTCGACGCGCGCGTGTTCCGCGTCGACGAGAACGAGCACGTCCTGGCCTTCGTCGTCCACCACGTGTCGGCCGACGGCGCGTCGATGGGCCCGCTGGCCGTCGACGTCATGACCGCATACACCGCGAGATCTGCAGGGACGGCTCCGGACTGGGAGCCACGCGAGGTGCAGTACGTCGACTTCGCGCTGTGGCAGCGAACCGTACTCGGCACCGAATCGGATCCCGATTCGGTTGCAGCGCAGCAGGTGTCGTTCTGGAAGGATACGCTCGCCGAGCTGCCGGATCAGCTGGTGCTGCCCACCGATCGCCCGCGCCCGCCTGCGCAGAGTTTCCGCGGCGATGCCGTGCGGTTCACCGTCGACGCCGGCACGCACGCTGCTCTCGCCGAACTCGGACGTACCGAGCAGGCAACGTTGTTCATGGTGGTGCACTCGGCATTCGCCGTGTTGCTCGCACGCCTGTCCGGTTCCGAGGACATCGCGGTCGGAACGCCCATCGCCGGCCGCGGTGAGCGGGCTCTGGACTCGATGATCGGTATGTTCGTCAACACCCTGGTCTTCCGGTCGTCGGTCGAATCGTCGATGACCTTCAGCCAGTTGCTCGCTCAGGCCCGAGAGCGGGACCTGGCCGCGTTCGCGCACTCCGACGTTCCGTTCGAGCGTCTCGTGGAGGTGCTGAACCCGGTGCGGTCGACGGCACGCAACCCGTTGTTCCAGGTAGGCCTGTCCTTCCAGAACCTTGCCGAGTCGACGTTCGAGCTGCCGGGTCTGACGGTGAGTGCCGTCGAGGCGGATGCGGTGACTGCGAAAACCGATCTGCAACTGTCGATCTCGGATCGCTACGCCCCGGACGGCTCGCCCGCGGAACTGTCGGCCGAATTCAGTTACGCCACCGATCTTTTCGATCGCGCCACGATCGAAGGTTTTGCCGACCGGTTCGTTCGCCTCCTCGCCGCCGTGGCCGAGGACCCGTCGGCCGTCGTCGGCGATCTGGAGCTGCTCTCGCCCGAGGAACGCACCCGGATCGTCCGCACGTGGAACGACACCGATCACGATGTCGATGCGTCGCAGACGCTGGTATCGCTGTTCGATCGACAGGTGCAGGCGCAGCCCGACGCGGTCGCGGTGGTCCATGCCGGGCAGTCACTGTCGTACGGCGAGTTCGATCGTCGAATCAACCGGTTGGCCCGCGTCCTCATCGGTGCCGGTGTCGGCCCGCAGGTGACGGTTGCTCTGGCGATCAGGCGCTCGCTGGATCTGCTCGTCGCGATGTATGCCGTCGCCAAGGCGGGTGGGGCGTACGTGCCCATCGATCCGGATCAGCCGGCGGACCGCAATGCCTACATCCTGGAGGTAGCTGCTCCCGCTCTGGTCCTGAGTACTGCGCGGGACGGTGTCGATGTCGACTCGGTTCCGGTGCTGTTGGTCGACACCGATCCGCGAGTGCTCGACGCAGAGGTCTCGGACGCGCCCGTCACCGACAGTGAGCGCACCTCGCCGCTGCGGCCTGCGAACACCGCGTACGTCATCTTCACGTCCGGATCCACCGGCCGCCCCAAGGGTGTCGCGGTGAGTCATGCCGCCATCGTCAACCAATTGCTGTGGCAGAGCGCCCATTACGGACTGGGCAGCACCGACCGAGTGCTGCTCAAGACCGCGGCCACCTTCGACCTGTCCGTGTGGGAGTTCTGGGTCGCCACCGTCTCCGGTGGTGCGATCGTCGTGGCCGACGCCGAGGGCCACCGCGATCCCGCCTACCTCGTCGATCTGACGAACCGGGAATCGGTGACGACACTGCACACCGTGCCGTCCGTGCTCGACGCGCTGGTCACGGCGTCGGCGGGCACCCTGCCCGAACACCTGACGCGGATCCTGGCGATCGGCGAAGCGCTGCCGGTCGCCACGGCCGAGCGCGCGCTGCGCAGTTCTGCTGCGCGACTGGACAACTTGTACGGCCCGACCGAGGCCGCGGTCTCGGTGACTTCGCATCGGGTGACGACCGTCGACGGCACCACGGTTCCGATCGGTGGCCCGGAGTGGAACACCCGTGTCTACGTTCTGGATTCGCGTCTGGCTCCCGTTCCGGTCGGCGTCGCAGGTGAGCTCTACCTCGCGGGTGCGCAGCTGGCCGACGGGTACTTCGCGCGGCCGGATCTGAGCGCCGAGCGATTCGTCGCGGACCCGTTCACCCCCGGCGGCCGTCTGTACCGCACCGGTGACCTCGTATCCTGGCGCGCCGACGGCGAATTGGAGTACGTCGGGCGCACCGACTTCCAGGTGAAGATTCGCGGTTTCCGTATCGAGCTCGGCGACATCGATGCCGCTCTCGGATCGCTCGACGAGATTCGCGACGTCGCCGTGATCGCTCTCGCGGACACGGGATCAGGCGCGCGGCTCGTGGCCTACCTCGTGCCCGCCGATGGGGTGACGCTGGATCAGGACGGCATCCGTCGTGCACTCGCCGAACGTCTGCCGTCGTACATGATCCCGGCGGCCTTCGTCGTGCTCGAGGCTCTTCCTCGCGGCGTCAACGGAAAGCTGGATCGACAGGCGCTCCCCGAACCGCAGTTCGAGACAGCCGAATTCCGCGCGCCGACCAATCCGGTGGAAGAGGCCGTCGCGGCGGTCTTCGCCGAGGTGCTCGCTGTCGAGCGCGTGGGTCTGGACGACGACTTCTTCGCGCTCGGCGGTAACTCGCTCATCGCCACTCAGGTGGTCTCCCGGCTGGGTGCGGCGCTCGATACTCAGGTGCCTGTCCGCTCGATCTTCGAGTCTCCGACGGTGCAGTCGCTCGCACGTGCGATCGAGTCCGAGGTGGGTACCGGTGCGCGCCGGGCACTGACGGCTCGAACACGACCGGACTCGGTGCCGCTGTCGATGGCTCAGCAGCGCATGTGGTTCCTGAGCCAATTCGATCCGACCTCCGCCGTGAACAACATCCCGGTCGCAATTCGGTTGTCCGGCAGCATCGATGTCGATGCACTCACCAACGCCGTGCACGACGTGCTGGCGAGGCACGAAATTCTGCGCACCGTGTACCCGGAGGTCGACGGACGGGGCCATCAGGTGGTACTCGGTACCGCGGAGGCCGGCGTGACGGTTGTCGTCGACGACGTCGACGAGAGTTCGATCGAGCAGGCCCTGCGCGACTTCGTGTCCGCGGGATTCGACGTGACCCGAGCTGTTCCGGTCCGAATCCGGATCCTGCGGGTCAGCGAGACCGAGCACGTACTGGCCTTCGTCGCCCATCACATCGCCGCGGACGGGTTCTCGATGGGACCCCTGACGCGCGACGTCATGGTGGCCTACACCGCCCGTGCCGCGGGGGAGAACCCGCAGTGGGCACCACTCCCGGTGCAGTACGCGGACTACGCGTTGTGGCAACGCGAGGTACTCGGTTCCGAGGACGACCCCGATTCGCCGTTGGCGAAGCAGCTCGCCTACTGGACGACGGCTCTGGCCGGTGCCCCGGCACAGCTCGATCTCGCGACCGACCGGCCGCGTCCGGCGGTGGCGTCGTATCGCGGTGCGGCATACAACTTCTCGATCGACGAGGCTCTGCAGTCGAACATCGCTCGCGCTGCCCGCGCCAACAACGCCACGAACTTCATGGTGGTCCACACCGCGCTCGCGGTGCTCCTCGGCGCGATGGCGGGTACCGACGACGTGACGATCGGAACCCCGGTCGCTGGCCGCGGTGACGCCGATCTGGACGAGCTCGTCGGCATGTTCGTCAACACGCTCGCCCTGCGTACCGCGGTGCACCCCGCGGCAACGTTGCGCGAGCAACTCGCCGCAGTTCGCGAGGCCGACCTGGGAGCCTTCGGGCACGCCGACGTGCCGTTCGAGCGGCTCGTCGACGAGCTGGCCCCGGACCGCTCACAGGCTCGCCACCCGATCTTCCAGGTCATGCTGACGTTCCAGAACCTGAACCGCCAGACGTTGGCCCTGCCGGGGTTGACTGTCGAGGGCATCGATTTGGGTAGCGCGTTCGCGAAATTCGACCTGCAGGTGACGCTCTGGGAGAACACGGACGACCGCGGTGCTCCCGCCGGAATCGACGTGCAGTTCGACTACGCCACAGATCTATTCGAAGAATCCAGCATGGCCTCCCTCGGGCGACGGCTCGTCCGGGTACTGCACGCGCTGACCGACACACCGGACGGGGTCGTCGGCGACATCGACATCCTCGAGGAGGGCGAACGTACCCGCGTCCTCGAGGACTGGAACGCCACCGCGCACGAGGTGGATCCCGGCGCAACTCTGGTGTCGCTGTTCGAGACCCGAGTTGCCGAGTCCCCGGACAACACCGCCACGAGCTTCCTCGACGATCGGGTGACGTACCGCGAATTCTCCGAACGGGTCAACGCGCTCGCGCGTCTGCTCATCGCCGAGGGAGTCGGCCCGGAAACCGTGGTGGCGACGGCCATGCGCCGCTCCATCGACATGCTGACGGGTATCTACGCAGTGCTCGCCGCCGGTGGTGCCTACGTTCCGGTCGACCCGGATCTACCGGCCGAACGAATCGGCTACATCCTGGACACGGCGGCACCGGTGGTGCTGCTCACGACCGAGCGCGACGGTACAGATCTCGTGACCGACGCCGCCAGAATCCTGGTCGACACCGTCGACACGACAGGTCTGTCCACGGCACCGGTGACCGATGCCGAGCGAACCGCACCGCTGCGACCGGCGGACACCGCGTACGTCATCTTCACCTCCGGCTCCACCGGTCGCCCCAAAGGCGTTGCGGTCAGCCACGAGGCCATCGTCAACCGTCTGCTGTGGATGCAGGCCGAATACCGTCTGACCGAGCAGGACAAGGTGTTGCAGAAGACGCCGGTCACGTTCGACGTGTCGGTGTGGGAGCTGTTCTGGCCGTTGCAGATCGGTGCCGAACTCGTCATCGCGGTGCCCGACGGCCACCGAGATCCGGCATATCTGGTGAGCACCGTCGCCGAACGCGGCGTCACGGTCGCGCACTTCGTGCCGTCTTTGCTGGCCGTGTTCGCCGCTGCGGACGGTGTGTCGAACTGCACCGGCCTGCGTGCGGTGTTCGCCTCCGGTGAGGCATTGCCTGCATCGGTTGCCTCGGCCCTGCGCACTGCTCTGCCCGCAACCGAGCTGCACAACCTGTACGGCCCGACCGAGGCCGCTGTCGACGTCACCTATCACCATGTCCTGCCGTCGGACACCGTGTCGGTTCCCATCGGCGCACCGGTGTGGAACACGAGGGTGACCGTGCTCGACGCGCGACTGCACCCCGTTCCCGTCGGGGTGCCCGGAGAGCTGTATCTCGCGGGGTGTCAACTGGCCCGCGGATACCTCGGCCGCCCGGACCTGACCGCCGACCGGTTCGTCGCCGACCCGCACGGCAGTGCCGGCTCGCGGATGTACCGCACCGGAGACCTGGTGCGGTGGAGGCGCGACGGTGAACTCGAGTACCTCGGCCGCACCGACTTCCAGGTCAAGCTGCGCGGACTGCGCATCGAACTGGGCGAGATCGAAGCCGCGCTGACTGCAGATCCGTCGGTCGACCAAGCCGTCGTTCTCGTGCGCCGGACGCCGTCGGCAGGTGAACTCCTGGTCGGCTACGTCGTTCCTGTCGCCGGTGAGACGATCGACACCACAGCGGTCACCGCCTCGGTTGCGACCCTGGTTCCGGAATACATGGTTCCGGCCGGGCTCATCGTGCTCGATGCCCTGCCACTCGGGCCGAACGGCAAGCTGGACCGCAGAGCACTACCCGAACCGGAATTCGGCAGCGATGCCGAATTCCGCACCGCGACAACCGACACCGAACGCATCATCGCCGAGGTCTTCGCAGACGTCCTCGGCCTCGACGCCGTCGGGGTCGACGATTCGTTCTTCGCGCTCGGCGGCGACAGCATCGTCTCGATTCAGCTCGTTTCTCGCGCCAAGGCCAGGGGAATTCAGTTCGGGCCGCGAGATGTGTTCGAGCGCAAGACCGTTGCCGGTCTCGCCGAGGTCGCCGTGATCGTCGGTGAGGGCAATGACGCGGTCGTGCTCGAGGAACTCGACGGCGGCGGCGTCGGTTGGATGCCGCTACCCCCGTTCGGTGTAGCGATGATCGAGCGCGGCGGCGGGTGGTCACGCTTCCATCAGGCCGTCACACTGGAGCTGCCGCTCGGTATCGACCGAGCCGGGATTCTCGCCACGGTGACCGCAGTGGTCGATCGACACGACGTGCTGCGGTCGACCCTGGTACACGACGACCGCGGCTGGGGCCTCGAGGTTGCGGGCACCGGAGCCGTCGATGTGGATGCGTTGCTCACCCGCGCCGATACCGATTCGGCTGCAACAATATTCGACGATGCGGTGGGAACGCTCGACCCCACCGCCGGTCGCATGCTCGCCCTCGTCTGGGTCGATCGAGGACCCGAGGTGCCGGGCACGCTGACCGTGGCGGCGCACCACCTCGTGATCGACGGAGTGTCGTGGCGAATTTTGGTCCCCGACTTCGTCTCCGCCTGGGCTCAGGTGTCGGGGGGAGTGACCCCGACCCTCCCCGAGGTCGGGACCTCGATGCGGCGTTGGACCCATGCACTGGTCGACGCGGCAGCGAGCGAGGCGCGGCTGGCCGAATTGCCGCTGTGGCGTTCGATCGCCGACACCGAGGACCCCGTGCTGGGCAACCGCCCCTTCGATCCCGCGGTCGATGTCGTGGCGACGCTCGAACGGGTGAACATCGAACTGACACCCGACGTCACGCGCACCTTGCTGACCACCGTTCCGGAGATCTTCCGCGGCGGAGTGGGCGACGGGTTGCTGGCCGGGCTCGCTCTGGCCGTCACGAGACTGCGGTCCGAGCGCGGCATCACTGCACCGGCAACACTGGTGCAGCTCGAAGGCCACGGCCGCGAGGAAGCGGTGGTTCCCGGAGCTGATCTGGGACGGACCGTCGGCTGGCTGACCAGTCTGTTCCCCGTTCGCCTCGACCTGACCGGAATCGACGTCGATGCTGCGTTCGCGGGAGGGTCGCAGCTCGGAGACGCAGTCAAGGCAGTCAAGGAGCAGATGCTGGCGCTGCCCGATCGAGGCATGGGCTGGGGACTGCTCCGCTACCTGAACTCGGAGACCGCTGCGGAACTGGCCGAACTCGGTACCGGACAGATCAGCTTCAACTACCTGGGCCGGGTCGACGCCGGCGAGGTCCCGGACGAGATGAAGTCGCTCGGCTGGTTGCCGGCCGCCGACGGCGAGCTCTCCGCGCCCGGTGACGCCGACATGGCCGCGAACAAGACCGTCGACATCAACGCCATCGTGCTCGACACCGACGAGGGCGGGGTCCTGAGCGCCAGCTTCGCGTTCCCGACCGGAGCCGTGTCCGCGGACACGGTCGAGCGTCTCGCCGGGCTGTGGTCCGAGGCGTTGTCGGCGCTGGCCTCGTACGCCGAGGTACCCGGCTCGGGTGGCCTGACCCCGTCGGACGTGCCTCTGGTGGCGCTGTCGCAGGCCGACATCGCGTCGTTCGAGGCGCGTTACCCACAGCTGACCGACATCTGGTCGCTGTCACCGTTGCAGCAAGGACTGCTGTTCCACGCGTTGTTCGCCGACGCGTCGATCGACGTCTACACCATGCAGGTCGTACTCGACCTGGCCGGCGAGGTGGACGCCGAACGGTTGCATCACGCTGCCCAGACGCTGCTGGATCGGTACGACAATCTGCGTACCTCGTTCACCGCGACCGCAGACGGCGAGACGGTGCAGATCGTCCATCAGGACGTCGTGTTGCCCTGGACCACGATGGACCTGTCGCACCTCGACGAGCCGGAACGTGGCACAGCAGTCGCCGATGCCCTGGCGGCCGAGCAACGACGGCATTTCGACGTCTCCACTGCACCGCTGCTGCGTTTCGTCCTCGTGCGAATCACCCCGACCACCTACAAGCTCGCGATGACCAACCATCACGTGCTCCTCGACGGGTGGTCTCTGCCGCTGGTGATGAAGGAACTGTTGTACCTGTACGCCGCTCGTGGTTCCACCTCGTCGATGCCGAGGGTTCGCTCGTATCGCTCCTACCTGGCATGGCTGAACCGACAGGACCCGGCCGTGTCTCTCGGTGCGTGGACCACCGCGCTGGCCGGAGTCGAGGAGCCGACGTTCGTCGCACCGCCGAGTGTCGGACGAGAGATCTCCGCCCGCTCGGCAGAGACGGAGCGATTCGTCGATCCCGAGACCACCGCGTCGCTCGTGGCGCTCGGTGGCAGGCTCGGCGTCACCGTCAACACGCTGGTGCAAGCGGCCTACGGCCTGCTGATCGCACACATCACCGGCCGCACCGATGTCGTGTTCGGTGCCACGGTCTCCGGCCGTCCCGCTGCTCTTCCAGGCGTCGAGTCGATGATCGGCCTGTTCATCAACACCATCCCGGTGCGCGTTCGATTCGATCCGGCCGACACTGTCGAGAACTACCTGGTCCGGATTCAGGGAGAACAAGCAGACCTGCTCGACCACCATCACATGGGACTCGTCGACATCCAACGGGCGATCGGAATGGGGAATCTGTTCGACACCCTCACCATCTTCGAGTCCTACCCGGTGGACGAAGCCGAGCTGACGCAGCAAGCGGCAGCGATCGACGGAATGACCGTCGAGTCGGTGAGCTCGAACGACAACACTCACTACCCACTGACGTTGTTGGTCGTGGCCGAGGATCGAATCTCGTTCACGCTCAAGTACATCAGCGATCTGTTCGACGCTACGTACGTCGAGTCCATCCTGTCCCGGCTCGTCGGTGTTCTCGAAACCTTCGTCTCCGACACCACGACGGCGGTCGGCGATATCGATCTGCTCGGCTCGGAAGAACGAACCCGCGTGATCGACACCTGGAACGACACCGCGCACGAGGTCGACGCGGGCATCATGCTGACCGCGCCGTTCCGGGCTCGGGTTGCGGCGAACCCGGACGCCACGGCCGTGCTCTACGAGGGCACCGCAGTGACCTACGCCGAGTTCTCGGAGCGGGTCAATCGTCTTGCCCGACACCTGATTTCGCTCGGCGTCGGCCCGCAGTCGCTCGTCGCTCTCGGCATGAGGCGAGGCATCGATCTGATGGTCGGCATGTACGCCGTCATCGAAGCCGGCGGCGCGTACGTGCCCATCGATCCGGACCACCCGGCCGAGCGCATCGAGTACATCCTCGACACCGCGGTGCCGGTCGCCGTTCTCTCGACCAGCCACGATCGGACGGGACTGCCGGAACGGTTCCCGATTCTCGAACTGGACACCCTCGATCTCGCGTCCTACCCGGCAGACGCCGTGGCCGACGCCGACCGACTGGCACCGGTACGCCCGGAGAACACCGCCTACGTCATCTTCACGTCCGGGTCGACCGGGCGACCCAAGGGCGTCGCGGTGCCGCACCGCGCGATCGTCAACGAGATGGCGTGGATGATCGACCAGTACTCGCTCGACGAGAACGACGTCTACCTGCAGAAGACGGCGACGACGTTCGACGTGTCACTGTGGGGCTTCTTCCTCCCACTCCAGGTCGGTGCGAGCGTCGTTCTCGCGACCCCCGACGGCCACCGCGACCCGGCGTACGTCGCGGAGCGCATCGCCCGGCACGGCGTCACCGTCACGGACTTCGTGCCGTCGATGCTCACGGTGTTCGCCGCGTACGCCACCGAGGAGCAGTGCCGGTCGTTGCGACACGTCTACGTGGTGGGTGAGGCACTGCCGCCGGAGACGGTGACGGACTTCCGCGCGATCACCTCTGCCGGGATCCACAACCTGTACGGCCCCACCGAAGCCGCAGTGAGTGTGACGTACTGGGAGACGTCTGCCGACGAGGGCGCGACCGTCCCGATCGGTGCGCCGGAATGGAACACCCAGGCCTACGTTCTCGACGGCAGGCTGCATCCGGTTGCCGCAGGGACCGCGGGTGAGCTGTATCTGGCGGGAACGCAGCTCGCCGACGGATACCTCGGGCGGGTCGACCTGACGATGGACCGCTTCGTCGCGAACCCGTTCTCGGCTGCCGGCGAGCGCATGTATCGCACCGGAGACCTCGTCCGATGGCGATCGGGGCCGGGCGCTGCAGGAGTCCTGGAGTACATCGGGCGCACCGATTTCCAGGTCAAGTTCCGTGGCCAGCGGATCGAGCTCGGTGAGATCGAGACCGCACTGTTGGCCCATCCCGACGTCAACCAGGCCACGGCCGTGGTGGCGACCACCGGTGCCGGCGACCAGCTCGTCGGATACGTGGTGCCCGCGCCGGGTAGAACGCTGGACCCGGCCGAGGTACGCACCTTCGTCGGCGGCGCTCTGCCGAAGTACATGGTGCCGGCGACGGTGATGGTGCTCGCCGAATTCCCGCTGAACACCAGCGGCAAGCTGGACCGAAAAGCACTGCCGGAGCCGGTGTTCGAGGTTCGCGAGTTCCGTGCTCCCGCAACGCCGGTCGAGGAGATCGTGGCGGAGATCTTCGCCGAGCTGCTCGGCGTGCAGCGGGTCGGATCGGACGACGACTTCTTCGATCTCGGTGGTAACTCGCTGATCGCCACAAGAGTGGCGGGACGGGTGTCGGCTGCGCTCGGGAAGAAGGTCGGTGTCCGAGACCTGTTCGAGGCCTCGACGGTCTCTGCACTCGCCGCGCGCGCCGAATCACGCATCGACGACGCGAACGATATGCCGCTGCGTCGCCGACCGGCCGGCCAGACCGTTCCGTTGTCGCTCGCGCAACAGCGCATGTGGGTACTGAACCGACTCGACCCCGAGTCCGGGGCCTACAACATGCCGCTGGCGCTCCGTCTGCGAGGCGAGCTGGATGTCGCGGCACTGCAGAGCGCCGTGTCCAGCACCGTGGAACGCCACGAGGCACTGCGCACGCGCTACCCGGAAGATGCGAACGGTTCGCCCTACCAGGAGTTCGTCGACGCCGGATCGGTCGTACCCGATCTGACTCCCATCGACGCGACCGACGACTCCGACACCGCCGAACGGATTCGCGCACTCGTCTACGAGGGCTTCGACGTCACCGTCGCACCCCCGGTCCGGGGAGCAGTGTTCCGCTTCGGCCCGGACGAGTACGTCTTCGTCATCGTGATGCACCACATCAGCGGAGACGGCGCATCGATGGCACCACTGGCCCGTGACGTCATGACTGCGTACCTCGCTGCCGCGTCGGGAACCGACTACACGCCCGAACCGCTGACGGTGCAGTACGCGGACTTTGCGGTATGGCAGCGGCAGGTGCTGGGCTCGGACAGCGACCCCACGTCGATTCTGTCGCAGCAGTTGGCCTTCTGGGCGGACGAGCTCAGCGGGATCACCCCGGTCGTGTCGTTGCCGTGGGATCGGCCGCGAGCGGCTACCGCCAACCTGCGCGGAGCCAGTGTGAGTGTCGAGCTGGACGAGTCGGTACACACCGGACTCGCGGCGATCGCGCGCGAGAACAACGCGACTCTGTTCATGGTGTTGCACGCGGTCCTCGGGGTGCTGTTGTCGCGGATGAGCGGCTCCCGCAGCTTCGCCGTCGGCACGCCCATCGCCGGCCGCGGGCACGAGGCGCTCGACGGACTGGTGGGCATGTTCGTCAACACGTTGGCGCTGCGCACGGACGTGGACCCGGATGCGACGTTCGCAGAGCTGCTGACCGCTCTACGGGAGACCGACCTTCGGGCCTTCGCGAATTCGGACGTCCCGTTCGAGCGGGTCGTCGACACGATCGCACCGGACCGGAACGCCGGGTACACCCCGCTGTTCCAGACGGTTCTGTCGGTGGAGCCCCACGGCGAGGCGCGCTTCGAGCTGCCGAACCTGGTGGTCGAACCCGTCAGCGGCTTCGAGCCGACGGCGAAATTCGACCTGCAGGTCACGGTGGAGGCCCAGCACGCCGACGGGAATAGCGGCACCGGAACCCTGAACGTCGAATGGGTGTATGCCGCCGATCTGTTCGACGAGTCCACGGTCGCGTCGCTGGCGGAACGATTCGCACGCATCGCCGGTGCAGTGGCGGCAACACCAGCGGTCGTCGTCGGCGACATCGACGTGCTCGACGCCGCCGAGCGGGCGGCACTGACCGAGACCCCGCAGACCGCTGACTCCACTGCGGCACCGGTTCGGTCGGACCTGACCTTGCCGCAGGTACTCACCTCGACGGTGGACGCAGATCCCGATGCGCCCGCGTTGTCGTCGGACGGAGTCGAGACCACCTACCGTCAGCTCGACGAGCAGTCCTCACGTATGGCTCGGGTACTGATCGAACGTGGCGTCCGAACCGGAGTCGTGGTCGGCGTATTCGTCACCGACGCTGTTGCAGCCGTCGTGACGCAGTGGGCGGTGGCCAAGGCAGGCGGAGCCGTGGCTCCGATCGCCGCGTCGAACTCCTCCGACGTTCTGGAGCGAACAGGCGCGTCCGTGCTCGTCCTGGACGGTGACGACGCGCCGAGCTGGGCCGGGTCCGCCACGACCATCCACCTCGGACATCCGGATGTCGTCGACGCCATTGCCGCGAGTTCTGGGCGGCCGGTGACGTATTCGGACAGAACGGCGGTTCTGGGACCCGACAGCCCAGCGTTGGTCGTGGTCGAAAACGGCGCTGCGATCGACCACGGAACACTCGCTGCATTGGCGACGAACGCAGTGACGGAGTGGGCCGTGGCCTACGATTCGCGGCTGGCCGTTCCCACCCGGTTCGGTTCCGGTGCAGCAGTTCTTGCCGGTGTGGTCGCCGTGACGGCAGGTGCAGCCCTGGTCACCGATCGGGCGGAGTCCGCCGAGGACGCCGCCGATATCGTGTCCGCAGAATGGGTCACCCATGCGTTCCTTGCCTCAGCAGATGCTGCCGCGGTCGATCGACTGCAACCCGAGGACATCGAGGACCTCGTTGCGATCGTGTCGGTCGACGGTGACGGTGCCGAGATGAGCGGTGTCGACATTCCGGTGCATCGTCTGCCCGGGTCGATAGGAACCGCCGCCCGATAAGGTGAGGCGAACTGCAACGCTCGCCGCGTCGTGGACGATGAACGGTCGGATCGGCCGACGCGTCGTCCACGACCGAGCGCGGGGCAACACTGGTGAGGAGTCATAGTTCAGATGAGTTCGGATGGATCGACCGGCACACCGTCCGAGTCGGGCGGCCGAGTGGGTGGACGGTCGAGCCGCCCCAGGCCTACCCGTGCACGACCCACCCGACAGCGACCGGCCCGTACGGTCGCGCTGCCGACTCTGCTCGCCGCGGCGGTGGAAAAGAACCCGGACGGTATCGCGGTGGAGTGCGGCACCCGGTCGCTCACCTATCGGGAGATCGACTCCCGGTCGTCCAGGCTGGCCCGGCTGCTCATCGAACGCGGGGTCGGCCCCGAGGATTTCGTGGCTCTGGCACTGACCCGTTCGATCGAATCTGTCATGGCCGTGTGGGCCGTGGCGAAGACCGGTGCTGCATTCGTGCCCATCGACCCCAACTACCCGGCCGCCCGCATCACGCACATGGTGAACGACTCCGGCGTGCGAATGGGTGTCACTGCAACACAATTCGAAGAGGCGATGCCGACGTCGGTGTCGTGGATCAGTCTCGACTCGTCCGACACCGAAGGCGCACTCCAGGGGTTGTCCGACGATCCCGTCGTGGCGGACGACCGACGGGCACCGATTCGCCCGTCCACGCTTGCGTACGTCATCTACACCTCCGGCTCGACCGGTCTGCCCAAGGGCGTCGCCGTCTCCCACGCTGGGCTGGCACCGCTGACCTCCACTCAGGTCGAGATCTACGGGCTGGACTCCGATTCGCGCACACTGTATTTCGCGTCCCCCAGCTTCGATGCGTCCGTGCTGGAGCTACTGATGGCTGTGGGCGCAGGTTCGACGATGGTCATCGTCCCGCCCGGTGTCTACGGCGGTTCCGATCTGGGTGACATGCTCCGCCACCACCGCGTCAGCCATGCGTTCATCACCCCGGCGGCGCTGGCCTCACTCGATCCGGCAGAGGTGCCCGACATGCGAGTGCTCGCGATCGGCGGCGAGGCCTTCACCTCGGAACTGATGTCGAAGTGGGCACCGGGCAGACGTTTTCACAACGTCTACGGCCCCACCGAAGCGTCGATGGTGTGCAACATCTCGCCGCCGTTGAACGCGGGCGAAGCCGTACTGCTCGGGCCGTCCACCAAGGACATGGGCTACCACGTGCTCGACGACCGGTTACGGCAGGTGCCCGCCGGGGTGCCGGGGGAGCTGTATCTGACCGGTGCCGGCCTTGCGCGGGGATACCATCGACGATTCGCGCTGACCGCAGCGCGTTTCGTCGCCAATCCGTATGCAGCCGAGGGTAACTCGGAGCAGAGCCGACTGTACCGCACCGGTGACCTGGTGCGCTGGCGGGAAGTGGTGTCCGGACGGGCCATCGAATACCTGGGCCGCAACGACTTTCAGGTCCAGATCCGAGGCTTCAGAATCGAACTCGGTGAAATCGACGCCGTTCTCACCGCGCAGGACGGGGTCGATTTCGCGGTGACTCTCGGTCACCGCAGTCCCACCGGCGCAACTGTTCTCGCAGCGTACGTATTGCCGGTGGCAGGGACGGACGTCGACCTGGACCGGGTGCTGGACGAGGCCGGGCGGAGTTTGCCTGCGCACATGGTGCCCTCGGTGATCACACGGATCGAGTCGATCCCGCTGACTCCCACCGGCAAGCTGGACCGAGACGCACTGCCGGAACCGGTGTTCGAGGCCGCGGAGTTCCGGTCCCCGTCGACCATTACCGAACATGTGGTGGCCGATATCTTCGTCGAGCTGCTCGGGGTCGAACGGGTCGGCCTGGACGACGACTTCTTCGCGCTCGGGGGTAACTCCCTGATCGCCACACAGCTCGCGGCTCGATTGGGTTCGGCTCTGGGCGTTCATGTTCCGGCGCGCTCGGTGTTCGAGTCCTCCACCGTCGAGGCCTTGGCGCAGGCCGCCGATTCGGCGGACGGTCCGGTTCGAGCTGCGCTCGACACGTCGAGGCAGCGGCCCGAGCGCATCCCGCTCTCGTCCGCACAGCAGCGCATGTGGTTTCTCAACCGCCTCGACACCGACTCCGCCCTCAACAACGTGCCGGTCGCTCTGTTGCTGCGCGGAGAACTCGATGTCGACGCGCTGCAGGCTGCCGTAGGGGACGTGGTCGGTCGACACGAATCGTTGCGCACCGTGTACCCGGAGATCGACGGTGTCGGGTATCAACAGGTGCGGGACGAGGCCGAGACGCACGTCGGGATGGACGTGGTCCGCATCGCTCGTGACGACGCGCTCGCTGCGGTCACACAGTTCTTCACCCGGGGATTCGACGTCACCGTCGAGATCCCGTTTCGTGTCCGGCTGTTCCACATCACGGACCCCGCCGGTGCAGCACCGGAGTACGTGCTGGCCTTCGTTGCACACCACATCTCGGCGGACGGGCTCTCGATGGCCCCGCTGTCCCGCGACGTCATGACGGCCTACCTCGCGCGGCACGGCGGATCGGCACCGCAGTGGGCACCGCTGCCGGTCCAGTACGTCGACTACACACTCTGGCAACTCGACATGCTCGGCTCCGAATCGGATCCGAAGTCGGTGGCCCGCAAGCAGATCGACTATTGGCGTCGCACGCTCGACGGCCTCCCCGAGCAGTTGGATCTGCCCTCCGACCGGCCGCGCCCGCGGGTCGCATCGGGACAGGGGGCGGTGACGGCGTTCGAGATCGACGCTGCACTGCACACCCGCGTACTCGAGTGTGCACGCGAGCACGACGCCACCGCGTTCATGGTGGTGCACGCAGCGTTGGCGGTGCTGCTGGCCACGTTGTCCGGGACGTCCGACATCGCCGTGGGAGCACCGGTGGGTGGTCGCGGCGACGCACGGTTGGACGACCTGGTGGGCATGTTCGTCAACACGGTGGTCCTGCGAACGCAGATCGCTCGAGACGCCTCGTTCGGTGCGGTACTCGATGCCGTACGTACCTCCGACCTGGAGGCATTCGACAATGTGGACGTACCCTTCGAGCGTCTTGTCGAGGTACTCGATCCGGTGCGATCGCAAGGGCGGCACCCGCTGGTCCAGGTAGCGCTGTTCTTCCAGAACTTCTCCCAGGGATCGTTCGAGCTCCCCGATCTGGGCGTCGAGGCATTCGGGTCCGGGGCGGCGTCGGCAAAGTTCGATCTCCAGGTGACGCTCACCGAACTCGGAGACGGCGCAGGTCTGGCCGGCGAGCTGATGTACGCGACGGATCTGTTCGACGAGTCGACGGTGGCGTCGTTCGGGCGACGGTTGGTGGCTGTACTCGAGGCGGTGACCGCTCGTCCGGATGGCGTGGTCGGTGATATCGACGTTCTCGATTCGGCCGAGCGTGAACGAATCATGGTGCGCGGCAACGGCGACGAGGTGGCCATCGAATCCGCCGAGGTGTTGTTGGACGGCTTCGATCGGGTGGTGGCCGACACGCCCGACGCGGTCGCGGTGGTGTTCGGCGAACGGTCGCTGACGTATCGGGAGTTCTCGGCTCGGGTGGACGCGACTGCGCAGCTGTTGCAGGAGCACGGTGCCGGGCCAGGTGTTCTGGTGGGGCTCGCGATGCGGCGGTCCGTCGAGTTGGTCGTCGGCATGTATGCGGTGCTGCGATCGGGCGCGGCGTACGTTCCGGTGGACCCGGATCAGCCGACCGAACGTAACGACTACATACTCGACACGGCCGCCCCGGTGGTCGTGTTGTCCACGGCCAGAGATGGTTTCGTCACGGCGACCGCTGTTCCGGTCGTCGACATCACCGATCCACCGGAGCCGTCCGGGTCGGTGGTGTTTCCGCGCGCCGCCGGGGACGACCTGGCGTACGTGTTGTTCACGTCCGGGTCGACCGGTCGTCCGAAGGGCGTGGCGATCGAACACCGGGCCATCGTCAACCAGATGGCGTGGATGGCGCAGGAATACGGTCTCGATGCGTCGGATGTGTACCTGCAGAAGACGGCGACGACGTTCGATGTCTCGCTGTGGGGTTTCTTCCTGCCGCTGCGAACCGGCGGTCGGTTGATCGTGGCGGCCCCGGGCGCGCAGCGTGACGTCGAGGCGGTCGCCGCCGATATCGCGCGGCACGGGGTGACCGTGACGGACTTCGTGCCGTCGATGCTGACGGTGTTCGTCGAAGCGGTGTCGGCGCAGTCGATCTCGTCGCTGCGGCATGTTTTCGTCATCGGTGAGGCGCTGCCCGCGGGTACCGTCGATGCCTGTCGGGCAGTGTCGGATGCGCGGGTGCACAACCTGTACGGGCCTACCGAGGCGGCGGTCAGCGTCACTTATCGCGATGTCTCCGAGGACGGGGCGGGGTCCGGATCGGTGTCCATCGGTGTGCCCGAGTGGAACACCTCGGTGCACGTGCTGGATTCGCGTCTGCATCCGGTACCGGCGGGCGTTCCGGGGGAGTTGTACTTGGCGGGTGTGCAGTTGGCGCGGGGTTACGTTGCGCGGCCGGACCTGTCGGCGGAGCGGTTCGTGGCGAACCCGTTCGACGGCGTGGGGACGCGGATGTACCGGACCGGTGATCTGGTGCGGTGGTCGATGGATGCCGATCGGCTCGAGTACATCGGTCGCACCGATTTTCAGGTCAAGTTCCGTGGGCAGCGAATCGAGTTGGGAGAGATCGAGACTGCGCTGACGGCGCGGTCGTCGGTGAGTCAGGCTGTCGTCGTGGTGTCGCACTCGGCGGTCGGTGAGTCGTTGGTGGCGTACCTGGTCCCTACACCCGGTACCGACATCGATGTCGAGCTCGTTCGGGCGGAGGCAATTTCTGCGCTGCCGTCCTACATGGTTCCGTCGGCCTTCGTGGTGCTCGACGCTCTACCGCTCAACGCTGCGGGAAAGCTGGATCGTCGTGCGCTGCCGAGTCCGGAGTTCGAGACCCGCGAGTTCAGGGCACCGCAGACACCGGTGGAGGAAGCTGTTGCCGGTGTGTTCGCGGACGTTCTGGGAGTCGAACGCGTGGGACTCGACGACGACTTCTTCTCGCTCGGCGGCAACTCGCTGCTGGCCGTGAAGTTGGTCTCCGCGCTGAAGGGGGCCCTCGGTGGTCGGCCTGTTCCTCTGAACTGGTTGTTCGTGGACGCGTCCGTTGCCTCCCTTGCGGCACGGATCACTGCTGCCACGGCATCGGGAGTCGACGGAGCGGAAGCAAGCGGGCTCGAGGTCCTGATACCTCTACGGGTAGGCGGTTCTTCGGCCCCGCTGTTCTGTATCCACCCCATCGTGGGTCTGTCCTGGGCCTTCGGTGCCCTGGCGTCTCACATCGGCGACGACCGTCCGATCTACGGATTGCAGTCGCCCGCGCTGTCCGGTGCAGAACCTGTGCCGCAGTCGATAGAACAGTGGGCTGCGGTATTCGTGGACAAGATTCGCGCCGTGCAACCGTCGGGCCCGTATCACCTGCTGGGGTGGTCCATGGGCGGACTGATCGCGCATGCGATGGCCGTGCAACTGCAACGTGAGGGCCACGAGGTCTCGACGTTGGCCATGATGGACTCGTTCGTTGCGGGTGGGTCGGACCACCTCGTCGACAGGCCGGTATCGGCGGACGAGATTCTCGGCGGGCTGGGTGTCGGTGCGGACAACCACCTCGAGATCGGTGAACTCACGGTCGACTCCGTGGCCGAACTGTTGAAGTCGATGCCGGCACCTTTCGACTCGATTTCCCGCGAACGCGTCGCCGGGATACTCGACGGGATCGCACAATCGGCAGAGCTCATCGAAACCTATGTGCCACAGACCTTCACAGGACGAGCGCTGCTGTTCGCATCGGTCACCGACGATCCCACGGGCAACGTGGCGGCGGCGACGTGGCGCGGTGCGCTGAGCGAGGGCGTGACGGTCGTCCCGGTCCATTCGACCCACTGGCAGATGGCGTCGTCGCCGGCATCGACCGAGATCGGGCCCGTGCTGGACGCGGAATTGCACCGGTAGTCCGTTCGGCAACGACGAAGGCCTCCCGACATCGTGTCGTGAGGCCTTCGTCGTGGCGTGTGGAGAATGTTCAGCAGGGTGCGGGCGTGGTGGTTGCGTAATCGGGATCGAGTGCGGTCTTCACCATGTACAGGGGAGCGGGATCGGCGACGAGACCGACGTGGGACGTCGTCGCCGTGGGGCACACGTCCTGAACCCAGACGTTGTGCACCATCGCAGGGTCGCCGGACTTGAGGAAGGTGTTCGCGGGCGGTGTCGAGACGGTGTCGTTGCGCGTGGCGATGACGGTGTACTCGACCCCTGGTTCGACGTCTCCGCCTTCGTTCAAGCTCGTCAGCGTCGTCGAACCGACGAGTTGCTGGGCACCCGCCATGTTGTATGTCAGGGGGGGGAGTGCGTCGCCGGGCAGGCCGAGAGAGGTGAGCAGTTCGGAGAGCTGCTGCAGACCACCGAAGGTCGTGCCGTGGTTGGTGGCACCCAGTGTGACCAGTGTGTGCACCTTGTTGCGGGCGGGGTCCTGCGCATCGGTGCCGCCATCGAACTTCATGTACTGCCGAGTGGCGGTGCCACCCTGCGAATGGCCGACCATGTCGACTTGCTCGGCACCGGTCGCCGCGAGTACTTCGTCGACGAAACGGCCGATCTGACGGCCCGACTCAGCGATGTCGCCGGAGCCCCAGATTGTCGTGCCCGGGTCGAGCAGCAGCGATACTCCGCCGTAGTTGGGTGCGAAGACGCAGTAGCCCTCGCTCTTCAGCTGCGGTGCCAGGATCTTCCACGTGGACGCATCCATCTTGGTTCCGTGGACGAGCACGACCGGACGGGGATGGGCCGCGCTGGGAACACAGCCGAAGTCGTTGGCACCCTCGAGGGTAGGCGTGGCGGAAACCGAGGTTCCGGTGGGCGAGGGCGCAGCGACCGCTGTGCCCGTCCCGGTGAAGGACAGGGCACCGGCCACCGCGACAGCAATCGCCGTGGGCAATACTCTCGTGAACTTCTTCGGCATGGCCTCTATCTCGTCCGGGGCGTGGGAATCCGCCGCTGTCACCTGCATCTGCGTCACCGACCGTAACAGCCGGACACACAGGCGTAACAGGCGTGCAGGTCAAGGGTGCCGGTCGGGCAGGCCGGTCGGCGAGCCCGTGTGGTGGACATCACCAACCGATGGCTCCGTATCTAATTCCTGCGCGAAGCTCGCCGACCCGGATGACGAACGCACGCAGCCAGTGGCCGCGTGACATCCCGGTCAGCGACGTCGGCAGCAGGGGATTGCGCAGCAGCAGCGCCATCCACCAGGACGCGACTCGGCGCACTTTCAGTGCCGGGCAACCCTGGGGCCGGTAGATTCCGCGAAGCTTGGCGAAGCCGAACCCGAGGCGAAAAGACTGGCGCAGGAGAGGGCGTAGCTCGTCACGCAGTCGATACGCCACTACTGCCTCGGTACTGAACCCCAAGGTGTAACCCGCCAGTTGCGCCCGCCAACTGAACTCGACATCCTGGCTTGCTCGGTAGCGGTTGTCCATGCCGCCGAGATCGCTGTAGACCGATGCCCAGCAGGCCATACTCGCGCCGATCGCGAACGGCAGGAAGTCGGTGCGGCCCTGGTTCTCCGGCGCTGTCGTGGGCGTCCACGACAGCGCCCGGACGCTGTTCAGCGTGTCGGTTTCGACCGCAGTACCGACAACATCGAACGACGACGCCTCCTGTACGAGCGTGGTGAGCCACGACGAGTGCACGACATCGTCCGAGTCGCAGAACGCTAACAGATCGCCGGACGCCTCTCGGGCACCGCAGTTGCGTGCGTAACCCGCTCCGGTCTCGCGGGAAGCATCGACCGACCTGAGCCGCAGCCGCTCTCGCAAAGGATGAGTGAGTACGTATTCGCCGAGGTCCCCGCCTCGCGTGTTGTCCGCAACGAGCACCTCGAACGGAAACCCGACATCCTGATCGGCCAGAGCCTGCAACTGTGCGTCCAAGTGCGGATCGAGGCCACCGACAGGAATGATCACCGAGACCGACGGATGCTCAGGTCGTGCCCGGTCGACCACAACGAATCCCCCAACGTAGAAATGTCGGCCCGGGCGACGCGATCAGCCCGACGCAGATGCCTTCTTGTACCCCCGAATCGCAGGGTAGAGGAAGATCACGACCATTCCCAGAGACCACGCGAGAGTTTGGAGAATCGGAGTCATGACGGGCCCTCCGAGTGCCAGCGCGCGCATCGCGGAGACCGCAACCGACATCGGCTGCGCTGCAACCACCGGCTGCAGCCAGAGCGGATACGCGAGGACGGGGACGAACCCCGCATTGAAGAACATCAACAACGTGCAGAAGATCGACACCACTTCGACCAGTGGTGCGTCGCCGGCCACCGTGGCGAGGAACGTGACCATGACTGCGAACCCGATACCGAACACGACAGGAATCAGCAGCAACAAGATGCCGGCCTGAATTCCCTGGGTGAACCTGAACCCCAGCGCTACACCGGCACAGATGATGACCACGGTGGTCACGAGCACCCGAACTGCTTCGGCAATCATCCTGCCCAGTAGGCCGGCCGCTCGGTGAGTGGGCGTTGTCCAGAACCGAGCCAACAGACCCGACTTTCGTTCGCCCTTGAGGCCGACAGCGCTGACGATGGAACCGAACATGGCTCCGACCAGAGCGATCATCGGCACCTGGCCGTAGATCGCCGGCGATCCGGTGGCCGCGGAAATCGAGTTCCCGAGCACGACACGGAACATGACCAGCATCAACGCGGGGTACAGCAACGCCTGAATCATCGTCGACGGATCGCGCATCCACCGCATCAGAAGTCGTTTGGCCTGTATCAGGCTGTGTGTCCCGAGCGCACGAATCGACCCTTCTCGCAGGGCCATGTTGGGTTCGGGAAAGGTCAGGTTGGATACGCGTGCAGCGTTCACCGACGCTTCTGTCATCGTCATCTCGGACTCGTCATTCTGGTCTCGAGCTCGCCCAGATGGCGAGCGGGACGAAGAACAGGAGCAGGCCGGCCACCCAGGCGAGGGATGGCCACAACACCTGGAAGCTGACTCCGCCCTCGGCCATGTCGCGCATAGCGAACGAGAACTGCGAAATCGGTTGATTGCGAACGAACGGTCGGATGAGTTCCGGGAAGCCGCTTTCGGGAACGAATCCGCACGAGGCCATGCCGAGGATGAGCTGGGGCAGGGTCAACACCTGGCTGGTCGCTTCGGGGCTCTTCGACAGCGTTCCGATTGCGTCGGCACCGATCGACAACGTGGTGCTGATCAGCATGGCGAGCGCGCAGAACAACAGGGCCTGACCGAATCCTGCGGAGAACCGAAAGCCGATGACGTAGCCGAAGCCGAGTGCGGATACGAGCGATACCAGTGAGCGGACAACACCGCTCGAGATTCGCGACACCAGCGGGACGCCGCGTACGACGGGCATCGTTTTCAACCGAGAGTTGAGTCCACTCATCGCCTCAGTCGATGCCCTCTGCGCGGCGGAGATGGCGGTGAACGCCATTGCCTGCAGCACGATGATCGGCATCAGAAACTGTGCGTAGTCGATGCCCTGCAGGCCCATCACGAACTTGAGCGGAAGGTAGAAGCCGATAGTGAAGATCAGCGGAGCGATGACCGCGATCAGCAGCTCACCCTGGGTGAGCATCGTCCACAGTGCACGCCCGGTCAGTGCCTGCCACTGCACGAAGCCGGACGGCCGCGTTCGTGACCGGCGTTTGGGCTGCTGCGTCGTCGACCCGGTGGTTGTCCGAGGAGCGGTGACCGCACGCGTATTCGAGACGCCTCGCGTCGTGGCCGTCACGGCGTGGGGCTCGCTTGCGAATGGCCGGTGAGGGTGAGGAAGACGTCGTCGAGCGAGGGGCGGCGCAACGCGATGTCGGCCAGCACGATGCCACGGGCGTCGATACGGCGGAGGATCTCGGACAAGGTTGCGGCACCGTCGGGGGCAGGCACGGACAGGCGGTCGGACGCGGCAGTGATCTCGGCGTGCACCGCCGGAGGCACCATATCGCCCAACGCTTCGGCTGCCGCGCGGAGCTGACCGGGATCGAGGGGAACGACCTCGCAGTAGCTGCCGCCGGTCATGGCCTTGAGTTGGTCGGACGTACCTTCGGCGATGACCGTGCCCTTGTCGATGACGATGATGTTGTCGCTCAGCACGTCTGCCTCTTCGAGGTACTGCGTCGTCAACAACACGGTGATGCCCTGCGCCTTCAGTGCCTCGACCAACGACCACACACCCTGTCGGCTCCGAGGGTCGAGTCCGGTGGTCGGCTCGTCCAGGAACACGACTTCGGGACGCACGACCAGGCCACATGCGATGTCGATACGGCGGCGCATGCCACCGGAGTAGCCGCGGACCGGACGCTTGCCGGTATCGGACAGGTCGAATTCGTCGAGCAGGGCCTTGGCGCGAGCCTTGGCAGCCTTCTTGTCCAGACCCATGAGGCGGCCGAACAATTCGATGTTCTCGCGCCCCGAAAGAGTGTCGTCGAGGGCGGCGTACTGGCCCGTCATCATGATCGACCGCCGCACTGCGGGAGCGTCGGCAGCAACATCGTGGCCGGCGACGAAGGCTCGGCCGCTGTCGGGCGCGATCAGCGTCGACAGCACTTTCACAGTCGTGGTCTTGCCCGCACCGTTGGGGCCGAGGATGCCGAGTACGGTTCCCCGCTCGGCCGAGAAGCTGATGCCGCGCAGCGCATGCACATCGCCGAAGGACTTGTGTACGTCCTCCACGTGTACGGCTGCGTGCTGAGCTGACGACATCGGATCTCCGAGCTGTGGGGTGAATGGGGCCGGGGCAGTGCCGGGGCCCGTGGAGGGGAGGGCCACTACTTGATACGGGAACTGCCGGGAAATGTTACCTGTGGATTGCAGTCGCAGATGTTCTGCCGTCAGCCCCAATCGATATCGATACTGTCCTCGACGTCCAGCTTTCGGCACAGGGATCGCAGTCCGCTGTAGTCCTGAACCAGCGCTCGACGGCTCTTGTCGGCCTCGACGTCGGCGATCATGGCCTCGGCTCCGCGGACACCTTCGAGTTCGAGAATGCGCGCCCACGTCGAGAAGTCGCTGCTCGAGAACGCATCCATGCCGTCGACGAGGCCGTCGAGAAACTTCTGCCGATCGTTGGATCCGAGCCTGTCGAAGACGATCGCCGCCATGTCGTCGGCAA
Organism: Rhodococcus sp. NPDC077669; assembly: GCF_040686915.1. Lineage (NCBI taxonomy): Bacteria > Bacillati > Actinomycetota > Actinomycetes > Mycobacteriales > Nocardiaceae > Rhodococcus > Rhodococcus sp. NPDC077669. Next base: position 137,880 of record NZ_JBFBMD010000007.1, on the reverse strand, counting down.
TCGATGCGTGGCAGTACTCGTCGCGATTGTGGAGTTTGACCGTCGCCCGATTGATCGGCTGAATGACGTCGTCGTCCTCGATCAGATCGAGGTACGACGTGATGGAGATCTCTGCGACCGTCATGAAGGCGAGCGAGCTGATCGCCGCAGACCACGGGTCGTCGCTCTTCGCCTGAGCGGTCCGCTGGCGACGGACGGTGGAACTGAACGGCAGGGATCGTTCGGACAACGCCCAACCGCGACCGCGACGGGTCGCCGCACTGGCGTTGAGGTGCATCAGCGTGTGGTACTGCTCGTCCACCATGGCCTGAGTCACCGCGACCGCAAGGGTGTCGCCCATCCCGGTCTCGAACACATCCTGGGCGAGCAGCGAAAATCCCGGGTGAACGACGTGCTGCTCGACATCCATCACGTTCTTGTTGAACGCGATCCAGCCCCAGGCCCGCAGCCGATCCTGCTGTTCCGGTTCGGCACCGAGGAATGTGTCGTGTTCTCCGAACGGGATCAAGGCGTCGGGGAAATCTCGCTTGGTCGTGTCGAACAAATCGTCCAACTGGGGTTCGGGCTTCTTGACGGTGGCACGCTGCGACCAGTTCTTCGCCAACCGCGCTACGACCGCGCTCTCGACGACATCGTGGGGGTCGTGCTCCGGCAAGGTCGGCTGTTCCAACATCGTGTGCCCCGCCTCCGCGTCCGGACCGGCGATCACGAATTGTCGCCGGAACCTCGAACGATACCGAACAACTCGGCACAGACGGATCGATAGCGATCGGCGGAGCTGCCGAGGGCGCTGCCTGCTCGGTTCATCAGTTCGGCGAACTCGGGCTCCGAGCCGGATTCGACGGTCTCGCCGAGCAGTTGCGTCGCGCGGTGCAGCGCCGCCCGCGCGTCGGCGGCGTGTGGGTTACCTGCCTGAACGTCCCAGTACACCTCGGGCTCCCCACCGGTGATGCGTGCGAGGAGGGCGAGCATCGTCGTGTGTGGGGGAGGAGCGACGGCATCGATGTCGGCGAACGGCAGATCGAGCTCGGCCAGGGCGAGCCCGAACGCGAGAACACTGGCGTGGGTGAGCGCTTGGGTCGCCGCAGCGAGTCGGTCGTGACGCTCGGCGTCGAGGAGAACGGTCCGGCCACCCCAGTGCTGCAGTCTGTCGACGAACGCGTCGGCCGAGGTGCCGGGTCGGTGCACGACGACGGCAACGGGGCGTCCGTTCATGCCCAGGGACGGTGCGAACATCGGGTTGATGCCCAGCGTCGGGCCGAGGTGTCCGCCGCGGCCGGCGTACTGCGAGTAGCCGGACTTGACCGACAGCGTCTCCACCAGCAGTGCGTCGGGGCGTACCGCGGTCAGATCGGCCGACAGTGCCACGGACTCGGGCACAGCGAGCACGACCGTCGACGCAGTCGACAATGCAGCTGTGACGCGGTGGTCGGGTGCGGTGATGTCGCCGACGAGCGTCGCGGCGTCGACCGATGTCGAAGCGGCTCGAGCGTCGACGACGGTCACCTGCACGCCGTCGCCGCGCAGGAGATCGACCAGTAGCCGGCCGACGGCTCCGGAGCCCCCGACCACCACTACCGAATTCTGCTGCTCCGACCGCGTCACCGTGTCCATCGGTCGAGTATGTCAACGAGAGGCTGCAGATACCCAGATCGTGATGTCGGCGTGCACCACCTCGACGCCCGCGGTGTCACGGATGGCAACCGGCACGACGATCTCGCATCCGTCGGTGATGGTCGCGAAATCGGGAATGGTCTCCAGTTCTGCCACCGCGCGCAGTGACGTGGTCGCCTTCGTCAGGTACTGGACGGTCATCGACTTGGGGATCCAGCGGTGCGACGTCGGAACGGTGGCCTCGGCGAGCATCCCCATCGCAACCTCGGCGAGGTTGCACGCGGCGATCGCGTGGAACGTGCCGAGGTGGTTGCGGATCCCCAGCCATTTCGGGGCCGTGACCTCGCAGCGCCCCGGTTCCAGCGCAACCACCCGCGGCAGCACGGACGCGAAGTAGGGCACACGTAGACACATGCCGATGGAGAACACGGTGGATCCGATAGTGTTGTTCGGGAGCTTCGACCAGGCTCGATACGTGGCCCCGGTGGTGGTTGCGACTGTGTTCATGGGCTTACCTTACTGCTGAGTAAGGTCGTGCGGAGCGTATGGATCGACCCCGAGTTGATCTGTCGCGCATACTGCGGCATACTGGTCGGGTTGCCTGGACACGGGACGCGCTTGCGTGCGGCCTGAACCAGGTGAGTCGATCGAGAGATCGGCTGAGCAGAACATGAGACCAGCGCTCCACGTGAGCGCGTCCGGACCACCAGCTCGATCGGTGTGGGTTTCCTCCCTCGGATGGTTGAAGCGAAAGTTTCAGCGCAGAAGAATGAGCGGAATCGCGACACGCCCGACCGCGTGGACCGGAGAACCATGACAGATGAAGAGCGGCAACGGATACAGGTCACGCCTGGTCGTCAACGTTTTTCACTGTCGTGTGTGCACGAAGGCAGTTCGAGTCGGAGGGTTTCCCCCGGCTCGGGGACTGTGCAGACGAGGTGGAGCAGGCCGAACGGCCCGTTCTACGACCAAGCGGCAAGAAAAGGACACTAAGCGTGGCGGGACAAAAGATCCGCATCAGGCTCAAGGCCTACGACCATGAGGCGATCGACGCGTCAGCGCGCAAGATCGTCGAAACGGTCACCCGTACGGGTGCCCGCGTCGTCGGACCGGTGCCGTTGCCGACAGAAAAGAACGTGTATTGCGTCATCCGTTCGCCGCACAAGTACAAGGACTCGCGCGAACACTTCGAGATGCGTACTCACAAGCGGCTCATTGACATCCTCGACCCGACACCGAAGACGGTGGACGCGCTCATGCGCATCGACCTCCCGGCCAGTGTCGACGTCAACATCCAGTGAGCGCGGAGACAACGATGACTGATAACAAGAACCGGCCTGCGACAGGAATTCTGGGCACCAAGCTCGGAATGACCCAGGTCTTCGACGAGAACAACCGCGTCGTTCCGGTGACCGTGATCAAGGCAGGCCCCAACGTGGTCACCCAGATCCGCACCCAGGAACGTGACGGCTACAGCGCCGTCCAGGTCGCATTCGGTGCGATCGACCCGCGCAAGGTGAACAAGCCCACCACCGGCCAGTTCGAGAAGGCAGGTGTCACGCCGCGTCGCCACATCGTGGAGATTCGCGTTGCCGACGCCTCGCAGTTCGAGGTCGGCCAGGAGCTCACGGCTGCAGTGTTCGAGGACGGCGCATACGTCGACGTCACCGGCACCAGCAAGGGCAAGGGCTTCGCCGGAACCATGAAGCGTCACGGCTTCAAGGGACAGGGCGCGAGCCACGGTGCACAGGCTGTGCACCGTCGTCCCGGATCCATCGGTGGCTGTGCAACGCCGGGTCGCGTGTTCAAGGGAATGCGCATGTCCGGACGTATGGGTGGCGACCGCGTCACGACGCAGAACCTCTCGGTCCACAAGGTGGACAGCGAGAACGGTCTGCTGCTGATCAAGGGAGCGATCCCGGGCCGTCGCGGCAACGTCGTGATCGTCAAGTCTGCATTGAAGGGTGGTGCACGGGCATGACCAGCCTCGAGAAGAACACCGAGACCAAGCTGACGCTCGATGTCAAGGAAGCCGGCGGCAAGACCAACGGCACCGTCGATCTCCCCGCGGAGATCTTCGACGCACCGGCGAACATCGCGCTGCTGCACCAGGTCGTCATCGCACAGCTGGCAGCTGCTCGTCAGGGAACCCACTCCACGAAGACTCGTGGCGAGGTTCGCGGCGGCGGCAAGAAGCCGTACCGGCAGAAGGGCACCGGCCGCGCCCGTCAGGGCTCGACCCGCGCTCCTCAGTTCGTCGGCGGTGGCACGGTCCACGGACCGCAGCCGCGCGACTACAGCCAGCGGACCCCCAAGAAGATGAAGGCCGCCGCACTGCGCGGAGCCCTCTCCGATCGGGCCCGCAGCGAGCGCCTGCACGTCATCACCGAATTGGTTGCCGGACAGGTTCCGTCCACCAAGGGTGCGAAGACGTTCCTCGCCGAGATCTCGGACCGCAAAAAGGTCCTGCTCGTCGTCGGCCGCGAGGACATCGCAGCCTGGAAGAGCGTTCAGAACCTGGACGGCGTGCACCCCATCGCACCCGACCAGCTCAACACGTACGACGTGCTCAACGCCGATGATGTCGTTTTCAGCGTGGAAGCGCTGAACACCTTCATCGCTGGGCCTGCAAAGAACGAGGAGGCAAGCAAGTGACCACGATCGCCGATCCCCGCGACATCTTGCTGGCACCGGTCATCTCCGAGAAGTCCTACGGACTGATCGAAGAAGGCACGTACACGTTCCTGGTGCACCCGGACTCGAACAAGACGCAGATCAAGATTGCCGTCGAGAAGATCTTCGACGTCACCGTGACCAGCGTCAACACGATGAACCGTCAGGGCAAGCGTAAGCGGACCCGGTTCGGTTACGGCAAGCGCAAGGACACCAAGCGCGCGCTCGTAACGCTCTCCGCCGACAGCAAGCCCATCGAGATCTTCGGAGGTCCGGTCGCGTAAGCGACTGGGACTCTTCGGATATAGAGGACGAGAAGACTCATGGCAATCCGTAAATACAAGCCGACAACCCCGGGCCGTCGTGGCTCCAGCGTGTCCGACTTCGCTGAGATCACGCGTTCGACCCCCGAGAAGTCGCTGATCCGCCCGCTGCACGGTCGCGGTGGACGTAACGCACACGGTCGTATCACCACCCGGCACAAGGGTGGCGGTCACAAGCGTGCGTACCGTCTCATCGATTTCCGTCGCAACGACAAGGACGGCGTGCCGGCCAAGGTCGCTCACATCGAGTACGACCCCAACCGCACCGCGAACATCGCACTGCTGCACTTCGCAGACGGCGAGAAGCGCTACATCGTCGCACCCAAGGGCATCGCCCAGGGCTCGCCGATCGAGCAGGGTGCCAATGCCGACATCAAGCCCGGCAACAACCTGCCCCTGCGCAACATCCCGACGGGTACGACCATTCACGCGGTCGAGCTCCGTCCGGGTGGTGGCGCGAAGATGGCCCGCTCCGCCGGAGCGAGCATCCAGCTCCTCGGTAAGGAAGGCCCCTACGCCACGCTGCGTATGCCGTCCGGTGAAATCCGTCGCGTCGACGTGCGCTGCCGCGCAACCGTCGGCGAGGTCGGCAACGCCGAGCAGTCGAACATCAACTGGGGTAAGGCCGGCCGCATGCGCTGGAAGGGCAAGCGCCCGACCGTTCGTGGTGTCGTGATGAACCCGGTCGACCACCCGCACGGTGGCGGCGAGGGCAAGACCTCCGGTGGACGCCACCCGGTCAGCCCCTGGGGACAGCCTGAAGGCCGTACCCGCAAGAACAAGGCGAGCGACAAGCTCATCGTCCGTCGTCGTCGTACCGGCAAGAACAAGCGCTAGGAGGGAGTTCAGAATGCCACGCAGCCTGAAGAAAGGCCCGTTCGTAGACGATCACCTCCTCGCGAAGGTTGACGTCCAGAACGACAAGGGAACCAAGCAGGTCATCAAGACCTGGTCCCGTCGATCGACAATCCTCCCCGACTTCATCGGTCACACTTTCGCCGTCCACGACGGTCGCAAGCACGTACCGGTGTTCGTGTCCGACTCGATGGTCGGCCACAAGCTCGGAGAGTTCGCACCGACCCGCACGTTCAAGGGTCACATCAAGGACGACCGGAAGGCGAAGAGGCGATGACCAACTTCACCCCCACCGCCAATCCGACTGCCAAGGCCGTAGCGAAGCACGTTCGCGTCACGCCGATGAAGGCACGTCGCGTCGTGGATCTGGTTCGTGGGCGCTCCGTCGAGGACGCGCTCAACATCCTCAAGTTCGCGCCGCAGGCAGCGAGCGAGCCGGTCGCCAAGGTGATCGCGTCCGCAGCCGCCAACGCAGAGAACAACCTGGATCTCGATCCCAGCACGCTGATCGTCGCCACTGCATTCGTCGACGAGGGCACCACCCTCAAGCGATTCCAGCCGCGTGCTCAGGGCCGGGCATTCCGGATCCGCAAGCGCACCAGCCACATCACGGTGATCGTCGAAAGCCTGCCCAAGACCGGCGGAACGTCTCGTAACCGTCGTAAGGGCCAGGCGTCCAAGGAAGGGGCTCAGTAGTGGGTCAGAAAATCAACCCGCACGGCTTCCGCTTGGGTATCACCACTGACTGGAAGTCGCGTTGGTACGCAGACAAGCAATACTCGGAGTACGTCAAGGAAGACGTCGAGATCCGCAAGCTCCTCGCCACCGGCATGGAGCGCGCGGGTATCGCCAAGGTCGAGATCGAGCGCACTCGTGACCGTGTTCGCGTGGACATCCACACGGCACGTCCGGGCATCGTCATCGGTCGCCGTGGTGCCGAGGCCGACCGCATCCGCGGAGCTCTCGAGAAGCTGACCGGCAAGCAGGTTCAGCTCAACATCCTCGAGGTCAAGAACGCCGAGTCCGAGGCTCAGCTCGTGGCCCAGGGTGTTGCCGAGCAGCTCAGCAACCGCGTCGCATTCCGTCGCGCAATGCGTAAGGCCATCCAGTCGGCCATGCGTCAGCCGAACGTCAAGGGCATTCGTGTTCAGTGCTCCGGCCGTCTCGGTGGCGCTGAAATGTCTCGCTCGGAGTTCTACCGCGAGGGACGCGTTCCCCTGCACACGCTCCGCGCCGACATCGACTACGGGCTGTACGAGGCCAAGACCACCTTCGGCCGCATCGGCGTCAAGGTCTGGATCTACAAGGGCGACATCGTCGGCGGACGGCGTGAACTCGCTGCCGCTGCGGCTCCGGCCGCCGGCGCAGACCGTCCCCGTCGTGAGCGTCCCACTCGTCCGCGTCGCAGCGGTGCCTCGGGCACCACGGCGACCAGCACCGAGGCCGGCCGCGCGGCATCCGCAACCGAGGCTCCGGCCTCGACCGAGCCCACTCAGGAGGGCTGACGCATGTTGATCCCCCGCCGGGTCAAGCACCGCAAGCAGCACCACCCGAAGCGTTCGGGTGCCGCCAAGGGCGGAACTCAGGTGACATTCGGTGACTACGGCATTCAGGCTCTCGAGCCCGCCTACATCACCAACCGTCAGATCGAGTCCGCTCGTATCGCGATCACTCGCCACATCAAGCGTGGCGGCAAGGTCTGGATCAACATCTTCCCGGACCGCCCGCTCACCAAGAAGCCTGCCGAGACCCGCATGGGTTCCGGTAAGGGTTCGCCCGAGTGGTGGATCGCGAACGTCAAGCCGGGTCGCGTGCTCTTCGAGCTGTCGTACCCCGACGAGACCATTGCGCGTGAGGCACTGACTCGCGCCATCCACAAGCTGCCCATCAAGGCACGCATCATCACCAGGGAGGAGCAGTTCTGATGGCTACCGGAACCCCAGCCGCAGAGCTCCGCGAGCTCACCGGTGAAGAGCTGGTCACCAAGCTGCGTGAGTCGAAGGAAGAGCTGTTCAACCTTCGTTTCCAGATGGCTACCGGCCAGTTGGACAACAACCGTCGACTGCGCACCGTCCGTCACGAGATCGCGCGCATCTACACCGTCCTGCGCGAGCGTGAGCTCGGCTTGGCATCTGGTCCTTCCGAGGACACTGCAGGTGACGCGGCATGAGCGAGGAAAAGACTGTGACTGAAGAGCGCAACAACCGCAAGACTCGGATCGGCTACGTCGTATCCGACAAGATGGAGAAGACGATCGTCGTCGAGCTCGAGGACAGGGTCAAGCACCCCCTCTACAGCAAGATCATTCGTCGTACCACCAAGGTCAAGGCACATGACGAGAAGGGCGACGCCGGCGTAGGCGATCGCGTTCAGCTCATGGAGACCCGTCCGCTGTCCGCCACGAAGCACTGGCGACTGGTCGAGGTTCTCGAAAAGGCCAAGTAGGACCTTCACAAAAATGCCCGCTCCCTTCCCGGGGGCGGGCATTTGTGCTTTCCGAAGCGTGCGGCTTACCTGCCCAGCAAGCCGCCCAGCGCTCCGCCGACGCCTGCTTGCTCGCCGCCACCGGTACCGCCGACCGGTCCACCCGGCGGCTGTTCCGACGGCTGCACCACCACGAACCCCTGGCCGGCGAATTCCAGCGTGAACCTCTCTCCGGTCGAGCGGCCGATCAACGTTCCGAGCCCGAACGAGTCGTTCTTCTTCACTCTCGTCTGCAGAGACGACGACCACGCAACTGCTGCCTGCGGGTCGGCGAACGTCGGCTGGTCGACGTTCAGGACGACCGGCACTCCGTCGGTGGTGATGGCGATACGGCCCCGACCGGTGAACACACAGTTGAAGAACCCCGCGTTTCCACCCGCAGCGGCACCCTGGACACGCTTGATGTCGTAACTCAGCGAGGAGTCGAACGCGAGAACGTTGGCCCCGTTGATGGTGAGCCCGTCCGTGCCGTCGAGATCGATCAGATGAACGTCCTGTGCGGCGTTGGCGAGGAACAGGTCGCCCTGGCCCGTGACCTTCATCAGGGGGACGCCTTCGCCGGACAGGGCTTGTTTGAGGGCTCGACCTATACCCCCGGAGCCCTTGGCCTCGAACTGCAGATTGCCCTGGTACGCGACCATCGAGCCGGCCCGAGCCATGATCTCGCCGTTCATGCCGACCCGGCACATCTTGCTGCCCTGTTTCTGGATCCCGGATCCGGGAACTTCGGCGTGGGCGGGCGCGAACAGTTCACTTCTCATGGCCAGGACTCCTTGTGGGACAGGTGAATTCACGATCGCATCGCGTCGGTGCGAGGGCGGTGCCGTCGGTGCCTCGGATGTGGGCGGATCGTCGTCCTCGACGCTGATACCGAACGCGGTGGCCAGGCCCGCCAACCCATCGGCGTACCCCTGGCCCACCGCCCGAATTTTCCATTGCTGGTTGCGGCGATAGAACTCCAGGATGACGAGAGCACTCTCGTCGCCGAGTGCGTCGGCGGTAAATCCGACAATCGCACCGCCCGACGCGTCGGAGACGGTCACCGATGTCGGGCCGGCGGCAGAGAACGTTGCCGGACCGGTACCGTCCAGCGATGCCGCGATGACAACGGTCTCGATATCGGCTGGAATCGCGGAGGGATCGATCAGGACGAGATGGCCGGACGGCCCGCGCTGGTACTCGAGGCCCGCGCCCTCGGGTTGGTTGTAGAACACCAGATCCGCGTCCGAACGCACCCGTCCGTCCGGCCCCAACAGCAGCGCGGACACGTCGACCGACGTCGAGGCGGCAAGTGTCACCGTCAGCCGGCCGGTCGGAGCGGGGCAGTTCTCCCCGCGAGCGAGGTTTTTCATCGGATCCAGTGTGCCAGTGTCGACGCGTGCTGTCAGGAACGCGCGAGTTCGATGACTTCTTCCTCGGTCGGCGGGCTCTTCGGGTGGTAGGACAGGCACAGGGGAGTGGCGGTTCGCCGGAACTCTGCGCCCTCGACGGCAGCGTAGAACTGCCCCGCGGGCAAACGGCCGACATCGGGTACCGAGCCGCCTTTGACGCGGGCCATCTCCTTGGCCGCCTCGACCTGGGACGGGCTGTTGAGCAGTCCGTAGAACTGTGTCGACGCGTTTCCGGCGATGCGGTTGTGCAACCCCTTCGGTGCCTGCGTGGCAAACACGAGACCGAGACCGTACTTACGCGCCTGCGACGCCAGCGCAAGTGTGCTGTGTGTCGCTGCGGTCGTGCGATCGGAGGGGGCGAAGTTCTGCGCCTCGTCCATCACGAACAGTCCGCCGAGCGGCCGGTCACCCGCGGGGTTCTTCTTGATCCAGGAGAACAGGCCCATCTGCAGCTGATTGACGAAGCTCTGCTTCTGCTCGTCGGTGGTCAGGCCCGCAAGATTGATCACCGATACTCGGGCCTTCTTGCCGTCGGCCGGAGTCAACAGCACTGCCGGGTCGACCGGGGTGCCCGCCCCTGCGAACATGGGGTCGTTGGCCACGGCTGCCTTCAGATTTTCGGCCAGTCCCTGCGCGATCCGTACGGCATCGCGCAGGTCGCTGGTGTCCTCGGGCAATTCTTCGAGCAGGTCGATGAAGTCCGCCAGCGTGCCGCCCTGTGGGCGTCGACCGAAGAGATCGAGCGCCGACTTCAGCACTGCGCGGCCGTGTTTCGCCTTCTGGGAAGTACCCAGGACGCCGGCGGCGGGCTCGAGCGACGCCAATGCAGATTCGACGGAGGAATCGAACTCGTCGGCATCACCGAGAACGCTGACGAAATCGGGCAGTGGCTGAAAGCTCAGCGGTCGGCCCGCCGACTTGCGGGGCGTCCACACCACGACGTCGGTGTCGCGTAAATACGCCGCCGCCTTGGCCTCGTCGCCCGGCGGCCACGTCCGTTCGTCCTCGGGCCACGCGGTGCCGAGGCGAGCCAGGTCGTTGTTGACGTCCAACACGATCGCCGAAACACCTTGCAGCGCACATTCTTCCACCAGTCGGCGAATCAGTACCGTCTTCCCCGATCCGGAACCCGCGAAGATCGCTGTGTGCTTACGGAGCGCCTCGAGTTGGATTGCGACGTCCGCACCGGTGCTCACTTCCGACCCGGCGACGATCGACGGTCGGCGGCTCGCAATCGGTTCGGCCGCGACGGTGTTCTCGGGTTCGATCAATGCGGTGTCGTCGTCGACGACGCTGACCGCAGGCAACACGGAGGAGAACAGTTCGACCTCGTGTGCGGGCTTGCGTGCGAGCAACCACGACGTGAGAGCGGGGGAGTTCTCGGCCAGCAGGACCGACAGAGCCGCCAAGGCCCTGCGGTCCTCGTCGCCGAACGGAACGACAATGCCGCCGGCACGTCGCAGAGCGGCGACGGTCTGCTCGGTCTTCGCGCCATTGGGCCACGGGTCGTTTCTGATGAGGATCAGTCGCCGTTTCGGCATGTCTGCCCTGAGGCCGGCCGTGGTCACTGCACGCTCCACACGGGCCAACGCGGCCCTGGCGTTGCCGGAGGTGACCGCGCGGAAGCACCAGTGCTCCTCGTCGTCCGTATCGGTGTCGACGGTATGTCGCAGCCTGGCATGCAGGGCAGGCTTGCCGCTCGGAGGTGGGTCCTGGGCAAGGCTGTCGTCCGAGGACTGATGCTCGTGGATCCACGCGGTCAGGCCCGCAGACAGGAGTGCGGGGACGATCGAGTCCTCACTGTCGGGCTTCAGCGGAATGGAGACGTCGACCTGTTTGCGCAGTTCTGCGTAGCGATCGTCGAGTATGTCGAGTTCGTCGACCCGTGCTTTGGGGAGGTCCTGCGCATCCGCGGGCCCGGACTTGTCCGTGAAACTCTCCAACTCCGACGCGACGCCGGTGTCGAGGCAGTGCCTGATGTGACGGTCGACCGCGATCAGCAGCTGCCGCGGAGTGAAGTCCGGGGCCTGCTCGAATGCGTCGGGTGCCACCGGCCACGTCGGATGCGGAGGGGTGAAGCCGGCCTCGAGAAAGCACGCCGCCAGACGTCGTCCCAGTAACAGGCGTCCGATGTCGGACGACGGAATCGGCTTGAGAGGCTGCGTCACTCGGAAGCGGTCGCGCATCGGTGCCACGCCGCGGGCGGCGATCAACTCCCACGCGCTCGACAGTGCCGAGAGTACCGACGCGGTGCGAGGAAGTGTTTCGCGCAGCGACATCAGACCGTGCGCCAGTTGCTCGACGACCTTGTCTTCCTGTGCGTCGGCGAACTCCTGATCCGATCCCGTTCGGGATTGCGCGACCAACGTGTCGATCTGGTCTATCGCGAGAATTGTCGGACCGGTGATGGCCAGCAGCCGTGAGATGTTCTCGGCAATGCCTTGGTGACCGAGCTCGGCCCGGCGGATTCCCCAGGGCGAGAATTCTTCGGCATCGACGTCGTCGATCGACTGCAGGTATGCGTCACCGAGATCCTGGACGGCCGAATCGGGGGCGATGGACAGCACCAAGGCGCGCAGAGTGTGCTGCGAGGTGCGCCGATGTCGGGGGTGAACCTTGTATACGGCGGTGACGAAGTCGTTCAGCGTCTCGGCGTCGATCATGTTCTCGCCCATGATCTTTGCGCGTTGTTCGTCGGGAATGTCACCGATCGTGCACAAGCGACGCAGCAGAAGTGCGAGTTGGCTGTCGGATCCTTGGCCGGAGGGCCGCATCAGGTCGTCGAGCATCCCCATGAGAGTCGACCGCCAGAAGCCCGCGGCGTCGAGCAGCCTGATCAGGAAGAAGTACCCGCCCTTCTGCTGCACGCCCTCGCGCACCTGCCCCAGCAGATGCGTCTTGCCGGATCCGGCCGGCCCGCGTACGACGACTCCGAGCGGACTGGCGTCATCCGACGTCTCCGCGTCGTCGTAGGCGTTCATCACCTCGAGGAACACCCGCTCGTGCATGCCGGGAACGTGCACGTTGGACTGCGAACGCCACACGTCGTCGGGGGTCGGGGCCCAGCTCAGCCGTACCGATTCCAGAGCCCGGATCTGCTCGTTGTCCGTCATCGTGGAGTTCACGCCCATCATGATTCGATCGAGAGAAGGTGGTTCTGCTGATTACCGACGACGACGGCTGCAGCGCGTTCCTCGTCGGTCAGCGTCTTCTGGTTCTCCTCGGGTATCAGCGAGACGTCCGCGGCGCGTCGCAGCCGTGCGAGAGCATCGTCGAGATCGCCACGAGGGATGTCTCGCAACTCGTTTCGCAAGCGAGACAGCCGAACGGTGCTACCGGGTTCACGTGCGAGCGACGCGTACGCGGTGCGAATCGAGGCCTCGATGTCGACGGTCTTGTCGGCCTTCTCGGAGCTGTCGAGGGGGGCGGTCTCGTCCCCGCGGGGCGAGAACACATCGGCCGGACGGCTGTCGGTGCGATCCAGCCAGCGACGTAACCCTGCCAACACGGTGAACATGGCCTTGCCTGCGCCTGTCGACCGAGCCGGTGGTTCACCGCCGATGAGCTCACCGCAGGTGCGCCACCCTTTGTCGGTCAGCTCCAGGGTCATCGGGCGCACCGAAGAATCGACCTCGATCAATCCCGCATTCTTCAGTTTGTCGCGGGAAGCCTTCGGTAGTTCGGGGCCGAGTCCCTTGAGGGCGCTGTTCTTCACCGGACTCGCTTCGGCCATCAGAACGAGCAGTACTGCTGCTTCGGTGCCGTTCAGGTCTTCGGTACTCATCGAGGATCCCCCTTCGATCGTCTTCTCGATACTGCCTCGCGGATGGTAGCCACAGCGCGGTGCGGGTCGTCGATCACCTGAGCGTTGGTGAACCGCAACACCATGTACCCGTGTGTCTGCAGCTGGTTGTCGCGCACGCGGTCCTCGGCGAAGCGCTGGGCGGCACGGTGCTCGTCGCCGTCGATTTCCACGATGACTCTCTCGGTGCGCCACAGTACGTCGACTGTGAACGGACGGCTGAGTTCGCCGAGCCGAATCGAGCGATTGTGCTCTCGACCGGTGGCCCATTCGTGCTGGTCCAGCGCTCTGTACAGGCGCTTCTCCGGACCGCTCGCCGGGTGTGGGTGCCCGGCGATCGGCGGATAGCTCAACGGCCGGAAGCGATCGAGGACAGTGCTGACGCCGGCAGGCACTTCGGGTGCGCGCACCGATACGGACGGGAATCTGTCCATCCTCGACGAGCCACCGCCGGTGAGCCACACGCCCGCCCGTGCGTGAGCACACAGCCATTCCGCTGCGGTCGACACGAAGTCGGCGTCCACGGCGTCGGGTACGACCAGCACGAGAGCGACAACGTCGCGGCCGTGAGCTGCCGCGAGAGCTCGCGCCGAACCTGCCGCGCGGGTCTCGACGGTGAACACCGCCCGGCGTATCGGCCGTCCCGAGGAGGCCGACTCGGCCAGAGCCGCTATGTAGGGGCCGAAGTGTGCCGAGTCGGCAGCCAGGCGAACGGCGGACGTGCGAGCGGCACGCCGCTCCAACGTGGAGGTCCCTGCGTTGTGCTCGAACTCGGGGAGCCACAGCGCGGTCGAGTGGACCGCTGCGGTCTCCAGCGACGTGACCACCATCTCGACCAGGTCTGCCGAACGACGAGATGCCGGCTCGTCGACAGTGAAGAAGACGATCGCAGGTGCGTCGGCGGGGAGCGGGTTCGCGGATTCGGCGAGCTCGCGTTCGGACGCCCCGCGAAGTCGAGTCACTCGATCTGCGGGAAGACTCGACCACCAGCCTGCGGTCTCACCGTTCCCGGTCACAGCTGCTCCCCGCCCACCCCTGTTGCCCCATCTCCGAACCGTACCGACAAGGTCCGACACGTAGGGGGCGAGCACGTCTCCGTGACGGCGATTTGGCTCTGGCATCGGCGTTCCCCTACACTTGACCGGTTGCCTGTGGCAGCGGTGTGTCTTCGTGCGCCCGCTCTCGGCAGCCGACCGCGCGTGTCGGGACGGAAATCCGGCACGTACGTACATCCAGGTCAAGGAGAAGTTAGTGATTCAGCAGGAGTCGCGAGTACGCGTCGCTGATAACACGGGCGCGAAGGAAATCCTTTGCATCCGCGTTCTCGGTGGTTCGTCACGTCGCTACGCCGGAATCGGCGACATCATCGTAGCTACGGTGAAAGACGCCATTCCCGGTGGAAACATCAAGAAGGGTGAGGTCGTCAAGGCCGTCATCGTCCGCACCGTCAAGGAGCGTCGCCGTCCGGATGGCTCGTACATCCGTTTCGACGAGAACGCTGCGGTGCTGATCAAGCCGGACCACGACCCCCGTGGAACCCGCATCTTCGGCCCGGTCGGCCGCGAGCTGCGTGAGAAGAAGTTCATGAAGATCGTCTCGCTCGCCCCGGAGGTGCTGTAAATGAAGGTGCACAAGGGCGACACCGTTCTCGTGATCGCAGGCAAGGACAAGGGTGCCAAGGGCAAGGTCATTCAGGCCTACCCCGCTGACTCCAAGGTTCTGGTCGAAGGCGTGAACCGCATCAAGAAGCACACCGCGGTCTCTGCCAACCAGCGCGGCGCATCCTCGGGTGGCATCGTCACTCAGGAAGCCCCGATCCACGTATCGAACGTCGCAGTTGTCGACTCGGACGGAAACCCCACTCGCGTGGGCTACCGGACCGACGAAGAATCCGGCAAGCGCGTTCGTGTTTCCCGCAAGAACGGGAAGGACATCTGAGATGACTACCACCGAGAACATCGCGGGCGAACAGCCCCGCCTCAAGGCGCGCTACCGCGCTGAGATCAAAGACGCCCTGAACACCGAGTTTGCATACGAGAACGTCATGCAGATCCCCGGCATCGTCAAGGTCGTCGTCAACATGGGTGTCGGCGACGCCGCCCGTGACGCCAAGCTGATCAACGGCGCAGTTGCAGACCTCGCTGCCATCACCGGCCAGAAGCCGGAGATCCGCAAGGCTCGCAAGTCCATCGCACAGTTCAAGCTGCGCGAAGGAATGCCCATCGGCGCACGCGTCACCCTCCGTGGCGACCGCATGTGGGAGTTCCTCGACCGTCTGGTTTCCATTGCCCTTCCCCGAATCAGGGACTTCCGCGGCCTCTCGGGCACGCAGTTCGACGGCAACGGAAACTACACGTTCGGCCTCAACGAGCAGTCGATGTTCCACGAGATCGACGTGGACAAGATCGACCGTCCGCGCGGCATGGACATCACCGTAGTAACCACCGCAACCAACAACGAAGAAGGCCGCGCGCTGCTCAAGCACCTCGGCTTCCCGTTCAAGGAGAACTGAGTCCATGGCGAAGAAGGCATTGGTCAACAAGGCCAACAAGAAGCCGAAGTTCGCGGTGCGTGCATACACTCGCTGCAACCGCTGCGGCCGTCCCCATTCCGTGTTCCGCAAGTTCGGCCTCTGCCGTATCTGCGTGCGCGAGATGGCACACGCCGGAGAGCTTCCCGGAGTTCGCAAGAGCTCCTGGTGATCTGAAGCCTCCGGGCTTCACCACACCACGCTGATGGGCGTGGGTTCCGAAAGGAACCCACGCCCATTTTGCGTTGCTCAGGTCCTGACTTTCACACCGACCACACGTCGTGTCGTAGATCCAGAGAGCGGACCAGATCCACCGCCGCATGATGATCCTGGCTGTCGACGAGCAGCAGCAGGCCACGCTCGGACATCGCCGACGCGAGGGCATCGGTGGAGACGGTTCTACATCCAGGCGGCATGTCCGGGTCTCCGAGTTCCCGGTAGGTGTCGGCAATCGCCACTACGTCCTCGACTGGATCGAATCCCCAGACGGTCACGAAATGTCCTACGTTCCAGTCGAAGTCGGTCAACTCTGCAGTATGTACATTCGCCAACGATGCGAAGCGGAAAGGCCTGTCGGCAAGACGGTCGAGTAGTAGACGCAATCGCTCGACGGAGGGCCCCACGATGGGAACCACGGCGACGCGGTGATCGGTCGCGGTCTCGATGCCCTCCGTGAGACCTGCTGCCGTGGTCCCGGCTGCGTCGATCGATGCGGCTCTCGGCAGTAGATCCCACCCGTCGGTGATTCGGGGGGTTCCGGGAGGACGGGCCGAGTCGATTGCACCCGGCCAGATCGCGGACCTCGACGCGACCGCGAGTGCCGTTACGCCCGGTGCGTCGTCGCCCATGACGGCCGTCAGCGCAACCGATGCCGAGAACGGTCCGCAGAGTTGATCCGGTTGTGGCAGAGCATGATCGAGGGCCGAGACGATTGTGGTTGCCCCGACAAACCGTCGCAACACGTCAGTAGATCCAGCGCAGCGATTCGAGCAGTTCGTCCTCGGTATGGCTCTCCGCCCACGTGGCATCGGCGTCCCGGCAGGCGACGAACGCGCCCAGAAGTTCCATGCCCAACACGTCTCGGACCAGTGCGGACGACAGGAGGTCTTCGCGCTGTTGCGCGTGGGTCGTCGCGAGTGGGGAGATCCCCGCGGCATCCCGACGAGCATCGTCCCAACCTCCTACGTCCTCCTGGACCGGAGACGGCAACTGCGCCGAATCCGCCACTCCCGCCAGACCGGCCGCGATCGTGACGGCCAGCGCTAGATACGGATTGGCGGACGCGTCGCACGCCTTCAATTCGACGTTGGTGTGTTCCGGGCCGAGAAGGGGCGTGGCCGGTACGAGTCGCACTGCAGCCTCGCGGTTCTCGACGCCCCAGAATCCGAAGGCACCTGCCCAGTACCCCGGTCGACGACGCAGCAGTGACCCCGAACTCGGTGCCGTGATGGCAGTGAGTCCCGGGAGTTCTCGAACGAGGCCCGCGATGTACGCCTGCCCGGTGTCGGACAGTCTGTACTCTCCGTCGCCGGTCAGAGCGTTGTGACCGTCGCGAACCAGTGATGTGTGTAGGTGCCATCCGTTACCCGCACTGCTCGACGAGGGCAGGGGAGCGAAGCTTGCCCTCAGGCCCTGGGCTTTGGCCGCTGAGTGGATGGTCTGCCGCGCGAGTACCTGCGCGTCGGCCGCAGCAAGTGGATCGAGTGGACTCAATGCTATCTCCAGCTGGGAGCCGCCGTACTCGGCATGAATCTGCCCGATGTCGAGGCCATTCGCAGACAGCGCCTCGAGCAGCAGTACTACGAATTGATCGACATCGCGGAGTGCGTTCGCCGAGTAGGCAGGTCCGCGATGAGCGGACAGTCCGTCCGACTCGCGAGTCAGGGCGAACTCGATTTCGAATCCGGCCCGTACCTCGAAACCGGCATCGGACGCCTTCTGCACCTGCCGCTCGAGAACTGAGCGCTGATCGTAGGGCCACGGTGTGCCGTCCGCCGAGACCTGTCGTCCGTGCGCCCAGGCCAGCCCCGGCTGTCCGGACAGGGCGACCACGCTCGACGCGGTCTCGATCACCGGAATCAACCGCACATCGCCGGACGGCGTCGACAGTCCTTCGTGGGCGAATGTGATCCCGTCATGCGAATCGAATACCGCGAACACCGCGGTGACTCCGACTCCGCGACGTGCGACTGCAGTCAATTCTGCGGTGGGCACGGTGCGTGATCGGACAATCCCGTTGTTGTCGACCCAGCCGATGGTCACCCCCGCGATGTTGCGGTCGCGCAGAGTGTGGGTGAGGTGGTCGATGTCGACTGCCTTCGAGTCCGTCATGGTCCGACGTTAGCGAAGAAGTGGGAGTTCGGGTGTCCAACTGGGTCTGCGGATTGCGGAATGGCTTGGCTGCGCGCGTGCCGCGCCGAACTGAGCGGTTGCCCGCGCTTCATCGTCTCTGCGGTGGAGTCCAGAGCGGCGTCGACGCGGCGTGAGTCTCACGGACGACATTGGAACAGGGTTGGAACGTGCCCGAGGCTCTTATCTGAACCTCCAGGCCGCCGCGTCGTGGCGCGCCTTCTCCTTGGATTCAGTCTGCGAAGAGGCCTACGAAATAGCTGCAGCTGAAGTCGATCGAAAGCTCGCCATCAATATATTTCGCAAATTTTGCCAAATCCGTGGGCGCAACCTCGTGCATTGCGGCTTCAACTGGTCCGTATCCTTCGTCTACTTCGATCAACTCTTTTATGATCGTGGTGGTAACACCCCGAAGCGGGTAGCTCTTGGTAAGAAGCTCAGATTTTTTCTCGTACGCGTCCAGGTACCACATTTGTCATCTCCGTGGTTTTCGGCCGGGCACCGGCGCTTTTGTCATATCGCCGGTGACTGGGTCGAACTTGTCGAGGCGGTGCCCGTTCCTCGTGTGCATTCGGACCCCATGTCGGTAAGTGCATACGAATCGATATCTTCTGTTGCCTGTCCGATGTGGCCGATCGTCCGGTGGACGTTCATCGCTGAGGTGCGGACACTGAGATTGAGATCCGACCAGAGCGATAACGATACCGAGGTCTACGCTGCAGGACGTGTTGTTGGTGATCGTCAATCTGAAGAATAGCCAACTTTGTACTCGCATTTCTCGTCCAGAGTGAAGTCCTCGTTCAGGAACGCTGCAAACTCTGACGCCTTGGACAGCGGAACGTCGTGTTGACGAATCCCAATGGGAAGTTCGTTCTCGTCATCTGCTATTCCGAGAATCCTCCCGACTACCGCGGCTGACATGTCGTGAAGGACATGTTCGCCCATAAGGAGTTGGGTAGTCTTATCGAATTTCTCTAGGTGCCACATCTTAGTTTTCAGAAGTTAGTGAGGACAAGCGCGCTCCGTGTGACCGGCAATCGCTTGATCAGTCGAATAGATTCTGGTATCACGTGTGCTCCAGTCTCAGGTAGTTCACCACCCACGTATCGAATTTCCCATTCCTCAGTCGGTGAACAAGCCGATGAAGTATTCATTATCGGAGCTGACTCTGAAATCGCCCTCGATGTACTTGGCGAACTTCGGCACGTCGGCCAATGCGACTGGGTACGGTCCCATTTCGAGTGGAAGTTCACTTTCATCGACGTCAATCAGTTCTCTGATTTCGTCTCCGGTGATAGCAGTCAGGAGATAGCTGTCCGCGATCAAATCGGTTTGGTTATCGTATGATTCCAAGTACCACATTGTCTTCTCCTTGTTGGTAGTAGTCAGACCGTGCTGCCTTATTCTCGAGCGGTCGTGAACCGGCGTCGTGTCAGGTTCGAGTTGCCAGGATGTCGGGCCTTGGTTGGTCATCGACCAGGCTTTCTAGTGGGATCTGGGGGCTTGGTTTGTGCTCCGGTATTCGGATCGAATTCGCCTAAGTGCTTGCCGTTCTTGCTGTATTTCTCGACTGCGCCGTGCTGGCTATCCCATTCGTAGATGTTCCCTTTGTCGTCAGTCCACCGCGTTCTGCGGTTGAGCGGTTTTCCTCGTGTGGCGTTTGGAAAGCCTGGCAGACCGCCCCGGGGCGCGGGATGGTAGTGCCAATTTCCTCCACCAGTGTTTGCGTGGAATGTCGTCGGACTCGCTTCGAGGAGCGGTTGCACGTCCGATGCGATTCCGATGGCCGCCGCCCCGGTTGCCACAGTGACACCGACGGCAATTGCCGACGCCGCTTCCACTCCGGTGAGGACGGCGATGACACTTCCGGCAATGACGCTGCCCGTTGCGCCCGTGACGGCGACCGTTCCCACACCGAGTGTGAAGAAGCCGGCAACTGCACCGGCGATCGTGCCGGCAACGATGGCCGTCCCCACGATATCGATGACGCTCTGGTGAGCCTCCTGAATGGTGGTGGCCCATTCGCCGCAAGCGCTCGCGAGAATGTCGAATTGGTCGGCGACGTTGTGCGCAGCGATGAAGACGCCGTCCATCTGGGCGAGGACCTGCGGCAATTCGTCGGAGGCAAGTTCCTCGATGCCGGTCCATGCGGAGTTCGTTTCGTCGCTCGCTCGGCGTAGCTCCTCGGCGGCGGTGCGCCACGCGCTTCCGAGACCCCGCAACTTGTCCGGATCGCCGTTGGGCCACATGTGGCCCTGCAGCCATCGCGTGATCAGGCCCCACCCCATCGGAGCGTCGGTGTCGCCGCCGTAGGAACCGTTGAAGCGCGGTGTATCCGTATGAGGAAGTTGTGGGGGAGTGGGTAGCGGTGGGGGCGGCGGAACGGTGTTCGCATTCTCCGCGTTGGCGTGGTTGATGCCGGTTGCCGCCAGCAGATCGTGAAGTTTGCCGAACGCATTCGTGATGTCGGTTCCTGTGGAAACCGCGTCGAATGCCGCGGAATCGTAACTGTCGGCCCAAGACTTTCCGGCGTTGTCGGTGCCTGCGCAGCCCCAGTTGCGGTCGAGTTCCGCGGCGAGTTCCGCCATCGCGCCGCTCGATATGGTCTTGGCGCTGCCGTACCGGGAAGCCGCATCGGCAAGGATGTCCGGGTCGACGCTGATCGGGGCCATCAGGGCCACATTCGCTTGTTGTGGTCCACGGCTGCGCGGTAGCGATCATGGGCGCCTCGTGCCAGCGTGCCGAGTTGGGCGAGCGCGGTTCGCATATCGTTCAGTTCCTGCCGGAGTAGCTCGTGCTTCGAGCGGTGCGCCTCGGCCGCTTCGCCCTCCCATTCGATGCCGAGATCGTTCACCTCGCGCTCGACATCGGCGATCGCGGATTCGATCGTGGCTCCAACTACATGCGCGCGATCGACAAGAGCGAGAATCCGCTCGACGTCGGCGACATAGCGTGCCATCAACGGTCCAACCGCAGGCCGGAATCCATCACGTGCGCGTCGATCTTCTTGTCCGCTGCGGTGTAGTCGATTGCAACGCGATCGAGCAGCACAGCGTCCTCGGTCAGCGCGCCACACATCTTCCGAGCCGAATCGACCCATTCCGCCCACAGAACTGCGTGGGAATCGGCCGCGTTGCCCGTCCAGGAGGAATCCATCAACTCGTCGGCGTCACGGCGGATGAGGTCGATGTCGTCCCACAGCGCATCGGCGAGACCGGATATTCGGGCTGCGGCTCGACGTATGCGGTCCGGATCGGCTCTCACAGCGTCTTCCGGGACGGACCCGGCCACGGCCGGACGCCGACCGTTTCGAAAAAACCAATCGAATGCATCGAACCCCCCGGAGCGATGGAATGATGTCGGAAGGCTACTGCACCGAACCGACGAACGCGGTCGTGTTTGCCGCCTCGCACCGGCAGCGTGCCCCTGGAGCACTACCACGATCGATTTTGAGAATGGCACCCGGTTCCCTACACTAGAGCGGTTGCCCGGGCTTCGTCGTGCCTGCACGCGAGTCCTTGCAATACAACAAACGCAACCTCGAGTTCTCCGCACGTCAGCATTGAACATGCGGAAGCTCGTAACACCTGGCAGTGCAGCGATGCATTGCTTGGAGCGCAACCCCTGACCGGCAACAGTCGGTCAGGACATGTTCACTTCGCTGTAGGCCCACGATGTGACGAGCCAGGCCCGATGGGTTCTCCGGAACCGGAAGGCACCAGCCCGCGCGTGCTGCATGGGAACCGCTGCGAGAAAGGTGCACAGGTCACACCATGACGATGACCGATCCAATTGCAGACTTCTTGACCCGTCTGCGCAACGCCAACTCGGCGTACCACGACGAGGTGAAGCTTCCCCACTCGAAGCTCAAGGCGAACATCGCCGAGATCCTCAAGCGCGAGGGCTACATCTCCGATTACCGCACGGAAGACGCCGAGGTGGGCAAGACCCTCATCGTCGATCTGAAGTACGGCCCGAGCCGTGAGCGCAGCCTCGCCGGCGTGCGACGCGTCTCCAAGCCCGGTCTCCGGGTGTACGCAAAATCCACCAATCTGCCCAAGGTTCTCGGCGGCCTGGGCGTGGCGATCATCTCCACGTCCACCGGTCTGCTCACGGAGCGTCAGGCTGCCAAGCAGGGTGTGGGCGGAGAAGTCCTCGCCTACGTCTGGTAGGGGAGGCCACACCATGTCACGTATTGGAAAATTGCCGGTCGCAGTCCCCGCTGGCGTCGATATCACCATCGACGGCCAGGACGTTGCGGTCAAGGGCCCCAAGGGTGCCCTGAGCCTGACAGTCGCCGAGCCCATCAAGATCGCCCGCGCCGACGACGGCACCATCGCCGTCACTCGGCCCGACGACGAGCGTAAGAGCCGCTCGCTGCATGGTCTCTCGCGCACTCTCGTCGCGAACCTCATCACCGGTGTCACCAACGGTTACACCACCAAGATGGAGATTCACGGCGTCGGTTACCGCGTCGTACTCAAGGGCAAGGACCTCGAGTTCGCACTCGGTTACAGCCATCCCGTGCTGATCGAAGCACCCGAGGGCATCACGTTCACGGTCGAGTCGCCCACGCGATTCACCGTTGTCGGCATCGACAAGCAGAAGGTCGGTCAGATCTCTGCCAACATTCGTCGTCTGCGGCGTCCGGACCCGTACAAGGGCAAGGGCATCCGCTACGAGGGTGAAGTGATCCGCCGCAAGGTCGGAAAGACGGGTAAGTGATATGAGCCAGCAAACAGCAGACAAGGCGAACGTCGTCAAGCGCACACCGCGCGGCACCGACGTCTCGACGAAGCGTCGCCTGTCGAAGGCACGTCGTCACTTCCGCCTTCGCAAGAAGATCTCCGGAACGCCCGAGCGTCCGCGCTTGGTCGTCAACCGGTCCTCGCGTCACATCCACGTGCAGTTGATCGACGACCTGGCGGGCCACACGCTGGCCAGCGCGTCGAGCATCGAAGCCGATGTGCGCGCACTCGAGGGCGACAAGAAGGCCGTCAGCGCGAAGGTCGGCGAGCTCATCGCCAGCCGTGCGAAGGCAGCCGGCGTCGAGGCAGTCGTGTTCGACCGCGGCGGCAACAACTACAGCGGCCGCATCGCGGCACTCGCAGACGCTGCCCGCGAAGGCGGGTTGACGTTCTGATGATGACAATGACTGACAACGGAAGGACAGCCTGATGCCGGGACGTCAACGGCGTGACGGCGGAAGCGGCCCCGCCGGACAGAACAGTGGCCCCAACGCAGGTGGCGACAACAACCAGCGCGGCGACAACCGCGGTGGTGGCGGTCGCGATCGTCGTGACAACGGCCGTGGCGGCAACGCTGCGGACAAGTCGAACTTCATCGAGAAGGTCGTCACGATCAACCGCGTCTCCAAGGTGGTCAAGGGTGGTCGACGCTTCAGCTTCACCGCCCTCGTCATCGTCGGTGACGGCAACGGACTGGTCGGCGTCGGCTACGGCAAGGCCAAGGAAGTTCCCGCGGCCATCCAGAAGGGTGTCGAGGAGGCTCGCAAGAGCTTCTTCCGCGTCCCGATGATCGCCGGCACCATCACCCACCCCATCCAGGGCGAAGCCGCTGCCGGCGTCGTCATGTTGCGTCCGGCCAGCGCCGGTACCGGCGTCATCGCCGGTGGTGCTGTTCGCGCAGTTTTGGAGTGCGCCGGTGTCCACGACGTGCTGTCGAAGTCGCTCGGTAGCGACAACGCCATCAACGTCGTGCACGCGACCGTCGCAGCCCTCAAGGGTCTGCAGCGTCCCGAGGAAGTTGCGGCTCGCCGCGGCCTGACCCTCGAAGAGGTTGCACCCGCCGGAATGCTGCGCGCACGCGCACAGGCAGGAGCGGTGAA
Source organism: Rhodococcus sp. NPDC077669 (assembly GCF_040686915.1). Taxonomy (NCBI): domain Bacteria; kingdom Bacillati; phylum Actinomycetota; class Actinomycetes; order Mycobacteriales; family Nocardiaceae; genus Rhodococcus; species Rhodococcus sp. NPDC077669. Next base: position 114,011 of record NZ_JBFBMD010000007.1, on the reverse strand, counting down.
GTAATGGCTCAGCTGAAGGTCACTCAGATCAAGAGCACCATCGGCCAGAAGGCGAACCAGCGTGACAGCCTGCGTACTCTCGGGCTCAAGGGCATCCGCCAGACGGTCGTCCGCGAGGACAACCCGCAGAACCGCGGACTGGTCAACACGGTGCGCCACCTCGTAACTGTTGAGGAGGTCTAACCATGACCATCAAACTGCACCACCTGCGCCCCGCAGCCGGATCCAAGTCGACGAAGATTCGCGTCGGCCGTGGTGAAGGTGGCAAGCGCGGCAAGACCGCAGGTCGCGGTACCAAGGGAACCGGCGCACGCAAGAACGTGCCGGCACGCTTCGAGGGTGGCCAGATGCCCCTCCACATGCGGCTCCCGAAGCTCAAGGGCTTCACCAACCGCAACCGTGTCGTGTTCCAGGTCGTGAACCTGCGCGACATCGAGCGCCTGTTCCCCGAGGGTGGTCAGATCGGTATCCCCGAGCTGATCGCCAAGGGAGCTGTTCGCAAGAACGAGCTCGTCAAGGTTCTCGGAGACGGAAACCTCACCGTGAAGGTCGATATCTCGGCCAACAAGTTCACGGGCTCCGCCAAGGAAAAGATCGCCGCTGCCGGCGGTTCTGCAACCGAGGTATGAGCATTGCTTCGATGTGCTGAGTAGCAGCGCGTCGAGCAGCAGTTCGTGACGATGGCCGCAGCCACAGCTCTCGGAGCTGAGCTGCGGCCATCGTTGCCTACAGGGAATGTCGTGTGTGTCGACCGATCGGCCAGGGTCCAACACTGACCGTCGGTCCGTTCGATGCGCACTGTTAGAGTTCTAGAGTTCAGAGAAGTTCGTATCGATGCGGTCGACGCATGTCGTCCGCAGTCCATGCTCGTGAGGCTCACGGGAGCATCAGTCGCTCCCGACGAAGCACTCGCGGCGTCAACGCAGTCGTGCCAGGAGGATCTTTGCTTTCCGCCTTCGTGTCGGCCCTCAGGACTCCTGACCTGAGACGGAAGATCCTCTTCACGCTCGGTCTGGTGGCCCTGTATCGCTTCGGTGCAACACTGCCGTCGCCGGGTGTCGACTACGCCAATGTCCGAGCATGCATCGACCAGGTCTCCGGTGGAGATTCGGCGGGCATCTACTCGTTGATCAACTTGTTCTCCGGTGGAGCGCTCCTCCAGCTCTCGGTGTTCGCGATCGGCATCATGCCGTACATCACCGCCAGCATCATCGTGCAGCTGCTCACCGTCGTCATCCCCAAGTTCGAGGAACTCCGCAAGGAGGGACAGTCGGGCCAGGCCAAGATGACGCAGTACACGCGTTACCTGTCGATCGCACTGGCCATCCTGCAGGCGACCGGCCTGGTGGCCCTCGCTTCGCGCGGCCAGTTGCTCCAGGGATGTCAGCAGGACATCATCGCCGACCAGTCCATCTTCGGGCTCGTCATCATCGTGCTGGTCATGACTGCAGGCGCAGCCGTCGTGATGTGGTTCGGCGAGGTCATCACCGAGCGCGGTGTCGGCAACGGAATGTCGCTGCTGATCTTCGCCGGAATTGCCTCGCGCATCCCGTCCGAGGGCAACTCGATTCTGGAGAGCCGCGGCGGGTTGGTCTTCGGGTTCGTCTGCTTCGCAGCGTTCCTCATCATCACCGGTGTGGTCTTCGTCGAGCAGGGTCAGCGCCGAATCCCGGTCCAGTACGCCAAGCGCATGGTCGGCCGGAAGATGTACGGCGGCTCGTCCACGTATCTGCCGCTCAAGGTCAACCAGGCCGGCGTCATCCCGGTGATCTTCGCGTCCTCGCTCCTCTACCTACCAAATCTCATCGCCCAGCTCACGTCCGCCAGCACCGCAACCGATCCGAGCTGGTGGCAGCGGATCATCAACGAGTATCTGGTGAACCCGGCGAACCCGGTGTACATCGCTATCTTCTTCGGGCTGATCGTCTTCTTCACGTACTTCTACGTGGCGATCACGTTCAACCCCGAAGAGCGGGCCGACGAGATGAAGAAGTTCGGTGGATTCATCCCGGGCATCCGACCGGGTAAGCCGACAGCCGATTACCTCAACTACGTTCTCAGTCGCATCACGCTGCCCGGTGCGGTGTACCTGGGCACCATTGCGGTGCTTCCCAACCTGTTCCTCGACATCGGCAGTTCGGGCGGAGCTCAAAACCTTCCGTTCGGTGGTACCGCCGTGTTGATCATGGTCAGCGTGGGCCTCGACACCGTCAAGCAGATCGAAAGCCAGCTGATGCAGCGTAACTACGAAGGGTTCCTCAAGTGAGACTTGTTCTGCTCGGTCCCCCCGGTGCCGGCAAAGGCACTCAGGCCGTCCTCCTCTCCGAGAAGCTGGGCGTGCCACACATTTCGACAGGCGATCTCTTTCGCGCCAACATCGGCGAGAAGACCCCGCTCGGATTGGAAGCGAAGAAGTACCTCGACGCGGGCGACCTCGTGCCGAGCGAACTCACCGTGGACATGGTGCGCAGTCGACTCGCCGAGCCCGACGCCGTCAACGGATTCCTTCTCGACGGTTTCCCGCGTTCGGTCGGCCAGGCCGAAGCTCTGGTCGACATCCTCTCCGACCTGAACGCGCATCTCGATGCAGTGCTGTCCTTTGTCGTCGACGAGGACGTCGTCGTGGACCGCATGCTGTCGCGCGGCCGTGAGGACGACAAAGAGGACGTCATCCGTAATCGGCTCAAGGTGTACCGCGACGAGACGGCACCGCTGTTGGACTACTACTCCGACAAGCTGGTCACCGTCGATGCGATCGGTGAGGTGGACGAAGTCAACGCCCGCGCGCTGAAGTCCATCGAGGACCACGGCAAGTAATGGCGTTCGGCCGTAAACGAAAAGTTGTCCCGTTCAAGAGCGCCGGTGAGCTCGACGCGATGGCGGCAGCCGGTGCCGTGGTAGGTGCCGCTCTCGTCGCCGTACGGGATGCAGCCAAGCCCGGGGTCTCGACGCTCGAACTCGACCGAGTTGCCGAGGCGGTCATCCGTGATGCCGGTGCGGTGCCCTCTTTCCTGGGGTACCACGGTTTCACCGGCAGCATCTGCTCCTCGGTGAACGACCGCGTGGTGCACGGCATTCCGTCGGCGGACGAGTTGTTGGTCGCCGGGGATCTCGTGTCCATCGACTGCGGTGCCGTTCTGGACGGTTGGCACGGAGATTCGGCGTGGACGTTCGGCGTCGGCGACATCATCGAGGCCGATGCGTTGCTGAGCGATGCGACGAGGCTTTCCATGGAGGCCGGGATCGCAGCGATGATCCCCGGCAATCGTCTGACCGACATCTCCCACGCCATCGAGTCCGGTACGCACGCGGCCGAGGATGCTCACGGTCGTAAATACGGAATCGTCGACGGTTACGGCGGCCACGGAATCGGCCGCGAAATGCATATGGACCCGTTCCTCGCGAACGAGGGCGCGCCGGGCAAAGGCCCGGAACTCGTGGTGGGTTCCACGCTGGCCATCGAACCGATGTTGACGCTCGGTACCTACGAGACCGACATTCTCGACGACGGGTGGACCGTGGTGACCACCGATGGTTCACGCGCGGCGCACTGGGAACACACGGTCGCGGTGACCGAGGACGGCCCGCGAATCCTGACGGTTCGGCCTCGCTAGAACTACCAGGTCAACGCTCACCAGGTGAGTGACGAGTACCGGCGGCCCCCTCGGATGAGTCCGAGGTGGGCTGCCGTCAGGCGCAGCCAGAGGCGAGTCGGCATCCGAGTCAGTGCGGTCGGCAGCAATGGGTTTCGTACCGCGAGCGCGAGGAGCGCTACGGAAATTGTGCGGATTCGGAACGGCGGGCATCCGGCAGCCCGATACATTCCGCGGACGTGGGCCGATCCGTATCCGAGTGCCCCCGCCTGTTTCCAATTGTCCCGGTAGCCGGTACGCAGACGATATTCGACCAGCGGCTCGGCTATGAAGTGCAGGCGGGCACCCGATTGCTGTGCGCGCCAGGAGAATTCCATGTCCTCGCTCGCATGAACGAATTCGAACATCCCGCCGAGATCTCGGTAGGTCGACGCGCGGCACGCCATACTCGCCCCGATGACGAACGGGCGAAAGGGCGACTTGCCCTGATTCGAAGGTGGGGCGAACGGAACTGCGGCGCGCGTCGCTTCGGAGTTCAGCGCCTCGGTGCTCAGGCCGGTTCCCACGAGGTCGTAGCTGTTCAGTTCGGCGGTGATGCGCCGCAGCCATGTCGGGTGTACGACGTCGTCGGCATCGCAGAAGGCCAGCAGCGGGCCCTCGGCTGCTTCCGCTCCGCGATTGCGGGCATGCGACGCGCCTGGGGTGCCGGACGAATCGACGTACTTCAGATTCAAGTGGGCCCGTAGTGCGTGGTCCTCCACGAACTCGCGCACTCCGTCGGTCGAGCCGTTGTCGCTGACGACGACCTCGAACGGGCCGTCGTAGTCCTGGTGTGCGAGCGCGCGTAGTTGCTCGTCGAGCACATCTCTGGCGTTGTGTACGGGAATGATCACGGAGACGGCTGGGCCGGACGGGTTGGAACTCGAGAGGGCACCTTGCGGGCTCGGTGGCTGAACGATGGCGGGCGGACGAAAGGTTAGCTCAGTTAATCTAACGTCGCCATCCGACGCGTTTCGTGCCCGCTTCGCGCGCATTTGGCCAGATCTGTCTTTGCCGGTAACATAGATCGACGGTGCGCCCTGCGTACCGGATGTTCGCATGCCTCGAGGGCTGTGCGGCCCTCCGGCGATACTCCGACTCGGTTCCGAGGAGTCGGTCAGTGGGCATCACGGTAACGGAAACAGATGCAATCAACCAGGTGTGAGAGCCAGGATCGCGGAGGATATGGCCAAGAAAGACGGTGCTATCGAGGTAGAGGGCCGAGTTGTCGAACCGCTGCCCAATGCGATGTTTCGCATTGAGCTCGAAAACGGCCACAAGGTACTCGCCCACATCAGCGGAAAGATGCGTCAGCACTACATCCGCATCCTTCCCGAGGATCGCGTCGTGGTAGAGCTTTCGCCCTACGACCTCACGCGTGGACGCATCGTTTACCGCTACAAGTAAGAGCTTCCTCGGCCATGTCCGGTCGGGGAGAACCATGCTCGGTCCGCTGCTCGCAGCGCGTCCGAGCTACACACAGGAGATCAACGACGTGAAGGTTCAGCCGAGCGTCAAGAAGATCTGCGAGAAGTGCAAGGTGATTCGTCGTAACGGACGCGTCATGGTGATCTGCGACAACCTGCGTCACAAGCAGCGTCAGGGATAACCACCGAGCATCACGCACGTCGGCTTGGCAACAGCTAGAAGATGACCTCCCAGCACCAACCGCAACACACGCGTTGCGGCAGACCCCCGGCACGGAGGCCGGGGCCCCACTGAGTTTGTTGAAAGACGCTTCCCACCCCAGCGGTGAGAAGGACACAGGGGACGGACTGGGAGCAGACCTCCGGACAAGAAAAGGAAATGCCACATGGCACGTCTCGCAGGTGTGGATCTGCCGCGCGAAAAGCGCATGGAGATCGCACTGACTTACATCTACGGCGTCGGCCGTACCCGCTCCAAGGAAATTCTCGCAGCAACGGGCGTCAGCCCCGACCTGCGCAGCAAGGATCTCGGCGACGACGATCTGCGCAAGCTCAGCGATTACATCAACGAGTCCCTCAAGGTCGAGGGCGATCTGCGCCGCGAGGTGCAGGCCGACATCCGACGCAAGATCGAAATCGGCTGCTACCAGGGTCTTCGCCACCGTCGTGGTCTGCCCGTCCGTGGACAGCGCACCAAGACCAATGCGCGTACCCGTAAGGGACCCAAGCGCACCATTGCCGGCAAGAAGAAGGCGAAGTAATGCCCCCCAAAGCACGCGGTACCGGTCCGAAGAAGGCGCAGAAGACGCGTCGCAGGGACAAGAAGAACGTCCCGCACGGATCTGCGCACATCAAGAGCACGTTCAACAACACGATCGTGTCGATCACCGACCCCGCCGGAAACGTCATCTCGTGGGCGTCCTCGGGACACGTGGGCTTCAAGGGCTCGCGCAAGTCGACTCCGTTCGCCGCACAGCTCGCAGCCGAGAACGCTGCGCGCAAGGCTCAGGAGCACGGCGTCAAGAAGGTCGACGTGTTCGTCAAGGGTCCCGGCTCCGGCCGTGAGACCGCGATCCGCTCACTTCAGGCCGCAGGCCTCGAGGTCGGCACCATCTCCGATGTCACCCCTCAGCCGCACAACGGCTGCCGTCCGCCCAAGCGGCGTCGGGTCTAGCGGGAAGGAAAGGTTTAGAAAATGGCACGTTATACCGGTCCTATCACCCGCAAGTCGCGTCGTCTGCGCGTCGACCTCGTCGGAGGCGACCAGGCGTTCGAGCGTCGTCCCTACCCGCCCGGCCAGCACGGCCGCGCGCGGATCAAGGAGAGCGAGTACCTGCTCCAGCTGCAGGAGAAGCAGAAGGCTCGCTTCACCTACGGCGTCATGGAGAAGCAGTTCCGTCTGTACTACAAGGAAGCCAACAGGGCCGCCGGCAAGACCGGTGAGAACCTGCTGACCATCCTCGAGACTCGCCTCGACAACGTCGTCTACCGTGCGGGTCTCGCACGTACGCGTCGTCAGGCACGCCAGCTGGTCACCCATGGCCACTTCCTCGTGAACAACAAGCGAGTGGACATCCCCAGCTACCGCGTCTCGCAGTACGACATCATCGATGTCCGCGAGAAGTCCGCGCAGACCCTGCCGATCCAGATCGCTCGTGAGAGCTACGGCGATCGTCCGGTGGCTCCGTGGCTGCAGGTCGTCCCCAACCGTCTTCGCATCCTGGTTCACCGGGTGCCGGAGCGCGCACAGATCGATGTGCCGCTCCAGGAGCAGCTCATCGTCGAGTACTACTCGAAGTAAGGCGCAGCACGCATGTGAGTCTCCCCGCGAGGCTCACATGCGTCTTCGCCTCCACACGTGGGCGTCAAATAGCGGACGCCCGTACAGGAGGAACACAGAATGCTCATTTCACAGCGCCCGACGCTGACCGAAGAGGTCATCGCCGACAACCGCTCGAAATTCGTCATCGAGCCGCTCGAGCCCGGCTTCGGTTACACACTCGGCAACTCGCTCCGCCGCACCCTGCTGTCGTCGATCCCCGGCGCTGCTGTCACCAGCATCCGTATCGACGGCGTCCTCCACGAATTCACCACCGTTCCCGGAGTCAAGGAAGATGTCACCGACATCATCCTGAACCTCAAGGGACTCGTGGTGAGCTCCGAAGAAGACGAGCCGGTCACCATGTACGTCCGCAAGCAGGGCCCCGGCGCTGTCACCGCAGGCGACATCGTGCCTCCGGCCGGCGTCACGGTGAACAATCCGGATCTGCACATCGCGACCCTGAACGACAAGGGCAAGTTGGAGATCGAGCTCGTCGTCGAGCGCGGTCGCGGCTACGTCCCCGCCGTTCAGAACAAGGCATCGGGTGCCGAGATCGGCCGTATTCCGGTCGACTCGATCTACTCGCCCGTGCTCAAGGTCACCTACAAGGTGGAGGCCACCCGCGTCGAACAGCGCACCGACTTCGATCGGCTCGTTCTCGACGTGGAGACCAAGAATTCCATCACCGCGCGGGACGCGCTCGCTTCGGCGGGCAAGACCCTGGTTGAGCTCTTCGGCCTCGCCCGTGAGCTGAACGTCGAAGCAGAAGGCATCGAGATCGGACCCTCGCCCGCCGAGGCCGATCACATCGCATCCTTCGGACTCCCCATCGAGGATCTGGACCTGACGGTTCGTTCCTACAACTGCCTCAAGCGCGAAGGTGTTCACACCGTCGGTGAGTTGGTTGGTCGTACCGAGTCCGATCTGCTCGACATCCGTAACTTCGGGCAGAAGTCCATCGACGAGGTGAAGGTCAAGCTGCACTCGCTCGGCCTTTCCCTCAAGGACAGCCCCGCGTCGTTCGATCCGAGCACCGTGCCTGGCTACGACGCCACCACCGGCACGTGGAGTGACACCGACGCAGGCTCCTTCGGCGATACCGAAGGCGCCGAGCAGGACTACGCCGAGACAGAACAGCTGTAATCAGCTCGCTGGAGCTCTTACTAGGAGATTCATCATGCCCAAGCCCACCAAGGGCCGCCGTCTCGGCGGGTCGGCGTCACACCAGAAGGCCATCCTGGCCAACCTGGCGACGTCACTCTTCGAGCACGGCCGCATCACCACCACCGAGTCGAAGGCCAAGCGCCTTCGTCCCCACGCCGAGAAGCTCGTCACCCATGCCAAGAAGGGTGATCTGGCCCATCGTCGTGAGGTTCTCAAGACGATCAACAACAAAGATGTCGTGCACAAGCTCTTCGCCGAGATCGGGCCTTTCTTCGCCGATCGCGACGGTGGCTACACGCGCATCATCAAGACCGTCCCCCGTAAGGGTGACAACTCGCCGATGGCCATCATCGAGCTCGTCAACGAGCAGACGGTGTCCAACGAAGCCGACCGCGCACGCCGCGTGAAGGCATCGAAGGCTGCTCCCGCCGCAACCGAGGCTCCGGCCGAAGACACGGCAGACGACAACGTCGTCGAGGCTGTCGAAGCCGACGCGACCGACGCCGAGGTGGCCAACGCCGACGCAGTCATCGAAGGCATCGAGGACAACGACGCTCACGCGTCGGACGCCCCCGAGGCCGAGGATGCGAAGAAGGACTAGTCCTTGTGAGCTCCGAGCACGACCGAAGCGGGCCCGCCATTTCCTCAGGAGATGGCGGGCCCGCTTTGTCGGTCCCCACCAGATACCGGCTCGACATCTCGTACGACGGCACGCACTTCTCCGGCTGGGCTCGGCAACCCGGTATCCGAACCGTGTGCGGCGTGCTCGAGGAGGCTTTCTCCACTGTGCTCCGTCAACCGGTCGAGCTGACGGTGGCCGGTCGAACCGACGCCGGAGTTCACGCGACCGGTCAGGTTGCACATTTCGACGCCGTGGGTGTGCCGGACGAGCACGACCGGTTGATTCGAAGAATGGCGCGCTTCCTTCCCGCCGACGTCCGGGTTCGTGCGATCACGGGGGTCTCGCCCGACTTCGACGCTCGGTTCTCGGCATATCGCCGTCACTACGAGTACCGATTCGGCACAGCGCTCTACGGCGTCGATCCTCTGGATGTCGCCGGAGTCGTGTCCTGGCCTCGGCCGATCGATCTGGACGCGGTACGCGAGGCGTCGCAGGCACTGATCGGACTGCACGATTTCGCAGCGTTCTGCAAGAGGCGAGACGGTGCCACGACGGTGCGAGAACTGCAGCGCTTCGACTGGGAACGCGAGGGGGATCGATTGACCGCGTACGTCAGCGCCGATGCGTTCTGCTGGTCGATGGTGCGCAGTCTGGTCGGGGCGATGCAGGCCGTCGGTGAAGGACGACGAACCCCCGACTGGGCACGTTCCCTGCTCGGTCGTCGAGAACGTGCGAGCGAGGTGGCAGTGGCCCCGGCCCACGGACTTGCCCTGGTGCGGGTCGACTATCCACCCGCCGACATGTTGGCCGCGCGCAATGCTGCCACCCGGGAGACTCGACCGGCAATAGTCGGCGACGAATGTTGTGGAGGAGAAGGATGAGCGACGATCGCGCCGGGTCCGGTGCCGACACGATGCAGCCGATTCGTCTCGCGGTGGTCACCGGCAGTGTTCGGGCGGGGCGGGTGGGCCCCACCGTCGCATCCTGGGTACGCAGCGTGGCGTCGGCGCGCGACTCTCTCACGGTTGTGGATGTCGATCTCGCGGACTTCGATCTCCCGAACAGCTTGACGTCGAGCGAGGGCTCCGAACGTTTCACCCGCATCGTGGGCGAGGCCGACGCGTTCGTCCTCGTCACTCCCGAATACAACCACGCTGTGCCCGGCTCGCTGAAGACCGCGCTCGACACGGTGAAGTACGAATGGCGTTCCAAGCCAGTGGGATTCGTTTCCTATGGCGGTCTGGCGGGTGGTGTGCGAGCGACCGAGCAACTGCGCCTCATCGCCGCAGAGCTACACATGGTGTCGGTACGGGATTCGGTATCACTCCATCGCGTGCGTCGGCGTTTCGACGAGGCCGGTGGCGTCGACGATCCCGCTGCTGTCGACTCCTTGGGGCGATTGCTCGACCAACTCGAGTGGTGGGCCGGCGCAGTGTCGAGCGCACGGGCGCGCGTCCCGTACCCCGGCTGACACTGTCAGTCTCGGACGGCGGGTCGAAGACTTCTCGGTCGACCGATGAACGCCGTTTCCTGCGGAATGGTGACCAGCGTCAGTTCGATGTCGATCGGACCCGAACGCACCCGAATACGGTCACCGGACGCACGCGGCTGAACGATCGACAGTGTCGCGGCGAATCTCTGTCGGGTCGGCCCGGGTGCCGCCGGATCATGCGGCGGTTCGTGCTCGGTCAGCGAGATCACAGTGACGCCGGGGACATATTGGTGATCGAGCGAGATGGAGCCGTCTGCGAAGTCGACCACGACGACGTCGTACGAGGGCCGCACCCGTGTGTGGTCGCTGTCGACCAGAAACCGCTCGGGCTCCCCGATGGCGTCGCGGAGGGCTCCCCAGGCGTGCGGTCTGTCCGTTCTGACGACAACTCGCGCTCCGATCGCCACGGCTCGGAACAGAAGCTGTTGGGCGAGGTAGAGCTCGCCCACGATGCTGACCCGCGGCAGGTTCGCCCCGAAGATCCGCACTGCCACACCGTTTCCGTTCGTATCCGATCCCAGTAGTTGGCCGCAACCACTCACCGGGAACGCCCAGGCCTGCAGTGCGGAGGTCGAGAGGGTTCCGACCGGCATCACTGCCGAGTGTGTTGCCACAGCCAGTGGCAATTGAGCGAGAATGCCGTCTCGTTGACGTCCGGCCATCGAGGTCAGTGAAGCAACATCGGGCCTCGAGATTGCCTCTCGCGCAGCGAATCTGCACGACGCACGAACGCGGACGCGGCTCGGCTCGTCGGTGGGGCGCAGGTGAACGGACATGGTCGTACCCAGCGACGGTGTCGCCCACAAGGCCGAAAGATCCTCGACAGTGATTGTGCTGCAATCGATTCCGTAACCCGTACTCGCGACGCCGGGCAATGGAGCGTAGGACCACACCTGAGTCAGGTCGTCGGTGTCGACACCCCGGCTCAGGTGCAATGCCGCGGCTCGGAGTTCTGTGGCCGTCGACAGCCGTGTGGACAGTCCATGAGACTCCAAGGCGCGTGCAATGCGGAGGGCTGCAACGACCGCGGTTCGGGCCGTCCCCGTCCGGCCCGTGCCCCTCGCTGCCATCGCCCGGGCGTTGGCTCGTACGTCCAGAGTGACGGACACCCACACCGTCCGCTGCGCGACGGCGGGCAACGGGCCGATGAGGCCCTCGTACACGTCGGTGGCCACCGAACCGTCGGCGGTTCGAAACCCGAGCGCGACGATGTCGATTGCGGCAACCTCGACGTCGTGTTGCCGTAAGCACGACGTCAACGCCTCGATGGGCAGCGTGTGTCGTGTGTCGGCTCGCGTTCGCGCCAGCACCGTCGTGTCGTGTTCCGGTGCAATGATCTCCACGGTGCACGTGACGGTATCGCGCTGCCAGTGCACACCGACGGGCCGGCCGTCGGGGTCGACATGTTCTGTTGTCACCCCGACGGCAGGGACTCGGCCGGATCCGAAGCGCAGAGCGACGACCAGCCAGCCGGCGATCGACGTTCGCCGAAAGGCGGCGAACGGTACGAGCGACACCGTCGCTGCGGCGGTGAGCGTCCACTCGACGGGAACGTCGGCCGCGAGTAGGGCGAGAGTTGTTGTCACAGTAGTTATTTCGGCCGCGAACAACCCTCGAACAGTTGGCACGGCGAACGACACGACCGACGTGCGCCGTCGTCTCCTCGAACGCGTCATCACATACCCTCCCCCCGAAGGTTGCAGCCCGATCGATCGTCGCCGACGCGGTCGCCGATGGGTGCGGACGAACTGTACTGTGTCGCGTGACCCGATGGGGGATCGGGTCGGCACAATCCTGGGGAGGAATCGTGGCATCTACTCCGACGACGAAATGGCAGGTCGGCGGATACCGCTTTCTCGTCCGACGAATGGAACATGCCCTCATCAGGCGCGACGCGCGGATGTTGCACGACCCGATGAAGTCGCAGTCGCGCGCGCTCATGGTGGGTGTCGTCGTCGCATGCGTGGGTCTGGCGGGCTGCGCTGCCCTGGCGCTGTTTCGGCCTCAGGACAAGATCGGCGACGCGTCGATCGTGGTCGGTAAGGAGTCGGCCGCCATGTTCGTCAGCGTCGACGGCGTGTTCCATCCGGTGCTGAACCTGGCTTCGGCGCGGTTGATCGTGGGAAGGCCCGACAACCCTGTGACGGTGAAGGAGTCGGAACTGGCGTCGCGACCTCGCGGTGCGCTGGTCGGAATTCCCGGTGCCCCGTCGGCGCTGCCGCACGACCCGGACGGCGAGGCCGAGTCGTGGACCGTGTGCGACACCGTCGATCCGATCGCCGGCGTCACGTCGACGACAGTGATCGTGGGGGAGCCCCGCTACGGCGAGAACGCGGCTGCGCTCGGCCCATCCGAGGCATTCCTGTGGACTTCGGGCGGTTCGGCGTATCTCGTCCACGACGGCACCAAGTCGCCGGTCGATCTGGCGGACAGAGCTGTCGTTCGCGCGCTGGGTCTCGAGGATGCGACGCCGACGCCGGTCAGTGCCGGTCTGCTCAACGCGGTACCGCAGGTGCCTGCGGTGACGGCTCCGTTCATAGCGCGAGCGGGTGAGATCCCCGCCTACCCGTTCGACAACCGGCCTGTCGGCTCCGTGGTCAAGGTTGCCGGCCGCGACGTTCGGTACTACGTCGTGCTCGAGGACGGCATCCAAGCCATCAGCGAAACCGCAGCCCTACTCGTCAAGTTCGCCGACTCGCAGGGCAGCCCCGACATCGCGGCCGTCAATCCCGACGTCCTGGCCGACGCTCCCAAGACGATGTCCGGGCTCGACGTATCGACCTTCCCGCCGACGACTCCCGACATCGTCGACTCGGGCCGGCGGCCGGTCGGGTGTCTGACATGGTCACCACTCGATGTCGCCGACGGTGGGCCGACTGCGCAGCTGGTCGAATCCGCAGGACGGTCGTTGCCACTCGATACCACCGCTTCACCGGTGGAACTGGCTCAGGCGGACGGCGGCGGTGATTCGGTCGACCAGGTCCATCTGTCACCGGGTAGCGGCGGATTCGTTCGAAGCACCGGTATCTCGACTGCCAGTACCCGTCAGGACGGCGTCTTCTTCGTCGCCGACACGGGAGTTCGCTACGGAGTCGAGGGTGCGGATGCAGCGTCGGCATTGGGCTTCGGACTCCCGGCTCCTGCACCGTGGCAGATTCTGCAGTTGCTGGGCAGCGGGCCGACTCTGGGGCGTGGTCAGGCGCTGACCATGCACGACGGGGTCGCGGCGGACCCGCAGGCAGCCGCGCTTCCGTCCAAGTAGTCCCGGCGAGTGGGCGGGCCGATCACAGCCGTCGGCGCAGGGGAATGGAGACTGCCGTTCCGAGACCCAGAATCACCGCGACCACCACCGACCCGGTCACCGCCGCATCGCGTGGCCGATGATCGGCGGCGGGCGGTGGGAGCGGCGCACCGATCGCGACCGCATCTGCGGGGACGGTTCGCTGCGTCGGTGTCACGACGTCGGTCACCGCAGCGAGTGGATCGACGACTCCGTGGCCGACCGACGGATTCCATCCGTCGGCCGCCGCATGAGCTGTTCGCTCGATGCGGTCGATCACTTGGAGAGCGGACAGATCGGGCCTGTACGCCCGCACCAGTGCCGCTGTCGCAGCGACGAGCGGTGCGGCGAAACTGGTTCCGGTCATCGGTACTACGCCGTCGGTGCCCCGAATGCCGTTGGCCAGGCCGTTGCCCGCCGGCGACAGCGACGTCATGTTGGAGCCCGGAGCAGCCACGTCCACCCATGGTCCGGCCAGGCTGAACGACGACGGCGAACCGTCCGACTCGACCGAACCGACGGTCAACACGTCGTCGAACCAGGCAGGTGTCGCGATGGTCGCAAACCCTTCCCACGGGTCCGCCTCGGGCCGGACCGGGTCGGGCATGGGGTTCTGTGCCCTGCACGCGTCGCTCCCGAAGTTGCCCGCCGCGGCGACGACGACGACGTTTCTCTCGCGAACGGCGTACTGCACTGCTGCGCCGAGTGGGCCGTCGGCGACGCCTGCGCCGGCCGGTACGCACGCCACTTCGGAGATGTTGATGACCGATGCGCCTGCGTCGGCCGCCGTCCGGATTGCCATGGCCATCGTCCGTACGTTTCCGTACCCGGCAGCGTTCTCGGGTTCGGTCGACTTCTCCTGGTCGGTCCTGTTGTCCACGACTTGAAACACGTTGCTGGACTGACGGATCGACAGGATGCGGGCGTCCGGAGCGCCGCCGGCGAAACCGCTGCCCGAGGCCGTCTGCGCGGCGATGAGACCGGCCACCATCGTGCCGTGCGCGTCACAGTCGAACAATCCGTCGGCGGTGCCGACGTAGTCGCCCCCAGGAATCAGACCCGGCAGACGTGGGTGAGGCGTGACGCCCGTATCGATGACGGCAATCAGTTGACCGGCTCCGCGAGTGATCGGCCACACGGACGCGAAGTCGAGTGCTTGCTGCGCCGTCGGAATTTCCTGGGCGTCGATCGTTTCGGAGGGGACGGCGCACGCGTTCTTCTGCTCGGTCGGTTCCAAAGGCGCGGGAGGGCTGGGCGGTGGCAGTTGCACCGGATCGATGAGCGGGCGTTCGGCGTGCGCGAAGGACGGTCCCATCAGTGCTTCGTAAGTGAGGGTCAGGACAGTGAGCGCGGCAACGGTGTGCGCACGACGCCGGCGCGCGGTCACAGTCCGCGGACGACGCTGTACAGACCGCACACCCATACTGCGATCGGAATGACGAGGGCGATCGCGGCGTATTCCACCAGTTCGGCCGATCGCCGCATCACCGGCGAATAGTTGCGGGTCGGAACCAGGGCTCCGAACACGGATGCGACGACGGCGGCGGCCAACGCCGCGCCGAACAACTCGAGTGCACGGTCCGGAAATGTGATCACTGCCCCGACCGAGAGCGAGAACAGGACGACCGCACCACCACCGACGAGTGGGACGGCATGTGTCACAACGGCATACGTGCGTCCGCGCAGAAGTAGCACCAGCGCGCACAGTGCGGCGAGGGCGATGCCGGGCCACCCGGAACCGGTCGCGGTGTCGCTCGCCGCCGCAGCGAGTACTCCCATCACCACCACGATCGTGAACGCCGTGAGCAATCCCGTCAGGTAGCTCCGTGCGCGCGTGGCTGCCACCTGCAGATCTGCGAACGACATCGAATCGAGCTCCGCCTCCTGGGGGGTGTCCAGTGGGGCACCGGCGGTGGGAACCGGAGGCAACGGAAGCCGCGCCTGCATCATCGACAGTCGGGCCGACACGGCGATTCCGGTCAGACCTACCAGTGCTGCGACGGTACCGATGGCCGCCGGCGTCATCACGGTGAACAACGCGCAGACCGCCGCGGCGAACGCCGACACTGCCAGCACGATCGACCCGGTGAACACGGCGAGCCCGGCACCGCCGATTCGCAGAGACAACAGCGCGATCGAGCCTGCCATGGCCGAACCCAACATCACGTGAGCTGCCCCGAACTGGCCGGGCACGAACAGAGTTCCACCGGTGAACATCAGCGCCGACGCGCATCCCCCGAAAAGCACCGCGACGGCCACCTGCTCGTACAGCCGGCCGAGGATCATCCCCGCAACGGCGAACAGGACCGCGGCCGTGACCGCGGCGACTGCCTCGACCGGGCTGCTCGTGTTCTCGGCACCGGATCGAACCGGGTCACTCAGAACGATTCCGCAGGCGAGCAGCACCGTCGAGCCCGTGATGATCGAACCGACCGTGCGTGCAGTACGCGCGGTCCACTGAGCAACGTCGTCGGTGCCGGAACGGGCCACGGCATCCATGAGATCGTCGAACAACGGAGTCGGTGTCGGACGCTCGGCGACACCCAACACGAGCAGGTCGCCGTCACGTACGCCCAGTTCCGACAGTGTGGACGTCGACGGTAGCGGCGGGCGTCCGATACGGGACAGCGTCCAGGCCCCCGACAACCCGTCGGATCCGGAGTCCGCGGTCCGGCTCCCGACCGGACCCGGTCCTTCCGCAGGCTCCGCTCGTGACGCGATCATGTCGACGATCCCCGGAATCAACAGCGACACCGGAACGTCCACGGGCAGTGCCATATCAACCTGGGTCGACCTCGCCGACACCGTCACCCGGCACACGTCCTGGGCGAAGACGGCACGCAGCCCCTGCGCACGTCGGGCCGGGTCCGATGCGATGGTCGGTTCGGCTGCGTCGGACGGTGTGTTCGTCGTTGCGGGACGGCTGTCGGCGCGTGTCATGGATATCCCCCCCGGATGCGTGCAGTGCACTGTCGATGCCCGCCCCCCGGGCATCGTGCGTCCACACCCTACGACATCACGCCGACACTCGACCGCTCGTCGCCTCCGCCGAGACCTGCTCGCAGCAGTCAGGCAGGAACCAGCTCGCTCACCTGGGCCAGCAGCTCGAACGACCTGAGCCAGGATCGACGATCGGAGACGCCCGAGGCGACGATCAACTCGTCTGCTCCCGTGCGTTCGGCGAATCGGTCGAGGTACTCCCTGACCATGTCGGGCGTCCCGACGGCCGAGTACTTCGTCATCTTCGAGATCTGTTGCCCCGCGGGTGCTTCCAGCACCATGTCGGCTTCCTCGTCGGTGAAGGTGCGACCCCGTCCGAGCAGCAGGCTAACGCGGCTTCTCTTGGTTCGGAGGAACTGGGCCTGAGCCTCGGCGACGGTGTCCGCAGCGATCACGTTGACGCCCACGATGAGGTGAGGTTCGGACAGCTGCGCCGACGGACGGAAGTCGCGGCGATAGATCTCCACGGCCTGTTCGAGTGCGTCGGGTGCGAAATGCGACGCGAATGCGTACGGCAGGCCGAGGGCTGCCGCGAGCTGTGCGCCGAAGAGAGACGATCCGAGGATGTACAGCGGCACCTCGGTGCCGGCACCCGGCGTGGCACTGACCCCGGGGACGAGGGACTGCTGGGACAGGTACCCCTGCAGCTCCTGGACGTCCTGGGGGAATCGGTCCGAGGACGCGGGGTCGCGGCGCATGGCGCGCATGGTCACCTGGTCGCTGCCGGGGGCGCGGCCCAGTCCGAGATCGATCCTGTCCGGGAACAACGTGGCCAACGTGCCGAATTGCTCGGCGATGGTGAGCGGCGCGTGGTTGGGAAGCATGATCCCGCCGGAGCCGAGTCGAATTCGCTTCGTGTGTGCGGCCACGTGCCCGATCAACACCGACGTCGCCGACGATGCGATCGTCTTCATGTTGTGATGTTCGGCGTACCAGATGCGCTGGTAACCCCAGTTCTCGGCGTGCTGGGCGAGCGTCACGCTGGCGTCGAAACTGTCTCGGATTGTTTCGCCCTCGCCCACGTGTGCGAGATCGAGGATGGACAGGGGTACGGACACGGAAGCCGACCTTTCGTTCGTCGAACATGTGCGGCCTCGGAGCCGCATTCTTCGTTCAACCGAATGCGGTGCCGTTCTATTTCTGTATCCCGATGCTTCGACGCAACGGTGGACCCTCCGGTTGTGCATGCGTTAGCCTGTCGTCCACGCGGCCTCGGGGGGAGGTCGCCGCGAATGCAGTTGTGGGGGCGGCCGTGGGGGCTGATCGATGAGTACCGTGCGCTTCGTTCGCAGCGCGCGCCGGGAAGTACCTCGGTCACCGGGCGGCGAGGTCGTACTTCAACCGCCGCCTCCCGTGCCGCGCGCGGTACCCGGCAATCTCCTGATGAAGCTGATGCCGCTGGTGATGGTCGCCGCCATGGTCGGAATGGTTGCGCTCATGTTCACTTCCGGTGCGGCAGCGAACCCGATGATGTTGATGTTCCCAGCCATGATGCTGATGTCGATGGTGGGCATGTTGGCAGGCGGGGGCAAGTCCGGGGGAGCACGTACCGCCGAGGCGAACGAGGACCGTAAGGACTATCTGCGGTATCTCGACCAGCTTCGACGAGACGTCGCCGACACCGAGCGAGATCAGCGCAGGGCACTCGAGTGGAGCCACCCGGATCCGGGCACTCTGTGGTCGACGGCCGGAACGCACCGTATGTGGGAACGTCGGCCTCAGGACGCCGACTTCGCCCACGTGCGGGTCGGGCTCGGCGATCAGCGTTTGGCGACCCGACTCGTGCCCCCCGAGACCGGACCTGTGGAAGAGCTGGAACCGGTGTCCGCGGTGTCGCTGCGCCGATTCGTGCGAGCACACTCGGTGGTGGCCGAGTTGCCGATTGCCGTGTCGCTGAGGGGATTCGCCGCTCTGTCGATAGCCGGGGATCGCGATGCCGCTCGTGCGATGGTGCGCTCGATGGTCGCCTATCTCTGTACCTTTCACGGACCGGACCACCTCGCGGTTGCCGTCGTCTGCGGCCCCGACACCGTGGAGCAGTGGGAATGGACCAAGTGGCTGCCGCACACACAACACGACGTGTTGCGAGACGGTGCCGGTTCTGCGCGAATGATCTTCGGCAGTGTCCTCGAGCTCGAGAGCGCGCTGGGGGACGTCCTGTCGATGCGGAATCGCTTCGCACGTGGGGCGGTGAACAGTGGGGTCACGCAGTTGGTGATCGTGGTGGACGGCGGACTGGTCGCCAACCGTTCGACCGACCTCACCGACACCGGCCTCGATTCCGTCACCATCGTCGACCTGTCCGGGTTGTGTACGCGACTGGCGGCAAGTCGCGGGCTCCAGCTGGTGGTCGAGAACGGCTCGATCGGTGCGGTCAGCGGCACGGCAGTCGAGGTCTTCGCTGTGGCGGACGCGATGAGTACCACCGAGGCACACGCCGTTGCTCGACGCCTTTCTCCGTATCGCGCGCCGTCGTCGCCCTCCGCTGTCGATACCGTCACCGACGACGGGGCCGCAGTGTCGGGATGGAACAGCCTCGTCGGAATCGCCGACGTCGGTGCGCTCGATACGGATCGAGCGTGGACAGTGCGTCGCGGTCGAGACCGGTTGCGGGTACCCATCGGCGTCGCACCCGACGGCAGCGCGGTCGAGATCGATTTGAAGGAGTCTGCCGAGAACGGCATGGGTCCACACGGATTGTGCATCGGCGCAACGGGTTCGGGTAAGTCGGAGTTTCTGCGTACGCTCGTTCTCGGGTTGGTGTCCACCCACGCCCCGCAGCAGTTGAACCTGGTACTGGTCGACTTCAAGGGCGGGGCGACCTTCGCGGGGCTCGAGGCCGCGCCGCACGTTGCGGCCGTGATCACCAACCTGTCCGAGGACCTGGCTCTGGTCGACCGGATGCGTGATGCCCTCGCCGGCGAGATGAACCGTCGACAGGAGTTGCTGCGCTCGGCCGGAAACTTCGCCAATGTGTCCGACTACGAGAAGGCGCGCGCAGCGGGAGCTGCTCTGGCGCCGTTGCCCGCTCTGTTCGTGGTGGTCGACGAGTTCTCGGAATTGCTCAGTCAGCAACCGGAATTCGCGGAATTGTTCGTGGCGATCGGGCGGCTCGGACGTTCGTTGCACATGCATCTGTTGTTAGCCAGTCAGCGTCTGGAAGAAGGCAAGCTGCGCGGACTCGACAGTCATCTGTCCTATCGAATCGGTCTGAAAACGTTCTCGGCCAACGAGTCACGTTCTGTTCTCGGTGTTCCCGACGCGTACCACCTGCCTGCTCAGCCCGGTGCCGGCTATCTCAAGTGCGATTCGGCCGAGATCGTCCGCTTCGCTGCGGCCTACGTGTCCGGACCGTACGTTCCGCCACGTTCGAGTGCGGGGGCACCCGCCGCGCAGGGCGTCGATATCCGTCCGAGGCCGTTCACCGCATATCCCGTCATGGTCGATCCCGTCGAGAACGACGTCCGTGTCGAGCCGGTGGTCGAACCGGATCCGGTCGAGAACGACGACACCGGCGCGACCGTTCTCGACGTCGTCGTCGGCCGAATCGCAGGTCGCGGTATGCCGGCCCACGAGGTATGGCTACCGCCGTTGGACAAGGCACCGACACTGACCCGCTTACTGCCTCGGTCGGTACTGAGCGGCGGCGTCGATGCGCTGAGCACACTTCGTGCTCCGATCGGCATCATCGACCGGCCGTTCGATCAGCGGCGGGATCTGCTCACCGTCGACCTGTCCGGTGCAGCCGGGCACGTGGCGATCGTGGGGGCTCCGCAGTCGGGGAAATCGACGGCCCTTCGGTCGCTGATCATGGCTCTGGCGATGACGCACACACCCGCTCAGGTTCAGTTCTACTGCTTGGACTTCGGGGGTGGAACGCTGGCCGGGTTGGCCGAACTACCGCACGTCGGATCGGTGGCCAACAGATTGGACGTCGACCGAGTGCGCCGGACCGTGGCCGAGGTCGCGGCTGTCGTTCGTCAGCGGGAGAAGACTTTTCGAGATCGCGGCATCGATTCCATGGTCGAGTTCCGGCGGCTGCGGGCGATGCAACCGGTCGATGCGAACGACCGGTTCGGCGACGTCTTCCTGGTGATCGACGGATGGCAATCCATCAGATCCGACTTCGAGAGTCTCGAACAACAGATCGCGACGCTGACGACCCAGGGACTGGCATTCGGTCTGCACCTCGTTCTGACGGCCTCTCGCTGGGCAGAAGTGAGGCCCGCGACGAAGGATCTGATCGGGACCCGGCTCGAGTTGCGACTCGGAGATCCGTCGGACTCGGACATCGGCCGAACGAAAGCCGCCAGTGTGCCGCAGGGCCGACCGGGCCGGGGCATGACCAAGGACGGTCTCCACCTGCAGATCGCACTGCCTCGGGTCGACGACCGTCGATCGGTGGCCGACCTGTCCCGAGCTGTCGCAGAGTCCGTCAGCGCGATCGCCGCAGCGTCCACGGGGTCGCCTGCCCCGCCGGTCCGCATGTTGCCGGAGATGCTCGAACGGTCGGAGGTGCTCGATCGACTCGCCGGCGCCTGGCCCCGCGACCGTGGCACCGTTGCGGAACTGAGGGTTCCGATCGGCATCGACGAGGCCGAGCTGGCTCCGGTGACGGTCGACTTCGCCGAGAACCCACATTTCGTCGTCTTCGGCGACAGCGAATGCGGGAAGACGTCCCTGCTGCGGGGGATCTGTCGATCTTTGGTCGATGCGAACCCACCCGATCGGGTGAAACTGATCGTGGCGGACTACCGTCGAACTCTCTTGGGCACAGTCGATTCCGAGCATCTGGCCGGCTATGCGGCCGCGCAGGCGACGTTGACGGCGATGATCGTCGATCTCGCAGGCAGAATGAGCAGGCGCATGCCGGGATCGGACGTGACCCAGCAGCAACTTCGCGAGCGGTCGTGGTGGGACGGGCCCGAGGTGTTCGTCGTCGTCGACGATTACGACCTGGTGGCCACGGCGTCCGGAAACCCGTTGTCGCCCTTGGTCGAGCATCTGCCACACGCCCGGGACATCGGACTGCACCTCATCGTGGCGCGTCGCTCGGGCGGGGCGGGGCGGGCACTGTTCGACCCGGTGATCGGGCGGCTACGCGACCTGGTGACTCCGGGATTGGTCATGAGCGGGAGCCGAGACGAGGGGAGCTTGATCGGCACCGTGCGTCCGAGCCCGATGCCGCCCGGACGTGGAGTGTTCGTCGATCGGTCCGGCCCCGCGCTCGTGCAGCTCGGACACTCGAGTTGACGAGGGCGCAGTGGCGTTACGCGGCTGTGCATCTGAGTCATTCGGAGATTTCTGTCGTCGCGTCCGGTGCGACGCTGCAGGGTCCACGCGAACACGTCGGATCCGCATACGCGGTATCGGAGGGTGGTCGTCTCGTCTTCGGGCGGGCGGGCGCGGACACCGAGGTCCCTCCGCTGCTGTGTCTCGACGATCGATCGATCCTCGTGGGCGGCGCAGTGTGGGATCGCGGCGAAGTCCTGCACGGGATCGTGTGGTCGGCGCTGCAGGGAGCCGGGATACACGACCGACTCGATCTGCTCGAGATCGCGTATCCCTCGACGTGGGGCGACGAGCGTCGAGAGCTCCTCCGAGCCGTGTTCGCCACGTCGGCGAGCGAGGTCGTCGTCGTGGAGACGGCGATCGCCGCGGTCGCGTCGGCAGGAGAACGCGCACCGGCTGCTGCGGTGGTGATCGAAGTGGGCACTCTCGACACGACGGTCGTTCTGGTGGACGAGGCAGGAACTCACGGCTGCGACATCGGTGCAGTACTTGCTGTCGGAGAACGAAACGACAGCTGGCGACGACGAGCCGACGACTACCTTCGATCGTCGGTGTCGCAATGTCCCGAGGACATTTTCATCGTGACGGAGTCGGGTTCGAGCTCGAGCCCCGCTGCGGAAGATCCGGCACGATGGCTGACCGGTCTCGACGTGGCCAGGTCTCTGTATCGACGTGCGGGAGCGGAGGTGGAGACTGCCCCGCCAGGTCGAGCCGCGGCAGGGCGCTCGGCGGCATGGCTCGACGAAGTGACCGTCGCGGTGCCACCTCCCCGAAGAAGCGGATTGCCGGTTCGAGCGTTCGGTGCGGTGGCCGCATCGGTCATCGTTGCCGGTGGTGTCGTTGCACTGACGTTCGTCCTTCGGTCTCCGGAAGAGGTGGCCGTCGCGACCTCGCCGCCGTTCGCGGTGCCTGCCACCCAGGCGGTGTCGACGACCGAATCCACCTCCGCGACCGAAGCCGCCCCCACGACCGAAACGACCTCGGCGACAGCAGTATCGGCGACGAGCGAGTCACCGTCGGTGATCCCGTCGGCGACGTTCGTCTCGGGCCGGGCGTCGCTGCGACTACCGGCGACCTGGACCAGGATGGAGGACCCGGCCCGGATGGTGTTGATTCCGCCGACAGCACCCGAGCGTCGCATCGTCGTCACAGTGCAGGAATTGGTGCCCGGCTCGACGCTCGAACAGGTTGCGTCCGAGCTCGGTGCGGCAGTCGACGCGCGTGGACCCGACTCCCCGATCGGATCGCTGGAGCCTGCCCGGGATTTCGGAGGTCGGGTGGGGATCTCGTACGTCGAGCGGCCGGCCGATGCGTCCACAGTGTTGTGGCGTGTGCTCGTCGAATCGGATGTGCAGGTGAGCATCGGCTGTCAGATCGAGGGACCGGACTCGTCCGCGATCGACACCGAATGTGATCTGGCCACCCAGACTCTGGAGGTCGTGCCGATGCGTTGAGGCCGCCGCGCAGATTTTCGCCGTATACCGGAACCGAACCGAGGGGTGGCTGCGTCCAAGGAGATGTAGGGGAGTGAGCGGGCCGCACGCGGTCCCTCGGTCGAGCGTCATGTGCGCCGCGGGCGTACGTGGATACGAAAATCGAAGCAGAGGAGTCGAAGTGGGATATCCAGGGGGACCGGAATCTATGGGTTCGTCGAACGGCGTCACCGTCACACCGCAGGAGCTCGTTGCTGCCGGGGCGACGATCGAGGGCCTGAGCGTGTCGATCGATGCGTCGAACTCGGCCGTGCGTTCCATCGTCGAGCAGACCGCTGAGGCATGGGTGGGCAAGGCCGGCAAGTCGTTTCAGGATGTCATGTCGCAGTGGGACACCAGTGCCCAGAAGATGCGCAGCGCGCTCGAGCAGATCTCGGCGGACATCAAGACCAACGGCCACGGCTACTCCGATGCGGACGACGACAACGTGGCGGCTGTGAACCAGGTGGCGGGATCGCTCGGTTCGGGACTGACCACGTTCAACTGACGGCACGACCGGCCACCGAACGGCCGACCACACGACCGAGCTCTATCTAGGAGACTGATTCGACATGAAGTACGACTTCGCTCAAATCGCGGCGTTGACCGAGGCGATGAACAAGCAGGCGAACGTGACCAAAGACCTTCTCGCCGACGTGGACGGCACTGCGAAGAGACTTTACGAATCGTGGGAGGGCGACGCGATGACGTCCTACTACGAACTCCAGCGTCAGTGGAACTCCGCATCCGACGAGCTCAATCTCATTCTGTCGAGCCTCGTCGCGGCCGCCCGCACCGGCGGCGAGGCCATGCACGGGGTGGAGATGGCGAACAAGGCGCGCATGGCGCGCTGACCGTCGACCACGAGCGTCGTATGCCCCGATCGGCACTTGTCGGTCGGGGCATACGACTGTCGAGGGGGCGCGACACCTGGCGTGGGTTGCGGTGGCGGTGTGTACTGGACGGATGACGGATTTCGGGACGGCGATCGATGCCGAGCGTTCTCGCGCCGAACACCGCCTGCACTCCCTTCGCGACGAGCTCGCGTCGGTCATCGAAGGCAGCCGGTGGACCACCGACGACGACGAACACGACCCGGAGGGTTCCACCATCGCCTTCGAGCGTGCCAAGATCGCAGCCCTGATCTCCGACACCGAGTCCGAGATGCGCGAGCTCGACGCCGCGTCCACGCGGTGGGATCTCGGGACGTACGGCACGTGCGAGCGGTGCGGAGAGTCGATACCGGCGATCAGGCTCGAGGCATTGCCTGCGGCCCGCCGCTGTGTGCGGTGCGTTCGCCTGTCCTGAGCCGGTCTTCCGCGTCGGAGGCGTTTTGACCTGGGTGCCGGCTCCCGGTATCGTTCCCCGTTGGCGTGTATGGGCTCGCCGCATTTTTCGATGCGCAGAGCTCTTGTCCTCGGGTCTCAACTGGCCGCCGAGGGCATCCACACGTCTTGGCCAGCAGCGACATCATGAAGACAGGAATTTTCTGTGTCTACTTACGCCCCGAAGGCCGGGGACACCACCCGGACGTGGCATGTGATCGACGCCACGGACGTCGTGCTCGGACGCCTCGCCGTCCAGGCCGCGACACTGCTCCGCGGTAAGCACAAGCCCACCTACGCACCCAACGTCGACGGTGGCGACTTCGTCGTCATCATCAACGCCGAGAAAGTTGCCATCAGTGGCAACAAGCTCGATGGCAAGTTCCACCACCACCACTCCGGCCATCCGGGCGGTCTGAAGTCGCGCTCGACGCGTCAGGTGCTCGAGAACAACCCCGACCGTCTCGTGGAGAAGGCCGTTGTCGGCATGATCCCGAAGAACAAGCTCGGAAATGCCATCGCGAGCAAGCTGAAGGTCTACGCGGGACCGAACCACCCGCATGCCGCTCAGCAGCCCGTTCCGTTCGAGATCAAGCAGGTGTCCCAGTGACGGCGCCGGAGGGAAATGACGTGACGTCGCAGGAGAACATCGAAGAGATCGCCGCCGACGAGTTCGTGGCAGTGGAAGATCCCGAGGTGGCCACGGAAATCGAAGCTGCTGCAGCTCCGGCCCCCATCGTGTTCGATCGCCCGATCCAGACCGTCGGCCGCCGCAAGGAAGCCGTCGCTCGTGTTCGGTTGTCCTCGGGCACCGGTGGATTCAAGCTCAACGGCCGCACCCTCGAGGATTACTTCCCGAACAAGGTGCACCAGCAGCTGATCAAGGCTCCTCTGGTGCTGGTCGACCGCGCGGAGTCCTTCGACATCGTGGCACTGCTGCACGGTGGCGGACCGTCGGGACAGGCAGGCGCGCTGCGTCTGGCCATCTCGCGTGCGCTGATCGAGCTCACCCCGGACGATCGCCCGGCTCTCAAGGCCGCCGGCTACCTCACGCGTGACGCGCGTGCGGTCGAGCGCAAGAAGTACGGCCTGAAGAAGGCCCGTAAGGCGTCGCAGTACTCCAAGCGCTGACGCGTCTTACCCGTTCCATCCTCGAGGGCAGGCTCCAGCAAGATCGGATGCCTGCCCTCGAGGCATTTTCCGACGATGTTCTCTCTGTTCGAAGGGGTCTTCATTCATGGCGCGATTGTTCGGCACCGACGGAGTGAGGGGACTCGCAGGCGGGGTCCTGACGGCAGAGCTCGCCATGACCATCGCCCGGGCTGCCGCCGCCGTGCTGGCACCGGATGTCGACGGTGGTCGACGGACAGCGGTCGTCGGCCGTGACCCCAGAATCAGCGGTTCGATGCTCGGTGCCGCAGTGTCGGCCGGGCTCACTGCCTCGGGTGTCGACGTGATCGACGTGGGCGTGCTGCCGACCCCCGCGGTCGCCTACCTCACCGGCGAATACGGCGCGGCGCTGGGCGTGATGATCTCCGCCTCGCACAATGCGATGCCCGACAACGGAATCAAAATTTTCGCCGCAGGCGGGCACAAGCTCGACGACGACATGGAAGATCGCATCGAGGCGTTGCTCGGGGTGGACGGCCGCACCGAGAAGCCGGTCGATGTGACCGGCGCTGCCATCGGTCGCATCGACGTCGCTCCCGACGCTGCCGAGCTCTATGCCGGGCACCTCGTCGCACCGCTCTCGCACCGACTCGACGGTGTCACCGTCGTGGTGGATTGCTCGCACGGTGCAGCCTCGACGGTCGGACCGGAGATCTACCGCCGGGCCGGTGCGACGGTCGTGGCGATCAACGCCGAGCCCGACGGGCTGAACATCAACGACGGGTGTGGTTCGACGCACCTGGAAGGGCTGCAGAAGGCTGTCGTCGAGCACGGGGCCGACCTCGGGATCGCGCACGACGGCGACGCCGACCGCTGCCTCGCGGTCGATGCCTCCGGTGCGGTGGTGGACGGGGACGCGATCATGGCTGTGCTGGCCATCGCGATGAGTGAGAACGGCACGCTGACCGACAACACGTTGGTCGCCACCGTCATGAGCAACCTCGGGCTCCACATCGCGATGCGCGAAGCGGGAATCACGTTGCGTACCACCGCGGTCGGTGATCGATACGTCCTCGAGGAGTTGCGCCGCGGAGGGTACGCACTCGGTGGTGAGCAGAGCGGACACGTCGTACTCCCTGCGATCGGGACGACCGGCGACGGGATCGCGACCGCACTGCGTGTGATGGAGCGGATGGCCCGGACCGGACGCACCCTGGCGGATCTGGCGTCGCCGATGCGCACGCTGCCCCAGGTGTTGATCAACGTACGTGTCTCGGACAAAGCTGCGGTGGCGTCGGCGCCGTCGGTGTCGGACGCCGTGGCCGTCGCCGAGCTCGAGCTCGGCCAATCGGGGCGAGTTCTGTTGCGTCCCAGCGGGACCGAACAGCTCGTGCGAGTGATGGTGGAAGCGTCGGAACTCGACGTCGCGACCCGGCTCGCCGAGGAGTTGGCGGGCCGGGTCGCGGCGGTCTGATCGTCAGGCAGTGTCCGATCGTCAGGCGGTGAGTGCTCGCAAGGCGGTGAGCTGCGCGACGCGTCCTGCGGTGTCCTCGGCCAACGGTGCGACGTTGAGTGTCGTCACGCCGGCTTCGGCGAAGGCTGCCACGCGCTCCTTGACGTAGCTCTCCGGTCCGATGAGATTCACCGAACGCGCGAGCTCGTCCGGAACCGCCGCTGCTGCTTCCTCTTTCTTGCCGGCGAGGTACAGGTCCTGAATCTTCTCGGCCTCGGCTTCGTAGCCGTAGCGCTGAGCAAGGGAGTTGTAGAAGTTCTTACCCTTGGCCCCCATGCCGCCGATGTAGAGCGCCAGGTGCGGCTTGACCCAGGGGAGGTACTTGTCGGCGTCCTCGCCGATGGCCAGGGTGGGACTGGCGAACACCTCGAGTTCGCCGAGTGACGGATCGCGTTTGGCCTTGCCTGCGGCCAGCGATTCGCCCCACACGTCGGCTGCCTTCTCCGGGAAGTAGAAGATGGGCTGCCAGCCCTCTGCGATCTCTGCGGTGAGCTCGACGTTCTTCGGTCCGAGAGCGGCGATGACGACCGGAATGCGTTCGCGCACAGGGTGATTGATCAGCTTCAGTGGCTTGCCCAAGCCGGTTCCCTTGTCCGCCGGCAACGGGATCTGGTAGTGCTTGCCCTGATACTGCACTTTTTCTCGACGCCACACCTGGCGGCAGATCTCGATGACCTCACGGGTTCTGGCGATGGGTGCGTCGTACTTGACGCCGTGGAAACCCTCGACGACCTGTGGCCCGGATGCGCCGAGTCCGAGAACGAAGCGCCCGTCGGAAACGTAGTCGAGGCCGGCGGCCGTCATGGCCGTCAGCGACGGCGTTCTCGTGTAGATCTGGAAGATGCCCGACGCGATCTTGATCGTGCTCGTCTTGGCCGCAAGGAACCCGAGTTGACTGACGGCGTCGAAAGAATAGGCCTCGGGCACGAAGATGATGTCGAGGCCCGCCTTCTCGAGTTCGGCTACCTCGGCAACGGTCTCGGTGAAACCACCGCTGTAGTTCAGCATCGTTCCGATGTGCATGGGACTCCTCGTTCTCGAGTAGCTGGTGGAGCTGCTCGGTTGTCTGTTACCGACGTTTCGTATCGGGACGTTACCGCTCGCCGGGGAACCGATGGGAGTCGGCGCACGTCATAGAGGG
Organism: Rhodococcus sp. NPDC077669; assembly: GCF_040686915.1. Lineage (NCBI taxonomy): Bacteria > Bacillati > Actinomycetota > Actinomycetes > Mycobacteriales > Nocardiaceae > Rhodococcus > Rhodococcus sp. NPDC077669. The sequence continues at coordinate 85,719 of NZ_JBFBMD010000007.1, read as the reverse complement.
AAAGGGGCACTTCGAGCGGGAACGGGCGGGCGATGAGCGACGGATTCTGGGTGGACGCGGTCCGCGTGCGCGAGGTGGCGAACTCGATGACGGCGTCGGCGGAGGCCCTGGGCACGGCGGCCGATTCGATCGCATCACCGGGATTCGGTACCGCCGCCGCAGGACGGAACTACGGAGACCTGGGCGCGGCCTATCTCGACGCCCACTCCGGGCTCGGGCGAGCCGTCGGGGTGTGGCGATCGTCGGTCGACGACATCGCGGATGCCCTCGTCGCCGCGATGAGCGCGTACGAAATACAGGACGACGCCGGTGCCCACGCGATCGACTCGTTGCGGTGACTGTTTCTTCCACCTCGCCCGCCGAGGCAGCATCGGTCGACGAGATTCTCGACGCCAATGCCGTCGGGCTGCTGTACTTCGAGCGTTTCCTGCCGTTGGCCGAGCGCGTGCCCGGCAGCGAAGTCCCGCGCTACGACGAGGTGTGTGCATGGTACGACGAGCAGCGCGGCCTCAACCTGGATGCTTTGACGTCCGACGCAGATGCGGTCGGGGCGATGGCTGCGGCGCTGAGCGAACAATTGGACGAGCAGGCGCAGCTTCTGATCGTTCTCCGACTGCGGTGGCACGGTGACGCCGGTGAGACGGCGCAGCAGTACGTGGGCACCGAGCAGGAGAGAGCAGGAGTGCTTCTCGACTCGGTCGAGGATGCGCTGCAAACGATGTACGCGGCTGTGGACGTACTGCGTGAGGCTGTGACCGACAAGGCCGAGCTCGTCGGAAGCCTCGATACCGACGCCGTGGAAGGACACGATCCCGACCGAACCGATGCGCTTCTGCTGGCCTCGGGCATCGAGTGCGTCCCGGTCGACCGGGCAACCGTGTTCGCCCGCCTGGCACCGGCGTTTCCGGAATGGGCCGAGCGATTCGCGCGAGCAGACGTATCGGACGAGTTCGCGGCCGAGGTCGCCGACCGGTCTCGAGAATGGATCGAGGGCGAGTTCGTGCCACATGTGCAACGCACGTGTGCCGCAATGTCGTCTGCCTGCACGGCCACGGACACGGCCGTTCGAGAGTGCTTGGCCCTGGTGGTGAAGGTCATCGAGGAAGTCGTCCACCCCGTGTTCGACGAGCTCGACGAGCGCAGCTGGGTGCCGCTGGTTGTTTCCGAGCACTCGAGCGAGCGGTCGTCGCCCGAGAACTCCCCAGCGGCGGTCACGGCCGGAGCCGGGGGAGATGCAGCCGTCACCGGACCCACATCGACAGCCCAACCTCCGTCCGAGGTGCTGGCCTCGGCTCAACCGGCACCTGCTCCGGATACACGTGCCACCGGTCCCAAAGCGTGGGGCGAAACCGAGAACGACAATGGTCGCGAAGACAGTCGGGTCGATGCAGTCGCCGGACTCGTCGACGGCATTGTGGACGGCATTGTGGACGACATCGTGGACCGGGTTGTCGAGGCGCTCGGTGACACGACCGGCGACGGGAGTGTCAGTGACGAGACCGATGCCGACCCCACCGCAGAATCCGGCCCCACCGCAGAACCCGACCCCGCCTCAGAACCCGACCCCACCGCAGAACCCAATCCGACTGCAACGCTCGATGATCCGCCCGCTTCGATCCCGTCGCCGGAATTCGGTGATGCATCGAAGGTCGTCGGCGAGCGCGGCCATCTCGAGGCCGAACTCGACGGCCATCGTGCCCGTATCGCGCTCGAACACGATGGGGCCGTATCGCTTCGACTCGAGACACCGGGCCTCGGGGTGCGCACGTTCGAGTTGCGCGTTGGTCCCTTCGGGTTGCCGGAGATCGTCGAAGTTCCCGGGACCGTCGACCCGAGCGGTGTCGGGGTGTCGAACCGGTCTTCGGCGACCGTGGAACCGCCGGAGCCCGCCGCGGGGGATCGAACCACACCCGATGCAGAACCCGAGATCGAACCGGCACCTCCTTCTGCCGAGTCCGGCGCTCCCGAGCCGAACACAGCGACCTCACCGCCGGTGGATGTCGCACCGGCCGACGAGCCGCAGGTGGGTAGTGAACCGACGGACTTGCAGCCCGCATCGACCGCGGACACTCCGGAGGTATGCGTTCCTGAAACTTCGGGCGAGGAGCGCTCCGTCCGGCAGGGCTCGAACGAGACTCATGAGGTACCTGCAGCTCCCGTGGCCCCTCCGGTCACCGAACCTCAGCCCAGCTCGGCGGGGTCCGGCGCGGGCTTGAGCGAGGCGGGTGCACTGTGAATTCGGACCCCGCGTGGCGTCGTGAACTGCACCGTATTCGCGACGCGCATCGGTCGGCGATGGCGGATGCCGCCGAACGGCTACGAAATCCAAGAGAACCGGCGAGAACCGATGTGGGGCAGGGGGTTTCGGACCCGTTGAGCGGAAGCGACACTCGGTCGGCAGCGGGCTCGGTTTTGCGCCCGGCTCACCTGGATCGGCGGCACGGCGCACCACACGTCGAACCGGACCCCGACGAGCAACCCCGATCGTGGCTGGTGTGACGACGCCGAACCCGGAAGGGTCAGCCGCGTCCCAGTAGAGCCTTGATCGAGGCGGTCGCCTTTGGCTTGGGCTGCTCGGTCAGCGGCGCGTGAGGATCGACAGCACGGGTGCCGGCGATGTCGCCGTTCGTTCCGGCCAATTCCTCGTAGTCGGAGTCGCCGGTCAGGTGGTAGAGCAGAAATGCGGTCAGTGCAGCGCGGGTGCGTTGCTGGGTCTTGCGGTCGGAGCTGTTGACTCCCAGTGCGCGGAGCATTCGCCGGCCTTCGACGAATCCGTCTGCCGTCGAGCCGTCGATCCGTCGGAGGACGGACGGTCCGTGCCAGGCCTGGGCGAGAGCCAGTGAATTGTCGTTGAGCGAATCTGCGTTCGAGCTGTCGCCGACGACCAGTCCGGGCACGTCGAGGCCTGCGGCGGCGTCCTCGGACGACGGTGCCGTCGGTGCCGGAAACAGGGCGGCGACCGCTTTGACATCCGGTCGTCGGGAGGCAGCGAGTACGGCGGTCCCGGCGCCCATCGCGTGACCGACTGTGGCCAGATTCTCGGGATGCACGCTGATGTTGCCCGAGCCCAGGCGAACGCCGGTCATGATGTCGAGCACAGTGCCCAGGTCGGTGGCGAGTCCGCGGTGCGAGGGCACGAGGCCACGCTCGGTGTCGGGTGCTGCCACGACGAACCCCCACGACGCCAGGTGCTTCAGGGTGTCGGTGTAACTGCCGGGGCGGAGCATCCAACCGTGCGCGAACGCCACACCGGGCAGGCCGAAGCCCTCGGCCGGGGTGTAGACGACGCCAGGTTGCCCGGCCAGGGCCAGGTTCCCTCTGAGTACCTTGTGCGGGCCACGCTTGGAGAGAGCAGATGCCAGCTTCTTCGGTTTCGCCACGAGAGATGACGCTACCGAATGTGCTCGGGTATGGGGACGCCGGACACGGCGACCTGAGCGAATGGGTCGTGCGCGTCGTGCCGAGTACCCTGATGCACCATGTGCGGAATCGTTGGATATGTCGGCCACCGCCCAGCTTTGGGTGTGGTGGTCGAGGCGCTTCGGCGTATGGAATATCGGGGCTACGACTCCGCAGGAATCGCGATACTGGACGGCGCGGGCTCTACCGCGGTGGAGCGCAAGGCCGGGCGTCTGGCAAACCTCGAGGCCGAACTGGACGACATCGGCACCGATACGTTCGTCGGGACCACCGGCATGGGACACACGCGGTGGGCGACCCACGGGCGTCCGACCGACCGCAACGCTCACCCACATCGCGCCGCGTCCGGAACGGTGGCGGTGGTGCACAACGGCATCATCGAGAACTTCGGTCCGCTGCGTGCCGAACTCGAAACGGCGGGTGTGGAGTTCCTGTCCGACACCGATACCGAGGTCGCTGTCCACCTCGTCGCTCGGGCATACGCGGACGGGCCTACTGCGGGCGATTTCGTGGCCAGTGCGAAGGCAGTGCTGCGTCGCCTCGAGGGTGCGTTCACGCTGGTCTTCACTCATTCCGATCACGCGGACACGATCGTCGCCGCGCGTAGGTCGACCCCTCTGGTGCTCGGAGTCGGCGACGGCGAGATGTTCCTCGGGTCCGATGTCGCTGCGTTCATCGAGCACACGCGCGACGCCGTCGAACTCGGGCAGGACCAGGTCGTCGTCATCACGGCCGATGGCTACGACATCAGCGATTTCGACGGCAACGAGGCGCAGGGGCGTCCGTTCCGGATCGATTGGGACCTCGCGGCCGCCGAGAAGGGCGGCCACGACTACTTCATGCTCAAGGAAATCCAGGAGCAGCCCGCCGCCGTGGCCGACACGTTGCTCGGCCACTTCGACAACGGCCGGATCGTGCTCGACGAGCAGCGTCTTTCCGATCAGGAACTGCGTGACGTCGACAAGGTGTTCGTCGTCGCTTGTGGCAGTGCCTACCATTCGGGTCTGCTCGCCAAGTACGCCATCGAGCACTGGACCCGGCTGCCGGTGGAAGTGGAACTGGCCAGCGAGTTCCGCTATCGCGACCCGGTACTGGATCGGTCGACCCTGGTCGTGGCCATCTCGCAGTCCGGCGAGACCGCCGACACCCTCGAAGCAGTGCGGCACGCCAAGGACCAGAAGGCGCGCGTTCTTGCGGTGTGCAACACCAACGGCTCGCAGATTCCCCGCGAGGCCGACGCAGTTCTGTACACGCGTGCAGGTCCGGAGATCGGCGTCGCGTCGACCAAGGCGTTTCTCGCCCAGGTGACCGCGAACTACCTCGTCGGCTTGGCTCTCGCTCAGGCGCGCGGCACCAAGTACCCGGACGAGGTGGCGCGCGAGTTCGCCGAACTCGAAGCGATGCCGGAGTTGGTGCAGCGGGTGCTCGAGACGGTCGAGCCGGTGCGTGCGCTCGCGCGCGAGCTGTCGACGTCGTCGACCATCCTGTTCCTCGGTCGACACGTCGGTTACCCCGTCGCACTCGAAGGCGCGCTCAAGCTCAAGGAGCTCGCCTACATGCACGCGGAGGGATTCGCCGCCGGTGAGCTCAAGCACGGTCCGATCGCGCTGATCGAGGACGGCGTTCCGGTCATCATCGTCATGCCGTCGCCCAAGGGCCGTGCGGTGCTGCACTCGAAGATGCTCAGCAACATCCGCGAGATCCAGGCCCGCGGCGCTCGGACGGTCGTCATCGCGGAGGAGGGCGACGAAGCGGTCCGGCCTTTCGCGGACAGCCTCATCGAGATCCCGGCGGCGTCGACACTGCTGCAGCCGTTGCTCTCGACGATTCCGCTGCAGGTCTTCGCAGCCGAGGTTGCTCAGGCACGCGGCTACGACGTGGACAAGCCGCGAAATCTGGCCAAGTCCGTCACGGTCGAGTAGAAGGACCGGCGGGGCTCGACACACACGACGGCACGAGCGGGAGGACCTCGGCATGCGCGGCTACTACACACCCGAGCAGATCAGGAACGCCGAGGCTCCGCTGCTGCAATCGTTGCCCGACGGCACGTTGATGCGCCGCGCTGCGTACGGCTTGGCCTCGGTGGTGGCGCGCGAGCTCTTCTCGCGAACCGGCGGCGTCGCGGGGCGACGAGTACTGATACTGGTCGGATCGGGAGACAACGGCGGAGACGGCCTGTGGTCAGGTGCGTTCCTGCGCAGGCGCGGCGTCGCGGTGTCCGCGCTGCTGCTCGATCCGGACCGTGTGCACACCGAAGGTCTTGCGGCCCTGCGAGCCTCGGGGGGACGGGTCGTCACGGAGCCGGACGATCCGGACCTCGTCATCGACGCCATCGTCGGGATATCAGGGAAGGGTCCGCTACGTCCCCACGCTGCCGGGATGGTCGACCGGATCACCGCGCCCATCGTCTCCGTGGACATCCCCAGTGGCGTCGATGCAGAAACCGGTGAGGTGTCGGGACCGGCGGTGACCGCCGATGTCACCGTCACGTTCGGCGCTCGCAAACCGGTGCACGTGTTGGCCGTACCTCGTTGTGGCCGAATCGACGTGATCGACATCGGGCTGACCCTGCCGTCGCCCGAGATCGAGTCCTTCGAACCGGCCGACGTAGGCCGAATCTGGCCGATTCCCACCGCGTCGGACGACAAGTACTCGCAGGGAGTCGTCGGCGTGTTGGCCGGCAGTGCCACGTATCCCGGGGCTGCGTTGCTGTGTGTCGGCGCAGCCGTCGCCGCCACGTCCGGGATGGTTCGGTACGTGGGAAGTGCCGGCGCAGAAGTGGTCTCGCACCACCCGGAGGTCGTCGTCGCACCGGATCTGGATGCAGCGGGGAGGGTGCAGTCGTGGGTCGTCGGCCCCGGCTTCGGCACGGACGACTCCTCGGCGGACATCGTGCGTCGAGTTCTCGAATCGAATCTGCCGGTGGTCGTCGACGCCGATGCATTGACGATCCTCGCGGACAACGAGCAGTGGGTCGTCGATCGCACTGCACCGACGCTGTTGACCCCGCACGCCGGGGAGTTCGCCCGCCTGACCGGATCGGAACCCGGTCCCGACCGCGTAGCGGCCGTACGAGGCCTCGCCGCTCGGTGGGGCGTCACCGTGCTGCTGAAGGGCCGCGCGACGGTCGTCGCCGACTCGGACGGCACCGCGTTCGTCAGTGACGCGGGCGGATCCGCCGCGTCCACCGCCGGATCCGGGGACGTGCTGTCCGGCGTCCTCGGTGCCCTACTCGCAACCGGAATGGCACCGTCGACCGCGGCCGCGTGCGGAGCCAAGGTGCACGCACTGGCCGCAGCCCATGCCGCGCACGGAGCCGATGGCGAATTCGCCGCCCCGATCTCGGCGACACCGTTGTCGAACAGCCTGCGAGAAGCCATCCGGACGGTCCGCTCGGTCGCTGTCTGAGCTGCACCGGGCTCGCCGGCCGATCTGCCGGTGTGTCCATGAGTTGTGCCACCTGATCCGTGGTGTGTGCGGCAGGGATGGCACTATCGAATGTTGTGACTATCGGTAACGGCGACGTGGAGACCGATCCGCGGACGGATTCGGGTGCTCTGGCAACCGTCGATCTCGATGCCGTGGCCCACAATGTCCGGGTTCTGCAGGAATTCGCAGGCGACGCCGCCGTGATGGCCGTCCTGAAATCCGACGCCTACAACCATGGGGCAGCCCCCGTGGCACACGCTGCCGTCGCGGCCGGCGTGCACGAATTCGGGGTCACGACGATCGGCGAGGCCCTGGAACTGCGCGCAGCCGGAGTCACCGTGCCGGTGCTGGCGTGGCTGCACCGTGCCGATTCGGACTTCGGTGCTGCGATCGCCGAGGACATCGGAGTCGGGGTGTCCACGGCCGGCCAGCTGAACTCGGTCATCGCCGCAGCCAGGCGGACCGGTCTCACTGCCGACCTCTCGCTCAAGATCGATACCGGCCTCAATCGCAACGGCGTTGCGCGGGCGGACCTCGACGTCGTCCTGGATGCCACCGCGTCCGCCGTCGCCGAGGGGTCCGTGCGATTGACGGGGATGTTCTCGCATCTCGCCTGTGCAGACGAACCGAATCACCCGGCCAACGACGCCCAGGCAGAGCGGCTCCGCGACGCTGTTGCCCGCGCCGGCCGGCGCGGTATCTCGCCGGCCGTCGTGCACCTGTCCAACTCGGCGGCAACGCTGACCAGGCCGGACCTCGGTTTCGACATGGTGCGTCCGGGTATTGCGCTGTACGGCCTGTCGCCGGTGCCCGATATGGGAGATTTCGGCTTGCGTCCGGTCATGACATTGTCCGCGCAGGTGGCCCACATCAAGAAGGTGAACCGAGGTGAATCGGTGTCGTACGGATACACCTGGACAGCTCCGACCGACACCGTGGTCGCACTGGTGGCGCTGGGTTATGCCGACGGGGTCGTACGCCGACTCAGCGGTCGTTTCGAGGTGACCATCGACGGTCGTCGCTACCCGTCGGTGGGGCGCGTGTGCATGGACCAATTCGTCGTCGATCTCGGCGGCGACAGCTCGGGTGTCGCCATCGGCGACGAGGCGATACTGTTCGGGCCGGGGGACAGCGGAGAGCCGCACGCTCAGGATTGGGCGGATGCGCTCGACACCATCGGCTACGAGGTCGTCACCGGCGTTCGTGGACGTGTTCGACGTCGTTTCGTCGGCACGCGCTCAGGGGAGGCGACGAAGTAGGCCATGCTGGGATTGCTGGAGAGTCTTGCGATAGTGGTGCGGGAGACGGCGTTTCGATCCAACAAGGATCCGCTGGCGACCGAGAATCTCGACCTGATGGACGCCGATCGAGGCAGTATCGTCACGGCGGACGACGGTGTTCCGCTGGCGGTCCGTGAGGTGGGGCCGGCGGATGCACAACTGACCGTCGTGTTCGTGCACGGATACTGCCTGCGCATGTCGTCGTGGCATTTCCAACGACGTGCGCTCGAACAGCAGTGGGGTTCGAGCGTGCGCATGGTGTTCTACGACCAGCGCGGTCACGGCCGCTCCGGGGTGCCCAGTGCAAGCAGTTGCACCATCGGTCAGCTCGGCCTCGACCTCGACGCGGTCATCCGTTCGGTCGTGCCCAAGGGACGCATCGTTCTGGTCGGGCACTCGATGGGCGGCATGTCGATTCTCTCCATGGCGCGACAGCGGTCGTCCGTCGTCCGGCAGCGAGTGATCGGTGCCGTGCTGATCTCCACTACGGCTGCCGGCCTCGCACAGACGGGAGTCGGCCGCAGCCTGCAGAATCCGGCAGTCGATGCTTTTCGACTGGCTGTACGCACGTCACCCGGCCTGGTGCAATTCGGGCGAGGAGCGGTGCGCGCCATCATTTCACCGGTGCTGCGCGCGGCCTCGTACGGAACGCGGGTGTCTCCTCGGCTGGTGGCATTCTCGCAGTCGATGATCGACGACACCTCCGTTGTCACCATCGTGAATTTTCTCGAGACCCTCGAACTGCACGACGAGTCGGCGGCTCTGGCGGAATTCGAGAACATTCCGGTGTCGGTGGTGTGCGGCGACGAGGACTGGATCATTCCCTTCGCAAGTTCGGAGGCACTCACCGACGCTCTGCCGAAATCGGAGATGGTGCGGGTGCGTCAAGGTGGGCACCTGGTGCAGTTGGAGTTCCCCGAACAGGTCAACGGTGCGATCCTTCGCCTGGTGGCGCGAGCATCGGAGCCCAAGAAGAAGCGGTGGGGCGTTGTCTGATTCCGAGAGTCCACCGAACTCCCGGCTCGACCTGCCCGTCGAGGCCGAACTGGCGACGGCGACGGACACGGCCGAGTTCGGTGTTCGGCTCGCGGACATTCTGGTCGCCGGCGATCTCGTCGTACTCGACGGTCCGCTCGGTGCAGGGAAGACCGCGATGACCAAGGGGATCGCGGCGGGTCTCGGGGTGCACGGTCGCGTCACCTCACCGACGTTCGTCATCGCCCGCGAGCATCGACCAGGCGTGCGCCCCAACGGTTTACCGCCTGTCGCCCTCGTGCACGTCGACGCCTACCGTCTGGGTATGACGGGGCAGTCCGCGTTCGACGAGCTGGACGCGTTGGACCTCGATACCGATCTCGAGCACGCCGTCGTCGTCGTCGAGTGGGGCGAGGGCGTGGTGGAGACCCTGACGGATCAGCATGTCTCCGTGCGCTTGTCACGCGATCCGGAATCGGACGTCCGAAGGGTGAGTGCTCGACGGGTGAATGGCGATGCGCTCGGCCGCCCACCCGAGTGAGCACCGAAACCCGGCGCGCCCGTAACGACACTCGACGAAGCGTGCGATGCGGGTATCCCGGGTTCGTGGTGCCGCGGCTACGGGAGTGCTGGGTGCGGCCACCGGGCGGGTAGCCTTGATCCTCGTGCTCGTACTTGCCGTGGACACCTCGACCCCTGCCGTCACCGCAGGTGTGGTGCGGTTGTCCGACTCCGCTGCCGACGGGGCCGATGTCACCACCGTCGCCACCCGCATCAAGGTCGACGCGCGATCGCACGCCGAGGTTCTGACTCCCCACATCCTCGAGTGCCTGGCCGAGGCCGGCATCGTGGCTACCGATCTGGCGGCCGTCGTCGTGGGAGTGGGCCCCGGTCCGTACACCGGCCTGCGGGTGGGGATGGCGACCGCGGCCGCATTCGGTGATGCGCTCGGACTGCCGGTCCACGGTGTCTGCAGTCTCGACGCGATCGCGGCGGACGTCGACGAATCCGGTTCGCTGTTGGTGGTCACGGACGCACGTCGTCGTGAAATCTATTGGGCACGTTACGAAGCCGGGGTTCGGGTAGCGGGCCCCGACGTGATCGCTCCGGCGGAACTGGAGCACGGAGGTGTCGACGCTGTTGCCGGTTCCGCGTCGCATGCCGCACTGTTCGGGTTGCCGGTGCGTGACGTGCAGGCCCCGTCCCCGGCAGGTCTGGTCCGGGTGGCTGCCACCGACATCGGCAGCGGGACTGTACCGGGACCGCTCGTTCCGCTCTATCTGCGGCGCCCGGACGCGAAGACACTCGCCGAACGGGCTGCGGAGAAGGCCGCGCGATGACGGTGACGATCGAACCGATGACGGTGCACGACTGCGCACGATGCGCGTATCTCGAGACGGTGCTCTTCGAGGGTGACGACCCGTGGTCGGCAGACGCATTCGTGGCGGAACTGGCTGCGCCGCACAATCATTACGTCACGGCGAAGGAGGCCGGCGAGATCGTCGGTTACGCGGGAATCTCTCTGCTGGGGCAACCGAGCCGCGGCGCATTCGTCGCCGGTGAGGCCGAGGTGCACACCATCGGTGTCGATCCCGCGCACCATCGCCGGGGGATCGGCGGACGACTGTTGAGCGAATTGCTGCGCGTCGCCGACGATCACGGTGGGCCGGTGTTTCTCGAGGTGCGCACAGACAACGACCCGGCCATCGAGTTGTACCGACGTGAGGGCTTCGAGATCGTGGGTACCAGGGCGAAGTACTACCAGCCCAGCGGAGCCGATGCGTTCACCATGCGTCGGCCGGAGAAGACGGAGGCTGCCCGATGATCGTCATGGGTATCGAAAGCTCCTGCGACGAGACAGGAGTCGGCATCGTCCGCTGGCGCGACTCGGGTGTGTGCGAGTTGCTGGCCGACGAGGTGGCATCCAGTGTCGACGAGCACGCCCGGTACGGCGGAGTGGTACCCGAGGTGGCGTCGAGGGCCCACCTCGAGGCCATGGTTCCGACGATGCGCCGCGCTCTCGCCGCCGCCGACATCGATCGTCCCGACGCGGTCGCAGTGACCATCGGACCAGGCCTGGCCGGCGCCTTACTGGTCGGAGTTGCCGCTGCCAAGGCCTACGCAGCGGCATGGGACGTCCCCTTCTACGCCGTCAATCATCTGGGCGGCCACGTCGCGGTCGACACCCTCGAGCACGGTCCGATGCCGTCGTGCGTGGCACTTCTGGTCTCCGGCGGACATACTCATCTGTTGCACGTCGACGATCTGTCCAAGCCCATCGCGGAGCTGGGTACCACTGTCGACGACGCGGCCGGTGAGGCGTTCGACAAGGTGGCCCGCCTGCTCGGTCTGGGCTACCCGGGCGGTCCGGCGCTCGACGATGCGGCGCGCGAAGGCGATCCGACTGCGATTGCTTTTCCCCGCGGAATGACCGGCCCACGGGACGCTCGCTACGACTTCTCGTTCTCGGGGGTCAAGACGGCCGTCGCCCGCTTCGTCGAGGCACGTCAGCGGGCCGGAGATCCGATTCCGGTCGCCGACATCGCGGCGTCGTTCCAGGAGTCCGTTGCGGATGTGTTGACGATGAAGGCGGTACGCGCGGCGACCGACGTGAACGTCGACACCCTCGTTCTCGGTGGAGGTGCAACGGCCAACTCGCGGATTCGCTCGTTGATCGAATCACGGTGCGCGCAACAGGGTTTGACGCTGCGAATTCCGAAGCCGCGGCTGTGTACCGACAACGGTGTCATGATTGCCGCCCTCGGTGCTCACCTGGTTGCCGGGGGCGCGGCACCGTCGGCTCTGACAGCGGTGACGGACCCCGGCCTGTCGGTCGCGACCAGTCAGGTTCCCGGCTGAGCGTCCTGAGGGGGCTCGGAGGTTCGCGGCGCTGCCGTGTCCGGTGACGTCCGGGGCTCGACGCTCTGACCGGATACAGCAGGTGGTGGTGACCAGACCGTCGGCGGAGCGGTCAATTCCGGAGTGGAATCCGAGCCACGGACGACCGTCGTGGGAACGGTGATCGATCCGGTCGGGACTTCCGAGCTTTCCGGAACCGACCCTGCCGAGGGTCGAGGTGTCGGTCCTGGGCTGAGCTCGATCGGGCCGGACGGCGTGGTGGGTTCGGAGGTCTCACCCGGGGCCGGGGTCGGCTCGACAGGCGAGCTGGTGGTCGGCGCGGGCGTCGTCGTGGGCTCGGGCGAGACCGGCGTCGACGGCTCGACGGTGACGCTGGTGCCCGCGTCGGGCGACGACGACTCCGGTGCCGGATCCATGGGCCAGTCGATCCGCGGGAGGTCGGGAGCAGGTCGCAACGTCGGCGTGGTGGTCGGTGCGGAGGACGCGGGGAGTCGGGACGTCGGACGCGAGGAATCGGCTGTGGTCGCTGCGGGGCCGATAGGGTCAGCCGAGTAACGGGTCGAAGTCGGCGTATCGCTCGGCGAGTAGCCCTCGGCTGCGGGTCGTCCTGCGTCCCCGGCTGCGACGGGTTCGGTGGCGCTACCGGCAGGGGACACGCTGGGGTCGTCTGCCGGGGTCATCGTCTGCAGCCCGTAGGCGAGGACCAGCCCGCCTGCGACGACGGCCGCCGCGATCGCACCCGAGTAGCGACCCATCCGGCCCGCAGTCCGGCGTGCGGCCGAGACCAGGGGGTAATCGTTGTCGGTCACCGATGCGGCGACGACGGCCGCGCCCACAGCCAGCACGGCATCCGGCTCGGGGAGACGAACGATGCGTGCATGGAACGTGTCGGTCAGAGACGTGGCCAGCAGCGGGATGTGGGCACCGCCGCCGATCAGCACGATGGCCTCGGGTTCGTGGGTGCTTTCGTCGAACACGCTGCGCACGAACTGCGCTGCCTCGTCGAAGAGGGGCGATGCAGCGGTCTCGAATGCAGCGCGGCTCACGGTAAGCGGTACACCGCTGTATCGCTCGATGCGTGCTTCGTTCTCGTGTGAGAGCAGTTCTTTGATCGCCCGGTACCGCGCCGATCCGATTCCGCGGTCGTCGCGAATGTCGTCTCGCAGATTGTCGAGCGTCATGTTCTGAACGAGGTCCTTGACCAGTGCGTCGAGAACGACGCCGCCGATGGCCTCGGATCGGCCGTAGGACAGAACGACACCGTCGGTACGGCGGGCCACGGTCACCGACAGTCCACTGGCTCCCAGGTCCACCAGGGCGATGGTGTCGTACCCGTCGACCAGACCGGTGGTGGCCAAATGTGCCGACGCGGCGGCGGCTTCCGGAACGAGCCGAACGTCTCGCGTGGTGTGCGCGAGTGCAGCGCGGATGCGCGCCGCGTGTTCTTCGGTTCGGAAGGTGACTGCGATGGAATCGGGCTGCCGGTCGCCTGGAACGAGGGACGCCATCAGCTCGACCGCGGACGTCACGAGATCAACGACATCGATCTTCGCCTGGCGATCCGCCGAGACGGTGCGGTATTCGACTGCATGGCTGCCGTCGGATTCGACGGTGACCAGGGCTGCGCACACGCCCTCGGATCCGGTGGATACACCGACTCCTACCCGCATGGTGTACCTCCGCCCCGTTGTCCGTGTGTGGGAACCGTTCGGTTCCGCCGATGTGGTGCAGTGCCTCTTGTCTGTCGAGTCGTGGCACGGCTGTCGATCGTTATCGTTCGGACAGCTCCGTTATCGTAACGTTACCGATCCCGTTGCGCGACCGTAATAATCTGCTCGGTCGGTTACTTCGCAGGCTCGGGTGCGGCCTCACCTGCACCTTCGGCAGTGTCGCGGCGTCGAGAAAAAAAGTGCGGAAATCCCCGTGTCGCGTGCCGAGGCGACCGGTGCGGGTCGGGTGGAAGTGCGATCCGGCCGAGTCGGTCGCCCGAACGCAAGCCTGGCGAACCCAGCCCTTGAGTGCTGGCACTCTCGTGTATAGAGTGCTAGTTGGCACCGAGCGAAGTCCCGGCACCCGCGACGACGGGACCGAGTTTCGTGCCGAGTTTGTCAGGACCGCACGAGAAGTACTTACACACAGCTGTCCGGGGATCCGACCCCGGACGCGTACCCCATAACTTTGGAGGGCTCAACGTGGCGAGCGTGAAAATCAAGCCGCTCGAGGACAAGATCCTCGTCCAGGCCAACGAGGCCGAGACGACGACCGCCTCCGGTCTGGTCATCCCCGACACAGCCAAGGAGAAGCCCCAGGAGGGCACCGTCGTCGCCGTTGGCGAAGGCCGTGTCACCGAGAAGGGCAACCGAATCCCGGTCGACGTCAAAGAAGGTGACACCGTCATCTACAGCAAGTACGGCGGCACCGAGATCAAGTACGCCGGCGAGGAGTACCTGATTCTGTCGGCACGCGACGTGCTGGCAGTCATCGCCAAGTAGGCCACAACGCATCCCGCCCCGGAATCCGATTTCAGTGTCGGTCCCGGGGCGGAGTGCGTTCGATCGAGTTTCTTTACTCGAAGGAGTAACACCGAAACATGGCAAAGCAAATCCAATTCAACGAGGAAGCACGCCGCTCTCTCGAGCGCGGCGTCGACAAGCTCGCCGACGCAGTCAAGGTCACTCTCGGACCGCGTGGTCGCCACGTCGTCCTCTCCAAGGCCTTCGGTGGCCCCACGGTCACCAACGACGGTGTGTCGATCGCTCGTGAAATCGACCTGGAAGATCCGTTCGAGAACCTCGGTGCCCAGTTGGTCAAGAGCGTCGCCACCAAGACGAACGACGTCGCAGGCGACGGCACCACCACGGCGACCGTTCTCGCACAGGCTCTCGTCCGCGGCGGACTGAAGAACATCGCCGCCGGAGCCAACCCCATCGCGCTGGGCACCGGCATCTCCAAGGCAGCGGACAAGGTTGCCGAGGCACTGCTCGCCGCCGCCACCCCGGTCGAGGGCAAGCAGGCCATCGCTCAGGTTGCGACCGTGTCCTCGCGGGACCCCGAGATCGGCGAACTCGTCGGTGAGGCGCTCACTCGCGTCGGTGCAGACGGCGTAGTCACCGTCGAGGAGTCCTCGACTCTGCTCACCGAGCTGTCGGTCACCGAGGGCGTCCAGTTCGACAAGGGCTACCTCTCGCCGTACTTCGTCACCGACGTCGACACGCAGGAAGCTGTGCTCGAGGACGCCTACGTCCTGCTGTACCGCGAGAAGATCACCTCGCTTCCCGACTTCCTTCCGCTGTTGGAGAAGGTTGCCGAGAGCGGCAAGCCGTTGCTGATCATCGCCGAGGACACCGAGGGTGAGGTTCTGTCGACTCTGGTCGTGAACTCCATCCGCAAGACGATCAAGGCCGTTGCCGTCAAGGCTCCGTTCTTCGGCGACCGTCGCAAGGCGTTCCTCGACGACCTCGCAGTCGTCACCGCAGGCCAGGTCATCACTGCAGATGTCGGCCTGAGCCTGAAGGAAGCCGGCCTCGAGCTGCTCGGCCGGGCGCGTCGCGTCGTCGTCACCAAGGACGAGACGACAATCGTCGACGGCGCCGGCTCGCAGGACGACATCGATGCCCGCGTCGGCCAGCTTCGTCGCGAGATCGAGAACACCGACTCCGAGTGGGATCGTGAAAAGCTCGAAGAGCGGCTCGCGAAGCTCTCCGGCGGCATCGCCGTCATCAAGGTCGGTGCCGCAACCGAGACCGAGCTCAAGGAACGCAAGTTCCGCGTCGACGATGCAGTTGCAGCGGCCAAGGCTGCAGTGGAAGAAGGCATCGTTCCCGGCGGTGGCTCCGCTCTGACTCAGGCCGCGTTGTCGCTGGCCGACGATCTCGGCCTCACCGGTGACGAAGCCACCGGCGTCGCAGTGGTGCGCACTGCACTGAACGCACCGCTGTTCTGGATCGCCACCAACGCCGGCATCGACGGTTCCGTCGTCGTCAGCAAGGTGGCCGAGTTGCCGAAGGGCCACGGTTTCAACGCTGCGACCCTGACGTACGGCGACCTGCTTGCCGACGGTGTGGTGGATCCGGTGAAGGTGACCCGATCTGCCGTGGTCAACGCCGCATCCGTCGCGCGCATGATCCTGACGACGGAGAGCTCCATCGTCGAGAAGCCCGAAGAAGAATCCGAGGCCGCAACCGGCCACGGACACGCTCACTGATTTTCGGGTAGTACGACGAAACCCCCAACCCGAACGGGTTGGGGGTTTCGTCGTGTGTGCAGCTGTGAATGTCGTGTGCTCAGACCGCGATGCGACGGCGGTTGTGCCGGGCGTGCAATTCGCGCTCCGTCTCGGACATCCCTCCCCAGATGCCGTACGGCTCGCTGACGTTGAGTGCGTGGGTGCGGCACTGAGCGAGTACCGGACAGCTGCGGCACATCTCTTTGGCGCGCATCTCTCGCTGTGCTCGCGCCCGACCCCGCTCGCCGTCGGGGTGGAAGAACATGGACGAGTCGACGCCACGGCACAAGCCGTGCATCTGCCAATCCCAAATATCGGCGTTCGGCCCAGGGAGGTGATTCGGCTGCGGCATGGAAACTCCTAGGGTGGTGTGGCTTCGACGGATTCGTGATCCGAACAGCGACAACGTTATGTGGGTCGACGAAATCGAGTCAATAGAGCTCGATCGTGGGCAAATGCATAGCGGGAGGGCGAAGAATTAACACGCTCGATATTTACTTCGAGCCGCTCTCATGTGTGCGCCTCCGGTTGAGAAATCGGCCGAGTCGGGAGACGATGCTCATGGCACGACGCGGCGCAGGATCGACGGTGACGTGTCGGCGCGAGCCGGTGCCGCTCCGAATTTCACCGCGCGTTTCTCGAAGACCTGCAGCTCGAAGGTGTTGTCGCAGAGCGTCGAGCGGTGGCGGGCCGGGTTCGGCGTCGCTGCACGAGCGGCCGAGCGGATCGAGCGAGGAGTCGGTCGTTGTTGCCGAACGATTCCGATCGGCGGTGTCGAATGTGCCCGACGCATTCTTCTCCGACTCCGATAAACGACCCGCCGTTTAACCCATTCGCCACACAGCGTTCAGACAACTGTTTCCGAAACAACACCTATTCACATTGTTAATTCTGTGAAAACTGCAGCGGCGTCCTGAAAGGTCGTCGTGAATGCGACAGCCGTCCGGCGCGACATTCGCATTCGTGCGTTGCGTGTCCGTCGTTCTCGGTCGGCCGACTCGCGTGCCTGCAGTCCGTCCGTGGCCATACCCTGACGTCGTGCACAGTGTTTCGAAGTCCTCGCGCGTCACCGGAGAGCCCGATTGCATCGGGCTCTCGCTGAAAAAGGCGGCGTTCGGAGCAGACCCCGGTCGAACCGACCTACCGGCGGCTACCGATGCGCGGCAGAGTTGGTGCCGCGGCGTCGCACTGGCCGGCCAGGGTCGGTACAACGCTGCCCGGGTCGAGCTCCGGCGGTTCCGGCCGACGTCGCAGGCGCTCGAGTCCCTGTACGAGTCGACCAGGGCGTCATGGCTACGCCAGGTCGGTCGGCACCGGCTCGCCCGCGGGTTCGACGGGAGGGCGGTGTTCCTGATCGGGCTCACCGGCGAGGCGCGAACGACGGACGCGGTGGAGGCGCGCAGTGATGCGCTGGTCGGACTGGCGGCGGATGCACTGGGGACCGGCCGATTCGGGTTCGCGGATGCGTTCCTGGCGCGCAACGCAGAGCTGCTCTCGGTGCGTGGCGGGTCGGATCTGTGGCGTCCGGCGCTGCGCGCGCACTGGGTGGCAGCCGAGCTGGCAATGATGCGTGGGGACGGCTCGGGAGCGCTCCGACACGCCGAGTCTGCTCGCGCACTTGCCGACGACACCGATTCGTTACGGCATCGCATCAAAACCGATCTGGTGATGGCCGCTGCCCTGAGCTGCGCCGGTGCGACCGAGCGCGCACGTGCAGGAGCCGTCGACGTGGCCTGCGCTGCGGCGATGCACGGTTTACTGCCCCTGCGCTGGGCCGCGACGATGCTGTGCGAAGGAACCGGGGGAGCGGATCCGAACATGGTTCCGGCGCGCGACCTGGGAGCCGCACTCGAACGACTGGGTGGATCCGCGGTCGGTTGACCTGGACCGTAGCCGCACACGGACCGAGCGGTTCGATTGTGGGCCGTCGGTATCGCTATCCTTGGTTCGTTCCACCACCACGTGGAAGCGCTCCCAGGCGGGTGCGTACCTGTAACGCGGGGAAATTTGTCGACGATGAACAGTGCGGGTGAGGAGTTGGACTCTTTCGTCGTTGCCGCAGCGCAAGGCGATCGACTGGCTCTGTCCCGGGTCTTGGAATTCATCCGACCACTCGTCGTCCGGTATTGCCGGGCTCGAGTCGGTTCGGCTGAGCGTGGTCAGCTTTCGGCCGACGACGTGGCGCAGGAGGTCTGTTTGGCAGTCATGACCGCCTTGCCGCGTTACCAGGATCAAGGTCGTCCGTTCATGGCATTCGTGTACGGCATCGCGGCGCACAAGGTCGCAGATGCTCATCGCAGTGCGTCGCGTAACAAATCGGACCCGGCCGCCGAAGTACCAGATGTCGTGTCGACAGAACACGGTCCGGAGCAGCGAGCTCTGGAATCCGAGTCGAGTCGTCAGATGACTGCACTACTGGACACCTTGCCCGCCAAGCACCGCGAGATTCTGGTGCTCCGACTCATCGTCGGATTGTCGGCCGAGGAGACGGCAGCTGCGGTCGGCAGCACTGCAGGCGCTATCCGCGTGGCTCAGCACCGAGCTATCGCAAAACTGAAGAACGAAGTTGTGAGAGCAGGTGAAATGTATGGCTAGGGACAATGGTCACGGTGGCACCGGTGAGACCCCGCGTCGCGGAATCTCGCGTATCGGAGAGCACGTGACACCCACTGGACCGAAGCAGAACGATCCCTATGCCGACATCGGCGCAGACGGTGGTCCCGTGGACCTCGTCGCCGTTCGTCGTGACGATGCCTTCATCGACGCGATCAGTGGTGACGGACCGATCGCAACCGATGATGCGGACGATTACCAACTCGCGCTCCTGCTCGCCAATTGGCGAGCGGACGTGATCACACCGTCCATGCCGGCCGGTCCTTCTCTCGACACCGTTGTCGCGGCCGTCGAGCGCGAGAAGATGGCTGCCGACATGGCGCGATCCAGCGCTGCGAACCGCGGGGGCCGGATGCGACTGTTGCGTCCTCTCGCCGGTGCCGCCGCCGCGATCGCGGTCGTGATGGGCGGTCTGGTGGTCATCTCGTACAACTCGACGCCCGAGGATCCGCTGTGGAGCGTCAAGTCGGTCGTGTTCTCCGAGCAGGCCGATTCGACTGTCGCGCAGATAGATACGACGTCGAAGCTGCAGGAGGCGGAGAACCTTCTGTCGTCCGGCGATGCCGACGCTGCCCGCGCTCTTCTCGACGGTGCATCGAACCGCAGTTCTGCGGTCATCGACGATGCTCAGCGAGCCGAACTCGACCAGTGGCTGGCCCGTTTGCTGCAGGAGTTGCAGGCCATGACGGTGCCGCCCGTGGTACCTCCGATGGGTGTGGCCCCGGCAGCCCCGTTGTCGGTGCCCAGCCAAGCAACTCTGGTTCCGACGGCTCCGGTGGAGACGGTTGCACCGGAATCCACCGCGGTTCCGAGCACGCCGAATCCGGAAACGACGACACCGGTCAGCCCGCCCGTCACCACGAGTCCGAGTCCGACGACCACCGACGTCACACCGACGGTGCTCGACAACCCGAATCAGCCGACGGCCACTGCCAGTGGCAGTTCGCCCGAGAACGGCGACCGCATGTCGGTTCCGTCCGGCGGAAGCTGAGCGACAGGCCCTGTTCGACGACGCAGACCGTGAACAACGAAGAAGCCCGACACGATGATCGTGTCGGGCTTCTTCGTTTGTCTGGGGTCTCAGCTCTCGAAACCGTCTCCGTGCAGAGCGTCGTTCATGGATGCATCGGCGAAACCACGGCAGTAATCCCACGTGACGTACGCGTCGGGCACCGGGTCGTAGGCCGGCTCGTGCGGGCGCACGGTGCCGTCGACGAGCAGCTGCAGCAGATTCGCACGCAGCATGTCCCAGTCGTGGTAGTGGTCCTGCTGGCAGTCCTCGCAGCACACGACGAGTCCACGGATACCGCGGTGGCCGAGGAGTGCCTCGTAGACAGCGAGGTCCGCCAAGTCTTCTTCTACGGCCAGCCGTTCTTGGGGATCGAGAGGCTGGCCGGGCTCGATTGCATCGAGGGCGGCCGACGGGTCGGCGGGGTCTCCGGCGAACGGATCCGGGGGTAGACCGGGAGGCAGTTGATCGCGCACGCCTCCACGGTACGCAGAACTGGTGGGTCTGCGCCAGCCGTTCGAGCGCGACATGCCGGACGATCCGTACCGCCGGACCCGTCGGGTCTTCGATTCGGTGCCTCCGAGCGTCCGCAGCGGGAGGCGTGCGCACTGATTGTGCCGCAGGCCGATACCATGGTTCCCGGCGCTGAACAGATGAGTGCAAGTGCCGAAACTCCATCCGTTCTCCAACACCGCACCGCGGTGCGCCTGCGAGCTCTCACCGGCCGCATGCCGCGCCCACGATGCAACCAGGCTCTAGGGAGGGCCAGATTCGTATGAGTAGTCCCGGAGCCCACGTCCGCACAGGCGGCGACGATCCCAACAAGGTCGCGATGCTCGGCCTCACGTTCGACGACGTCCTGCTGCTGCCGGCCGCTTCGGATCTGATCCCCAGCGCCGTGGACACGTCCAGTCAGATCACCCGCGAGATCAGGCTGCGAGTCCCGCTGGTCAGTTCTGCGATGGATACCGTCACCGAGGCGCGGATGGCCATTGCTATGGCACGTGCAGGCGGCATGGGTGTGCTGCACCGCAATCTCTCGCTGCACGATCAGGCGTCTCAGGTCGAGACCGTCAAGCGCTCGGAGGCCGGGATGGTCACCGACCCGGTCACCTGCAAGCCCACCGACTCGCTGGCCGAGGTCGACGCGATGTGTGCGCGCTTCCGTATCTCGGGGCTCCCGGTCACCGACGAGACCGGTGCGCTGGTCGGCATCATCACCAACCGCGACATGCGGTTCGAGGTGGATCAGAACCGTCGCGTCGCCGACGTCATGACGAAGGCACCGTTGATCACCGCGCAGGAGGGGGTCACCGCCGAAGCGGCCCTCGGCCTGCTGCGTCGCCACAAGATCGAGAAGCTACCGATCGTCGACGGCAAAGGCGCACTCACCGGCCTGATCACGGTGAAGGACTTCGTCAAGACCGAGCAGCACCCCGACGCCACCAAGGACCGTGACGGTCGTCTGCTGGTCGGAGCAGCAGTGGGCGTCGGGCAGGATGCCTGGGCCAGGTCGATGGCACTGACCGATGCCGGCGTCGACGTCATCATCGTCGACACCGCGCACGGCCACAATTCTCAGGTGCTCGAGATGGTCAGCAAGCTCAAAGCAGAGGTGGGCGAGCGCGTTCAGGTCGTCGGCGGAAACGTCGCCACCCGCGCGGGCGCACTCGCCCTCGTCGAGGCCGGTGCCGATGCGGTGAAGGTGGGCGTCGGACCCGGATCGATCTGCACCACCCGCGTGGTCGCCGGCGTCGGCGCTCCGCAGATCACCGCCATCCTCGAAGCCGTGGCCGCGTGCAAGCCGCACGGTGTGCCGGTCATCGCCGACGGCGGTATGCAGTTCTCCGGTGACATCGCCAAGGCACTCGCTGCAGGCGCGTCGACCGCGATGCTCGGATCGTTGCTGGCCGGCACCGCCGAGTCTCCGGGGGAGCTGATCCTGGTCGGTGGCAAGCAGTTCAAGAGCTACCGCGGCATGGGCTCGCTCGGTGCGATGCAGGGACGCGGGGGAGCGAAGTCGTTCTCGAAGGACCGCTACTTCCAGGACGACGTGCTGGCCGAGGACAAGCTGGTTCCCGAGGGGATCGAGGGACGCGTCCCGTACCGGGGTCCGTTGAACCAGGTCATCCACCAGCTCACCGGTGGGTTGCGCGCTGCCATGGGGTACACCGGGTCGACGTCCATCGAGCACCTGCAGCAGGCTCAGTTCGTGCAGATCACCGCGGCCGGTCTCAAGGAGAGCCACCCGCACGACATCACGATGACCGCTGAGGCTCCGAACTACACCACCCGATAGTCGTGTCGGCCCGTGTGGCCGATCGATTCGCTCTCGAAGTAGAAAGGTGCGCGCGTGCGCGACCTCGTTGAAATCGGCATGGGCAGAGAAGCCCGCCGCACCTACCAGCTGGACGACGTCGATATCGTGCCGTCTCGGCGCACCCGGTCGTCCAAGGAGGTGTCGACTGCCTGGCAGCTCGATGCCTACCGGTTCGACATCCCGGTGCTCGCCCATCCGACCGATGCGTTGGTCTCGCCTGCGTTCGCCATCGAGCTCGGTAAGCAAGGCGGGCTCGGGGTGATCAACGGCGAAGGGCTGTGGGCGCGGCACGCCGACGTGCAGGCCAAGCTCGATCAGTTGATCCACATCGCCGAGACCGATCTCGATCCCGACGCGCCGATCGCATTCCTGCAGGAACTGCACGCTGCGCCGTTGCAGCCCGATCTGTTGGCCGCCGCAGTGGGCCAGGTGCGTGATGCAGGCGTCACTGTCGCTGTACGAGTGAGCCCGCAGAACGCCCGTGCTCTGACGCCTGCGCTGATCGCATCGGGTCTGGATCTGCTGGTCATCCAGGGCACGATCATCTCCGCCGAGCACGTTGCGCACGGCGACGACGAGCCGCTCAACCTCAAGACGTTCATCGCAGAGCTCGACGTCCCCGTCATCGCCGGCGGCGTCAGCGATCACCGGACCGCGTTGCACCTGATGCGCACGGGTGCGGCCGGCGTCATCGTGGGCTACGGCTCCGTCGAAGGCGGCACCACCACCGGTGAAGTTCTCGGCATCGGTGTTCCGATGGCCACTGCGATCGCCGACGCGGCGGCCGCACGTCGGGACTACCTGGACGAAACCGGTGGACGCTACGTGCACGTCATCGCCGACGGTGACATCACCACGTCCGGCGCACTGGCGAAAGCCATCGCCTGCGGCGCAGATGCTGCGGTGCTCGGTGCGCCGTTGGCCGTGGCCGCCGAGGCTCCCGGTGGCGGCTGGTACTGGCCGTCCGCCGCGGCGCATCCGTCGATGCCGCGTGGCGCGTTGCTGCCGATGTCCGCGGGGGAGCGTCCGAGCCTCGATCAGGTGCTGCACGGACCGTCGCGTGAGTCGTACGGCTCGATCAATCTGGTGGGTGGGCTGCGTCGCTCGATGGCGAAGTCGGGCTACTCCGATCTGAAGGAATTTCAGAAGGTGGGCCTGAACGTTCGGGCCTGACAGAACCCCCATACGACAGGGCGCGCACTCGATCTCCGGGTGCGCGCCCTGTGTCGTTCGTCGGGCATGTCCCGGTAAGCCGACCCTCGGTTGGTGATACCTTCCGTAACAGCTAGAATCGCTTGTGGCGGTAGTCACACAGCGATGTGCATACTGTTCGACAGGTAACGGACGTAGCGGAGGTCACCATGGGTTCAGCTGGACGCGCAACGGATTACGACGTTCTCATCGTCGGTTCGGGCTTCGGTGGAAGCGTCACCGCGCTTCGGCTGGTGGAGAAGGGATACCGCGTCGGAATCCTGGAAGCCGGGCAGCGATTCGAGGACAAGGACTTCGCCAAGAACAGCTGGGATCTCAAGCGCTTCCTGTGGGCACCCAAGCTGGGTCTCTACGGCATCCAGCGGGTGCATCTGCTGCGCGACTGCCTGATCCTCGCCGGTGCAGGGGTCGGCGGCGGATCGCTGAACTACGCGAACACGCTGTACAAGCCGCAGGCACCGTTCTTCGAGGACAAGCAGTGGGCGCACATCACCGACTGGAGCAGTGAGCTCTCCCCGTTCTACGACCAGGCCACCCGCATGTTGGGTGTCGTGCGTAACCCGCACATGACCCCCGTCGACGAGGTGATGAAGTCGGTGGCCGAGGACATGGGCGTTGCCGACACGTTCATTCAGACCCCGGTGGGCGTGTTCTTCGGAGACGAACCCGGTAAGACCGTCCCGGACCCGTACTTCGGTGGTGCCGGCCCCGAGCGCACCGGATGTATCGAATGCGGCGAGTGCATGACCGGTTGCCGCCACGGAGCCAAGAACACCCTGCTGAAGAACTACCTCGGCCTGGCCGAGCGCGCAGGAGCCGAGATCGTGCCGATGACCACGGTCACCGGTCTCGTTCCCCGATCCGACGGCACCTGGGACGTCGACACCGAGCGCACCGGAGCGCGTCTGCGCAAGGGTCGCAAGACGTACAGCGCTGCCAATGTCGTGCTGGCAGCCGGCACGTGGGGCACGCAGAACCTCCTGCACAAGATGAAGGACACGGGCACGTTGCCGCGGTTGTCGGACACTCTCGGTGAGCTGACCCGCACCAACTCGGAGTCGATCGTCGGAGCCGCGAAGTTGGCGGTCGATCCGAACATGGATCTCACGCGCGGCGTCGCCATCACGTCCTCGTTCCACCCCAGCCCCAACACCCACATCGAACCGTGCCGCTACGGCAAGGGCTCCAACGCGATGGGCATGCTGCAGACCTTGATGACCGACGGCGGAGGAAGGATTCCGCGCTGGCTCAAGTTCGTCTTCGCGATGATCGCGCATCCGATCCAGTTCGTCCGTGTCGTCAACGTCCGGCACTGGAGCGAACGGACCATCATCGCGCTGGTGATGCAGAACCTCGACAACTCGATCACCACGTTCACCAAGCGGGGCCCGTTCGGCCGCAAGATCTCGAGCCGTCAGGGACACGGTCAGCCCAACCCGACGTGGATTCCCGAGGGCAACGACGCCACTCGGCGCATCGCGAAAAAGATCGGCGGCGTCGCAGGTGGGACGTGGGGCGAGCTGTTCAACATCCCGCTCACCGCACACTTCCTCGGTGGGTGCGCTATCGCCGAGGACGCCCAGCACGGCGTCATCGACCCGTACCACCGCGTCCACGGCTACCCGACTCTCAGCGTGGTCGACGGTGCGGCAGTCTCGGCCAACCTCGGAGTCAACCCGTCGCTGACCATCAGCGCGCAGGCCGAGCGGTCGGCGGCTCTGTGGCCGAACAAGGGCGAGTCGGACCTGCGTCCGGCGCAGGGCCAGCCCTACCAGCGCCTCGATCCGATCGCTCCGAACTCGCCCGTCGTGCCCGTCGACGCACCCGGCGGCCTGCGGCTGCCGATCGTGCAGATCAGGTCCGGTTCGGCGGCCATGCCCGTCGAACATTCGGGTGTCGCGTGAGCGATTCGGGTGCTGCGAGTACACCGAAGCCGTCCCACTAGACTGACCAGGTGACCGACTCCTCTGCACACGATCCCGCACACGCACGGCCGGTTCTGGTCGTCGATTTCGGAGCCCAGTACGCACAGCTGATCGCCCGCCGGGTGCGTGAGGCCAGCGTGTACTCCGAGGTCATCTCGCACACCGCGACCGCCGAGGAGATCGCCGCCAAGGATCCCGTTGCTCTGGTGCTGTCCGGAGGGCCGTCCAGCGTCTACGCCGAGGGTGCACCCGAACTCGACTCCGCCCTGCTCGAACTGGGCGTCCCGGTCTTCGGTATCTGCTACGGCTTCCAGGCCATGGCGCAGGCGCTCGGCGGAACCGTCGAGCACACCGGAACACGTGAGTACGGGCGTACTCAGCTCAGCGTCGACGGCGGCCGCCTGCACGACGGTCTGCCTTCCACCCAGCCGGTCTGGATGAGTCACGGTGACGCGGTCACCGCTGCTCCCGACGGCTTCACCGTCACCGCGACCAGTGCCGGTGCTCCGGTTGCTGCCTTCGAGAACGAAGAGAAGCGGATGGTGGGTGTGCAGTACCACCCCGAGGTACTCCACTCACCACACGGACAGCAGGTCCTGAGCCGATTCCTGCACGAGACCGCCGGAATCAAGCCGGACTGGACCGCCGCGAACATCGCCGACGCGCTGGTCGACGCCGTCCAGGAACAGGTCGGTCCGACGGGTAAGGCGATCTGCGGCCTGTCCGGTGGTGTCGATTCCGCGGTGGCCGCGGCGCTGGTGCAGCGTGCGATCGGTGATCGGCTCACCTGTGTCTTCGTCGACCACGGCTTGCTGCGCGCAGGCGAGCGGGAGCAGGTGCAGCAGGACTTCGTAGTCGCGACCGGTGCCAAGCTCGTCACCGTCGATGCCGTCGACACCTTCCTCGGCGCGCTCGAAGGGGTGTCGGACCCCGAGGAGAAGCGCAAGATCATCGGCCGCGAGTTCATTCGCAGTTTCGAGGGTGCCGTTGCCGAGGTGCTGGGCGAGAACGCCGAGCACGGTGATTCCGTCGAGTTCCTGGTGCAGGGCACCCTGTACCCGGACGTCGTGGAGTCCGGTGGCGGTTCGGGTACCGCGAACATCAAGAGCCATCACAACGTCGGCGGACTGCCCGACGACCTGCAGTTCGCGTTGGTCGAGCCGTTGCGGGCGCTGTTCAAGGACGAGGTGCGCGCCGTCGGACGCGAGCTGGGCCTGCCCGAGGACATCGTCGGCAGACAACCGTTCCCGGGACCGGGACTGGCCATTCGCATCGTCGGCGAGATCACCGCGGACCGACTGGCCACGTTGCGTCACGCGGATTCGATTGTCCGAGAAGAGCTTACGGTCGCGGGCCTGGATCAGCAGATCTGGCAGTGCCCGGTGGTGCTGTTGGCCGACGTGCGCAGCGTCGGCGTGCAGGGAGACGGTCGGACCTACGGCCACCCCATCGTGTTGCGTCCGGTGTCGAGCGAGGATGCGATGACCGCGGACTGGACCCGGTTGCCGTACGACGTGCTGGAAACGATTTCGACTCGGGTGACCAACGAGGTTCCGGAGGTCAACCGAGTCGTACTCGACGTCACGAGCAAGCCGCCGGGCACCATCGAGTGGGAGTAGCGGGTTCAGTGCTTTCTGCTGGGACCCAGCAGTAAGGCCGCGCCCACCACGACCGCAGCGATGACGAACACCCAGCGGAACTGAATCTCGGCCAGGGCGGTGACGGCGTCCTGGCCGATCAGCGCGGCGATCGCCACGATCAGCGCGGCGAGTCCGGCGAGGAACAACGGAGCCGATGGGCCCTGCCTGCTCGAACTCTGTGCCGCGGTGTCCGAAGAACTGTCTCCGTGGCCGTATTCGGTGTGAATCCCGTTGTCGCTCATTGCTGCACCACTTTCAGTTCTCCGAATGTCGCATCGCCTTCGATCGTCAAGACCGGCGCGTCGGGTCGTGCGTCCTTTCCGGCGCGGACGCCGGGATCACCGCACTCGGCCGAACCGAATTCGGCGTTGCATTTCGTCTCGATGCTCATCGTGCTCGGTACGGTCACCACGGCACTGCCGAACGTCACATCGATCGCCACAGTCTTGTTCTGGGTGAGTGTCAGGCCGGTGAGGTCGAGGTCCAGTTCACCGAAGCCGACGTCGTAGGCGGGGGCAAGTGCGGCGGCGGTGAGCGGGGCAACCCGTTGCGCGCCCGACACACTGTCGTCCAGATTCACCGGCCCGACAACCGATGCCAGGATGACGAACCCGGCCAGCGGCGCGCCGACGACCAACAGGCCGTAGCCCTTTCGGAGAAATGCGCCCAGGATCAGACCCACTGCGATGATCGACAACGCGACGGCACCGACGCGGCCCGGAGTGATCCAGTCGGAACCTGTCAGAGCTCCGAGTCCGGTGGTGACGGCAGCGCCGAGCAATGCTAGGCCGAGAAAGCTTGCCGTCCAACGCGATCGACGCTTACGTTCGATCGGTGCCGGTGGGAAGGTGCCGGCCGGTTCGGGGAGGTCCCACGCAAACGGTGCCACTCCCAATGGGTCCCACGACGGAGGTGTCACGGCCTGGGGTGTGGTCGGAACGGCAGTGGCAGAAGTACTTTCGGCACGTGTGCTCTTGGTGAGGTCGACGGTCGGTGCAGTACCGGATTCCGATACCGGCTGTGTTGTCTGCGATGTCGGCTCGTAGCTCTTGGGCAGCGTCGTGTACGGGGTGTACTGCTCGTACTGGAACTGCGGCGGCCGGTATTGCGCGGCGGACCACTGCGCCGCGGAGGTGGTGGACGAGCCGAAGGGCATCGGTGCGTACTGCTGCCGGGTGAATTCCGCTGTTCGCAGGTACGGCGGCGGCTCGGGGCAGCGCTGGTGAAGCAACCACAGTCCGCCGAGCATCGCCGCGAGAGAGATCACGCCGGATCCGCCGAGTCCCACACCGGCCGGACCGAGTGTCGACAGTGCGATCACCAACACGACCGCCACGACGACGGTCTTGGTCGTCGAATCGGAGCTGTGCCCGCGGCCCACCATGGATTCGACCCCCGAGGCGGAGTCGCCGGCGCGGCTGAGGACCAGCCACGCCGCCAGGTACAGCACGATTCCGGTGCCGCCGAAGAGGGTGGACACGACGAATGCGACCCGGATCAGTACGGGGTCGACGTCGTATCGGTAGCCGATACCGGCTGCTACACCCGCCACGTGTCCGCGTTGCGGCAAGCGGTGCGGACGGGTGCGCCACATCTGCTGTAGCTGATCCGAGACGGTCACGTTGTTCATGACAACCATCGTGTCGGCTCGAACCTCGGAACACATCAGGGATTCCCCTGATCTCGTACCCCGGAACTCCGCCCGGGTCTGTTGCAAGGGCGAAAGATCAGGGCGAACCCTGATGCGGTACTGCCCCCGGCCGTGCCAGGATCGTGGGCGTGCACCCTGTCGACAATCCAGCCGTTGACGCCGCCGTCGGCGCGTCCGCCGCGCCCGGTGCTGCGCCGTCGACCCGTCCGCTCCCGCCGCACCCTGTCGTTGCGTCGGGTTCGGCTTCTCGTGCAGCGTTGGAACGGTCGGCCCCCGCACCGTATCGGCGCCGCGGCGGCGGTCGTATCGTCGGCGGCGTCGCGGGCGGACTCGCCGATCATCTGGGTGTCGACGTGTTCAAGATCCGGGTGGCGTTCGCGTTGCTCGCGGCGTCAGCCGGTGCAGGGATCGTTGCGTACGGCCTGATTTGGATGTTCACCCCGGTCGGTGACGACACGGCACGCCCGAGCGCTACCGAGCGGCAACGAGCATTGGGACTGGCCGCCATCGGCCTCGGACTCGCCGTCGGGCTGGCCTGGTTGCTCAGTGGTACTGCGGCATCGGTTGTCGTGCCGGTCGTCGTGGTCGTCGTCGGTGCTGCCCTGGTGTGGCGAGAATTCGATGCCGAGGGGCCGCGGACGGCGCTGGGGCTGCCCAAGCAACCGACCGTGCTCAGCTGGGCTCGTGTCGTCGGCGGCGCGACGTTGATCGTCCTGGGCCTGGCCGTGGTGGTGTTGGCCCGCGTCGATCTCGCGTCGCTTCGGTCGTCCCTGTTGGCGGTGGTGGTCACCCTCGTCGGAGTCGGTCTGTTGACGGTGCCGATCTGGTTGCGGACCTGGCGTGCGCTCGGGGCCGAGCGATCGGCGCGTATCCGAAACGACGAGCGTGAAGAGATTGCGTCGCATCTGCACGATTCGGTGCTGCAGACGCTGGCGCTCATTCAGAAGCAGGCGGATCGGCCGCAGGAGGTCATGCGGCTGGCGCGTGGGCAGGAGCGAGAACTGCGCAAGTGGTTGTTCGACGGCGGCGACACAGACAATTCGAGCTTGGCCGATGCGCTCAAGACCATCTCCGGCGAGGTCGAGGATCAACACGGCGTGACGGTCCGTCCCATCACGGTCGGGGACGTGCATCTGTTGCCGGACGACGTCGAATCGGGGCTGTCGCGCGAGAGCTTCACCGCGCTGCTGGGGGCCACTCGTGAAGCTCTGGTCAACGCGGCCAAACATTCCGGTGAGACCAAAATCGATCTGTTCGCCGAAACCGAACCCGAGCAGGTCAGTGTCTTCGTCCGCGACCGCGGTACGGGCTTCGACGAGTCTGCGGTGCCCGAGGACCGACAGGGACTGGCCAAGTCCATCCGTGGACGAATCGAACGCCGCGGCGGTTCCGTACAGGTGCGGTCCACAGTCGGTAAGGGAACCGAAGTACGAATCTTCATGCCTCGCAACTGCGGGGCAGTGACCACCGAATCCGAATCCAATCATCAGGAGCAGCCGACGTGACCGACCCTTTCCGCGTTTTTCTGGTCGACGACCACGCGGTGTTTCGCTCGGGAGTACGCGCCGAACTGGGCCGTGAGGCGGATATCGACGTCGTCGGGGAAGCAGGCGGAGTCGCCGAGGCGGTGGCGGGGATCGATTCCACCAAGCCCGACGTGGTGCTGCTGGACGTGCACATGCCCGACGGTGGTGGAGTGGCCGTGCTCAACCGAATCGCCGAGGGTCCGGTGTGCTTGGCGCTCAGCGTGTCCGACGCAGCGGAGGACGTCATCGCCGTCATCCGGGCCGGCGCGAGGGGGTATGTCACCAAGACCATCTCCGGCTCGGAACTGGCCGATTCCGTCCGACGCGTAGCCGGGGGAGACGCGGTGTTCAGCCCGCGTCTGGCCGGCTTCGTCCTCGACTCGTTCACCGGCCGCAGCGCAGCTCCCGAGCCGCCGTTGGATTCGGAATTGGATTCTTTGACGCCCCGTGAACTCGAAGTGCTGAGGTTGCTGGCGCGCGGCTACACGTATCGGGAGATCGCCGAGGATCTGTTCATCTCCGTCAAAACCGTCGAAACGCACGCGTCCAATGTTCTTCGGAAGACCCAGCAATCGAACAGGAATGCACTGACGCGGTGGGCGCACAAGCGTCGAATCGACTAGGCCGTCTGCGTTGGGCTTGACCTTCGACCGACGCGAAGCTTCAGGATTTCGGCATGACTGATTCGGACGAAGAATTCCTGACCATCGGTGTGTTCGCGCGCGAGAGCGGGCTGACCCCCAGCGCGCTGCGGTTCTACGACGACTGCGGGTTGCTGGCCCCGGAGTCCATCGATGCACAATCGGGCTATCGCTACTACACCCGCGCACAATCGCAGCGGGCGAACATCATTCGCCAGCTGCGCGAGATCGGGCTGCCACTCGACAAGGTTGCCGCTGCCCTCGACGGCGATGGAACTGCCGCCATCGAAATCGTGGATCGACACGTCGAAGCTCTGGCTGCACAGGCGCGGGCGGCAGCCGAGGCAGCAGTGTCGATTCGCCGGTTGTTCGACGAAAAATACTGCACGGCAACGGTATCCGCCGAGGACTTGGCCTCGGCGATGGCGCAGGTCTCGTCGGCGGCCGGGGTGAGCGAAGAATTTCCGGTACTGCAGGGCGTACTGATCGAGGTGGACGGAAGCAGTGTCACCCTCACCGCGACGGATCGGTATCGATTGTCCACGCGCAGTTTCATCGCGCAGTGCTCGCCCGGATTACCGTGGTCGCGAATCGTGGCCGTCGGATCCCTCGAGGCCGTCCCCGCCTCGGGCACCCTCGTGCTGACGCGAACCGACGAGTCGATGGTGATCGACTCCGACGGTTCTCGGGTGGCGGTGAACACGGTCGACGGTGAATTCCCCGACTGGCGCACGATGATGGACGGTCTGGCTCCGACTGTGACGAGGGTTGTGCTGCAACGAGATTTCATTCCCGTTGATGGCGGTACCCTGCGCATCGAGGCCGGGCACGACGGTTTCTCGATCGATGGTGTTCCGGTTCCTGCACGGGTGACCGGTTCACAGAGTGTGGTGTTCTTCGATGCGGCCGTTCTGCAGGCCGCCGTCGCCTCGGCCGTCGGACCGGATCTGATGCTCGATATCGCTGCACCGGATCAACCGATGCTGGTGCGTTCCGCGGTCGACGGCGCTCTGACGACGTTGGTGATGCCGGTTCTCGGCTGAACGGACGGACTGCGCGGGAGTTGTTACAGCAACAGGACGACGGCCAGGATCAGAAGAATCACGACCACGACGAGTCCGGCGAGGATGGCCGTCGCCGGGATGGACGTCCGGTCGCCGATAACGTCCTCGATGCGCATGAGTGCGTCCTGGACCGGGTTCTTTCTCTTCTTCGGCAGGTCGAACGGCGGCGGTGAGTACGAGGAGGGAGTCGGATCCGTTCGGCTCTCTCCCGGTTGCACGGCGGGCAGACCGGCGATGGTGCGTCCGAATTCTCGGGACGGTCGACGAGATTCCGAGACGGGAGTCGACCGTCTCGCCCAGGCGGGGACGACGCCGTCCGCTGAGGTCAGAGGTACTCCGCGCAACTGAGAGATGGTGCCGCGCTTGCTTATTGCGGCAAGAATGATCTCGTCGCGGGCCTGCGCCATGGTGGGGCGTCGAGCTGGATCGGGCTCGAGCATGTGCAGTAGTGGGCCGGTGAGGTCTCCGCTGCGAGTGGGAGAGATGATCTGCCCCTTGGCAACTCGGTGCAGGAGCGCAATCGAATCGTGATCGATGCCGAAGGGCGGCGCACCTTCCATTGCGGTGTACAACGTGGCACCGAGGGAGAACACATCGCTGGCCGCAGTGGGGTCCTGGCCGCGGGCGACCTCGGGGGCGAAGTATGCGGGGGTGCCGGTGATGACGCTGTCGTCGGCTTCCTCCACGTCACCCTTGGCTCGAGAGATGCCGAAATCGCTGATCTTGACGATGCCCAGATCCTTGCCGCGGTCGGCGATCAGAATGTTGCCCGGCTTGATGTCGCGATGCACGATTCCGGCGTCGTGTGCTTCGGTCAGGGCGTCGGCGATCTGCGCACCGATCTGAGCGACCTCGAACGGTGGTAGTGAGTCGGTGGCGCCGAGCGCCTGCGCGAGGCTGCGTGAGGACAGGTATTCCATGATCAACCACGGCTCGCCGTCGACGAGAGCGACGTCGTGCATCGCGATGGCGTGGGGGCTCGACAGGCGGGCCGCGATCCGTCCTTCGCGCATGGCCCGGTTGCGCACGTCCTTTGCCTGTTCCGGGGTCAATCGGGTGGTGGAGGTGACCTGTTTGACGGCCACCTGCCGGTGCAGAAGGGTGTCGGTGGCGAGCCAGACCGCGCCCATGCCGCCACCGCCGAGCTTGCCGGCGAGACGGTATCTGCCGGCGAGGAGGTAGTCGGGCCCGACTCCCCGTCGAACACGCTGCTGATCGGTCACGTCCACAGGTTAGTGGACGATGCCGCGGTGTGCCCGCAGCAGCGGTACTACCGCCTCTACCAGGGGCTACGGCATCGCCTTGACGAGTTGCCGTCCGAACGGCTTTACTGGGTGCAGATCGAAATTGTGTTCGAATACGTCACTTCCCGCGTCCGTCGAACACCGGTGTTTCGGCTCGATTTTTCATGCAGTGAAGGGGAGTGACATGTCTGTTTCCGAGGCTGCAGCACAGGCTTCCGTACCGCCGGATGCGCTCGACGGGTTGTCGCTTCCCGAGCGGGTGGCGCTGCTGCGCAGTCGGATGGCTGCCGTACCGTCTCGCGGTGAAACGGCCTCGGTGCGGATCGAGAATTCTGCTCCCGTTCGTCCCCGCCCTACCGACCCCGATTCCGACCCCGAATCCGACGTCGTCGACAGCTCGGAACAGGTGTCGGTACCGACCCGTAGGCGGCCTGTTCTTCCGGTGCCGTCGGCGCTGATGGAGGTTCTTCCGCACGGTGGTCTGGTGCGCGGAACGGTGGCCTCGGTGTCCGGTGCCGGTTCGTTGTTGATCGGGTTGGTGGCCGCGGTGACCGGTGCCGGTGGCCATGTCGCCGTCATAGGTCAGCCCCGCTTCGGGCTGCTGGCTGCGGTGGAGATGGGCGCGCAACTGAGCAAGTTGGCTCTGATTCCCGATCCCGGCCCCGACCCGGTGGAAGTGGCGGCGATCCTGCTCGACGGCGTCGATCTCGTCGTCCTCGGTCTCGGTGGCCTGTCGGTACCACCGACTCGGGCCAGGGCCGTGGTCGCGCGCGCCCGCAGTAAAGGGTCGACGTTGGTGGTGACCGACGGGCACTGGGACGGAGCCGAGCTACGACTCGACGCGTCGGTGCACGGCTACGACGGCCTCGGCACAGGCCGTGAGCTGGGGCGTGGCCGGCTGCGCGGGGTTCGATTGTCGGTGTGCGCGCGGGGTAAAGCGATGCGTCCTCGTACGGTTCGATTCGACTTGCGTGCGGAGAACGGCCGCATCGAATGGCATGCCGAACAGCAGGAGTCGAATCCGTTGTCGATCGCGGTCTCGACATGAGTACCGGCCAGTCCAACCGTGTTCTGGCGCTGTGGTGTCCCGACTGGCCTGCCGTCGCCGCAGCAGCTCAGGCCGATCTACCGGCGACGCATCCGGTGGTCGTCACGTCGGCCAACCGGGTCGTCGCCTGCTCGGCCACGGCACGGGCGTCGGGCATCAAGCGTGGCCTACGTCGCCGGGAGGCGCAGGCGCGGTGCCCCGACGTGCATGTGGCCGTTGCCGATACCGATCGTGATGCACGCCTGTTCGAGCCCGTGGTCTCGGCTGTCGCGGCCATTGCCCCCGGCGTCGAAGTGCTGCGGCCGGGCCTGTTGGTTCTTGCAGCGCGTGGTGTCGGACGGTACTTCGGTACCGAGCATCGCGCCGCGGAGCGGTTGATCGACGAAGCGTCGGCTGCCGGTGTCGAATGTCAGATCGGGATTGCCGACGAGTTGTCCACCGCAGTCGTCGCCGCGCGGTACGCACAGGTGGTGCCGCGCGGCGGTGGTGCCGGGTTTCTTTCGCCGTTACCGATCGCCGAACTCTCGGCGGAGCCCAGTATGGCCGCGGCCGATCGTGGTGAACTCGTGGATCTGTTGCACCGCTTGGGTTTACGCAGAATCGGGGACTTCGCTGCCCTGTCTCCGTCGGATGTGGCATCGCGATTCGGTACCGATGCCGTACTGGCGCATCGCAGTGCCCGCGGTGAGCCCGAAAGGCCGCCGTCTGCCCGTGCTCTGCCTCCCGACCTGGATGTGGAGTATCTGTGCGATCCGCCGATCGATCGGGTGGATGCAGCCGCGTTCGCCGGGCGCGCATTGGCCGAACAGCTACACACCAAGCTCGCCGCGGCTGCTGTTGCGTGCACTCGGTTGCTGGTGCACGCCAGTACCGGCAACGGTGAGAATCTGTCGCGAATCTGGCGGTGCGCCGAGCCGTTGACGCCGGAGGGCACGGCCGATCGCGTGCGGTGGCAACTCGACGGCTGGATCACCGGACGCAGCGAGAACAAGCCGACGTCGGCGATCACCGTCCTGCGCCTCGAGCCGATCGAAGTGGTGGCAGCAGGGGAGTTGCAGCTGGGTTTGTGGGGCAGTGTCGGTGACGAGGACGACAGGGCGCGTCGGGCGTTGGTACGCGTTCAGGGTCTGCTCGGTGGCGAATCGGTGTTCGGGGGTGTTCTCAGCGGTGGACGCGGGCCGGCCGAGCGGATCACGTTGCGTCCACTGGGAGACGAGCTGGTGCCGCTGTCCGATCCATCGGCCCCGTGGCCGGGCCGACTACCCGAGCCGGCACCGGCAGCGGTGATCGAGACACGCCCGGCAGTGACGCTGATGAATCGAGCGGGTTCGGGAATCGGCGTCACCGACCGCGGTGTGTTCGATGCGCCGCCCAAGAGATTGCGGTGGGGGACCAAGGAATGGGAGTTGACGGGCCTGGCCGGGCCGTGGCCCGTCGACGAACGGTGGTGGGACAGCGGGCAAGGATCGACGGGGCCGACGGCGCGGGCACAGGTGGTACTCGACGACGAGAGGGCGTTGCTGCTGGTGTTCGACGACGGTCTGTGGCGGGTGGAAGGAATCTACGAGTAGGAACCGCTACCGTCGGGGAAATGCAGATGATGTCCGAGACGGTCGACCTCGATGGCGTCGACATCGCGTATCGCTCGTTCGCGCCGCAGGAACACACGAGTGCGGCGCCGGTGATGCTGGTGCACGGCATGGGCGGAGACAGCGGAACCTGGGATCGCTTCGCTCGGGCTCTGACCGCGCACGGTCGCCGGGTGATCACCGTCGACCTCCGAGGGCACGGCAAGAGTGCCCACACGCCCACGTACGAGTTCGACATGTTCGGCGGTGATCTCCTCGCCCTGATCGATCACCTCGGGCTCACCGAAGTCGATCTCGTCGGGCATTCACTCGGTGGATACGCGGTCTCGCTCGTGGCGCAGCGTCGTCCGTCTCTCGTTCGCCGTCTGGTTCTCGAAGAACTTCCG
This sequence comes from Rhodococcus sp. NPDC077669, assembly GCF_040686915.1. Lineage (NCBI taxonomy): Bacteria > Bacillati > Actinomycetota > Actinomycetes > Mycobacteriales > Nocardiaceae > Rhodococcus > Rhodococcus sp. NPDC077669. The sequence goes on along the minus strand of NZ_JBFBMD010000007.1, from coordinate 49,663 downwards.
ATACCGATCAGGCCGGGGGACGCCCCGCCGACCCTGACCGGTCGGATGCCGTCGGTCACCGAACTCTGGCATGCGGCGACCAGCGTTGTTCTGCATCCCCGTGCGGTACTCGCGTTCGATCGATCGATGACCGCCACTGCTCTCGAGCAGTTCCGTCGGCCGAACCCGCGGTGGTGGGAGTCGTTGGCCGACATCACTGCTCCGACGTTGGTACTTCGTGGAGGTCCGGGCGGCATGGTCGATCCGGTTCGGCTCGACGCGATGGTGGCGAGCATTCCGAACTGTCGAGTGGAGGCATTCAGGACCGGACACAGCATCCACCGCGATGGCTACTCAGCCTTCGAAGCGGTAGTTCGTCCATTTCTGGCGCAGTAATCTGCTCTCATGTCGCTGACTGTGCTGGATCGGAAGCTACTGGGATGGTCGGCGTTGTTCGTCGTCTCCCAGGCCAATATCGCCCGGTTGCTCGGGCCCGCGGCACCGAAAGTGCTTGCCGTGCAGACGGCCTGGTCCGAACAGCGGTACCGGCAGATTCTGGCGAGCATGGACGAGACGGAAATCGCCCGCTTCCGCAGTCATTATCTGCCCGACTTCGTCCACCCGGCCATCTATGCCATCGCACTGCGTGCGGGTGCGAGGAGTTTGGCTGCGAAGACTTCGCTGAGCCCTGCAGTAACGGCGGCATTGGCCGTCGCTCCGGTGGCCTCCGCTGCCGGTGACTACATCGAAAACGTCGTCGGGCTGATACTGGTGGACAACCGAGAACAGATCTCCGACACCGTTGTCCGCGCCACCACCGTGGTCAGCACCGTCAAATGGATACTGGCCATCGGCTCATTGACATACCTGAGTCAGGGATTTCTGCGAGTGTGGGCAAGAGCTCTGTTGCGCTGAGGAAAAACCAGGCTAGAAAACGAAGGGCACCAATCGTTTCGAGCGTGCCATGTAGTCGGCGTACGCGTCTCCCAATCCCTCGAGCATGGCCTTCTCCTCCGATGGGATTCTGCGTACGTATCCTCCGGCCAGAAATGCCACCATGGCGGGGGAACCGCCCACTCCATGGTCGAGTGTTGCTATGTCAGCGCGGTGAATCACCGACTGACAGCGTGAAGGTGGGCGGTCTATCGACTCCGCCCGAGCAACTCTTCCCCCAGCGATGTGCGTACGTACAACACCGATCGTCCCTGTCTGACGCGTCGCACCACCGCTGCTTCGCGCAGAACGCGAAGATGCTGGCTCGCTGCGCTGGGTGAGACGGCCAGTGCCGCAGCGAGTTCCCCGGTGGTGGTGGGCGCATCGAGCAGCGTGAGAATCGTTGCACGTTGGGTGCCGAGAAGATTGGTCAGCGCCCGGTTCGGAGCTGTCCGCCCCATGTCCCACACTGCGCCTCGCCCGCGGGCCGGATACACCAGGGAGGGAGCTCGCGTCGGGCTCGTCTGCGTGATCGCGCCGTGCACGAACACCGACGGAATGAGAGGAGGTCCACGTCCGTCGACGTCGACCCACACCTGGTCCTCTAGCCTGTCGACCCACAGCACGCCATCGTCCCATCGGACACGAGAATCGAGATGCTCGAACATCTTTCGTGCCCCGAAGTGCGAAAGCTGTTGCGCGCGGTAGTCCAGATCGCCATCCAAAACTGCTCGGATCCTGGACCAGTCGGGTTCGAGGCACGTTGCCCAGTAGTACGAGAGCGCATGGACTGCACGGGTACGCACCGCTCGGGCCGGACCGACGAGGACCGCAGGAATGTCAGCGGAGAAAGCGGCCGCGATATCGCGTCGCATCTCGGTTGCCGGTGTTGCCCCGACAACAGCGATCTCGTCGTCGAAAGCCGGCGACTGAGTGGGCGGTCGGGGTGCGAGGAAATCCGGGATTCTCCCATCGGGAGAGACCAGCGCCGTCAGCATCTCGGTGTCACACTGCTGCCATGCCGATCGGACGCGTCGTCGCCAGGGCTCGTGCAGTGGGTGCCGGTTCGGAGCGGTCCATGTGCGCAGGCTCAGGACCGTCTCGAACAGAGGCGAGACGGTCAGTGACGTGTCCGCCAAGTCGGCGGCCCGAAGATGCATAGCCAACATGTAGCCCCACACTAAATGGTGGACGCCCTCGGTGTGGCTCGCTGTACTCGTTCACATGCCTATCGACTTTCGTGATCCGCGCAACAACAACACCTACTCGAACCGTGAGGCCGACTCCTCTTGGATCGACGCCGTCGTCCGTATCGTCGATCCGGTCGGAGCGCACGTGGTCGATCTCGGGTGCGGCGGCGGAACCTATGCGCGGGCCTGGCGTTCGATGGGGGCGCGTGTGGCGGCGATCGATTCGAGTCCGCCGATACTCGAATCGGCCCGACGCTCGTCGCCCGAAGATATCGAATTCGTCTGCGCTGGTGCCGAGCACACCGGCTTGCCCGACGGACAAGCCGACATCGTGTTCGCTCGCGCCCTCGTTCACCATCTGCCCGACGCCTACACAGTGGCGCTCGAGTCTGCTCGGCTTCTACGACCGGGTGGGACGGTGATCATCCAGGACCGCACGGCCGAGGACGCCGGGCTGTCCGGCTCTGCAACCAACCCGCGCGGCTATTTTTCGACGCCTTTCCACGGCTGATGGACATCGAACTTCGACGACGGCATGGCGTCGACGATGTCCGTGACGCGTTGTCCCGAGCTGGATTCGTCGATGTCGCTACGCAGCAATTCTGGGAAACCCGTCGCCGCTACTCCGGCCTTGACGAATACCTCGACGAAATCGCGGGCAGAACAGGCCGCTCGATCCTGCACGAACTCTCCGACGTCGAACTTACGGAGTTGGTCGAGCATCTGAGGGCTCGCCTGGCCGAAGGTGAGTTGATCGAACGCGATCGCTGGACCCTGTGGACTGCCGTGGCCCCCTGACGTGCACGTCACCAACTGGTGCCGGGTACCAACCTGCCGATGCGGCGGACGACCTTGCCGATACGCGCGCTGGGGGTCGACGGGTCGTACGGCCGAACCCGATAGGGCACTTTCCCGTCCTCGACGGGTACCGGCGTTTCGCCCTTGGCGGCGGCCGACTCGGCGAATTTTCGGTAGTGCTGATGCATCGTGCGATCTTTGCCTTTGGGGCTGAAGATGGCCCCGAACTGTCCGAGTGTTCCCAGTGGGGTGTCGATTCGCTTCGGCTTGTCGCTCAATGCGCGGATGACGATCGCGGCTGCCTTCTCCGGTGAGAAGACAGTGCCGACGTTCTTGTCGCCCGTCGGGGTGATCATCGGGGTGTCCACCAGCGGCATGTGAATGGTCGTGTAGGTGATTCCATCCGAGAGCGTCTCTGCTGCAGCAACATCGGTGAAACCGTCGAGTGCTGCCTTGCTCGCCACGTACGCCGAGAACCGAGGAGGGTGCCCCAGCACTGCAGCGCTGGAAATGTTGACCACATGCCCGAAGCTGCGTTCGCGCATGTGCGGCAGTAGCGCCAACACCACACGAATCGCTCCGAAGTAGTTGACGGCCATGGTGCGTTCGTAGTCGTGCAGTCGGTCGGTGGAACGGTAGAGCGCGCGGCGAATGGATCGGCCCGCGCTGTTGACGAGCATGTCCACGTGCCCGTGGTCGTGCAGTATCGCTTTCACTGTTCGTTCGACCGACTCGCTGTCGGTGACATCGCACGAATACCCATGAGCGACATGGCCGTCGGCGCGAATCTGCTCGACGACCTCGTCCAACTGATCTTGGCCGCGCGCGAGCACGATGACCACCGCTCCTTTTCGCGCTGCGGCCTCGGCGCTGGCCCTGCCGATACCGGAGGACCCGCCGGTGATGACGATGTGACGTCCGAACAGCGGACCGCGTGGGTCGTCTCGGCGGTTGCGCTTGGGGTCGAGATTCTCGATCCAGTATTGCCACAGGCGGTCGGCGTACGTCCGCAGCGGCGGCGGTGCGATGGAGCTGCCCTGCAATGCTTTCTGTGTCGTTGCGGACTCCAAGACGGTCGGCAGAGTCAGATGATCGAGCATCACCGGCGGCACGCCCAGATCGCGAAGCGCAGCGTTGCGTTGTTTCCGAACCGCTGCGGATGTGGGTGACACCACGGGGGCAACCAGCTTCCCTGGGATGTCGACGATTCTGGCGCGGGATCCGGCAGCCGAAGAGAATGCGGAGTACACCTCGGCCATCGACTGAGGCTCCGGATTCACCAGGTGAAAAACGCTGCCGGACGGGGTGTCTCGGTGAACCAGTTCCACAATGGCGTCCGCGACGTAGTCGACCGGAACCAGGTTGGTGTGTCCGATCTTGGGTACCGTGATCGGCAGGACCGCAGGCAGTTTCGCCAGCTCGGCGAACAGTGGAAAAAAGTAGTACGGGCCATCGATCTTGTCTGTCGCGCCGGTCTCGGAGTGCCCGACCACGGCAGCAGGGCGGTACACCCGCCAGTCGGCGGAGCTGCCGCGAACCAGTTTCTCGGACTCGAACTTGGTGCGGTGATACGCCGTCGGAAAGTTCTGCCCCTTGTCGAAATCGTTCTCGGAGAACGTCCCTCGGTAGTCACCTGCCACTGCGATCGACGAGATGTGGTGCAGACGAGCGCCGGTCCTTTTCGCCAGTTCGATCACCGACGCCGTTCCGGCGACATTGGTCGGGGTTTGCTCGTCTCCCGCCGTGAGGTCGTAGACGGCACCGAGATGCAGAATGTGATCGACGTCGGCCGGAACGTCTTTCAGACCGAGCCCGGGTTCGACGAGATCGCCGATCAGTGGGCGGATTCTGTCGCCGCCGTCCAGAGCGTCGGCCAGCTTCTCGAGTCGAGCGACCGATTGCGGTCGAACGAGTACATGGACGAGGGCGTCCGCATCACGTCCGAGAAGTCGGGGCAGCACGTTCTTACCCAGAAACCCGGTACCGCCGGTCACGATGTAGCTCGCCATGCGAGGCGACCTTACTCCTCGGTAAGTTTGACGGCTAGTGCCCCATACCGGCCTTTTCGTGCACCTTCTTCATCCACGCCGGGGCCCACCAGTTGGCTTCGCCCATGAGCTTGACCAAGGAGGGCACCAGCAGCATGCGGATGATGGTGGCGTCGATGATCAGCGCCAGAATCACGCCGAAGCCGAGGAACTTCATGATCGACAGGCCCGAGATCGTGAACGCACCGGTGACGACGATCAGAATCAGGGCCGCGGCAGTGACGATGCGCCCGGTGCGTTGAGCTCCGAAAACAACGGCCTCCTCGGTGGAAGCACCTGCCGAGCGAGCTTCGACCATCCGAGACATCAAGAACACTTCGTAGTCGGTCGACAGGCCGAAGATGACTGCGAGGATGAGTACGACGAAGGTCGACTCGAGCGGACCGGGCGTCACTCCCAGCAGGCTTGCACCGTGACCTTCCTGGAACACCCAGGTCAGTGCTCCGAAGGTCGCTGCCAGGCTCAGCCCGGCCATGAGAACTGCTTTGATCGGCAGCACTATCGAGCCGAAGGCCAGGAACAGCAGGACCAACGTCGAGATCACCATGATCGCGATCATCACCGGCAGCCATTTCGCTATCGCGGCATTACCGTCGTCGACGTTCGCGCGTCCGCCGCCGACGAGGATTTCGGTGCCGTCCGGTGGAGTGATCGCTCGGAGGGCAGTCACCGCATTCGATTGGGACCGAGCCTCGGTCGTTCCGTCGCTGGGTTCGCTGTAGGACGCCTGGAATGCCACCAAATCGTCCTTGGATCCGAGGAATTCGGCTCGGGCCACGCCGGGGGTGGTGTTCATCGCTGCGGTCAGTTCCGCAACGGGCGGGCCCTGAGGCTTGACGCCGTCGAGACCCCGCAGCACCACGGTGGCACCGTCGCCGGTGGACTCGAAGTCGGTGGCGAGGGTTTCGAAGGCTGCCCGTGCCGGGTCGTTCTTCGGTAGTGCGGTGTAGTCGACCTCCCCCAGGGAGACCTTCAGAATCGGGGTGGCGACAATCAACAAGCCGGCGACGATGACGGCGGCGACGATTCCTGGATTCTTCATCACTCGGGTGACGACACCACCCCAGAACTTGTGTGCGCGTGCGTCGCTGCGGTCCGAGGCGGTACGCGACCAGGTCCAGGAGTTGATGCGAGTGCCGAGAAGGGCGAGCAGGGCGGGCACCGCGGTCAGGGACAGCAGGGCGGCGCTGGCCACCGCGGCCATGGCACCGAAACCGAGGGATCGGATCACCGCCTGCGGGAAGACCAGCATGCCCGCGAACGCGCAGATCAGGAGCAGTCCGGAGAAGACGACGGTGCGCCCTGCAGTGGACACGGTACGTACGGTCGCCTCCATCGACGACGACCCAGTGCGGAGTTCCTCGCGGAATCGACTGACGATGAACAGTCCGTAATCAATGGCCAAGCCGAGGCCGAGCAGCGACGCGACGTTGATCGAGAACGAGCTCACCTCGGTGAATTCGGTGAGCACCCGCAGGATTGCCAGCGAGCTGAGCACACTGAGAATCCCGACGAATACCGGTACCGCTGCGGCGATCACGCCACCGAAGATGAAGACGAGAAGCAGAAGTGTGATGGGGACGGCGATGATCTCCGAGCGCACGAGGTCTCGCTCGAGGGTTTGGCTGAGCGAGACTCCCACGACCGATGCGCCGGCGAATTGCGACTCGATGCCGGGGACGACGAGTTGTGGAGGTAGCTCACCGAACGTGTTGAACGTAACTCCCGATTTCGCACCGAGGGAGATGGTCACCAGCGCCTTGGTTCGGTCTTTCGAGACCAGGAATTCCTTGGTCACTGGATCCGCGGTCCAGTAGGAGTTCACGTTTCCGAGGGTGTAGCGGCTGCGGAATTCGTCGAGTGTCGACTGCACCTGTGGTCCGATGTCGTCGATCGTGCGTCCATCGGGTGCGGTGTAGATCGCGACGATGTCGGGGGTCGGTTGGCCGATGCCCTGGACCAGCCGCGCGACCTGTGACGATTCGCTGCCTGCGTCAGCGTATCCGCCCTCACTCAGTTTCGAGAAGACGCCCAGTCCCAGCACGCCGCCGACGGCTACGACCGCGACGACGACGGCGAGCACCCATCGCTTGTGCGATACGACGAACGATGCCCAACGCGTCACAACTGTGCTCCGGCTCTGTGGAAGGGGTGAGTAGCGATTCGACTGTAGTTGATCGTGTCGGACCCTCGTGTTCTCATTAGAACAAGTGTTCGACGATGTGTGTGACGGTGTGAAGGAGGTGGTCTCGATGGGATGGAACGACGGGCCGCCCACCTGGTCGGAAATGGAGCGAGTCCTCTCCGGGCGCCCCAAGCCGGTCGTCGAAGGCGATGGGGGCGACAGCCCGGCGTGGTCGCGCAAACGCGACGCCTACCAGGGTCGCCGGCCCGATTCGGTGGGGCCGTCCACACCGTACGCAGAACTGCATGCGCATTCTGCGTTCAGCTTTCTCGACGGAGCATCGCAGCCGGAGGAAATGGTCGAGGAAGCGGTGCGTCTGGGACTCGAATCCATTGCGATCACCGACCACGACGGCTTCTACGGCGTCGTACGTTTCGCCGAGGCAGCACGAGCCCTCGGCATCGGAACAGTGTTCGGTGCGGAGCTGTCGCTCGACACCCACCGGTCCAGGGCCGGAGCGACCGATCCCGACGGTACGCATCTTCTGGTGCTCGCTCGTGGACAGGAAGGGTATCGGCGGCTGTCGCGTCGGATCGCGGCCGCGCATCTAGCCGGCGGAGTCAAGGGTGAGCCGCGGTACGACGTGGACGAACTCACCGAATCGGCGGGAGGGCACTGGCAGATCCTGACCGGTTGTCGCAAAGGGCATGTCCGCCAAGCGCTCTCGCGGGGTGGGCCGGAGGCGGCCGATCTCGCGCTGCGTGATCTGGTCGATCGGTTCGGGGCCGAGCGCGTCACCGTCGAGCTCACCAGGCACGGCACTGCCGACGACGACGAGCGCAACGACGCTCTCGCGGCCCTGGCTCGCCGGTACGGTCTGCCGATGATCGCCACCACGGCGGCGCACTACGCCAGTCCACGTAGCCGCAGATTGGCCATGGCGATGGCTGCGGTACGTGCCCGGAGCAGTCTGGACGAGGCGGCAGGGTGGCTGGCACCGACGGGCGGTGCACATCTGCGGTCGGGGGCGGAGATGGCGGAGCTGTTCGAGCACTATCCCGGTGCAGTGCGCGGTGCCGTCGAACTGGGTCGAGAATGCACGTTCGATCTGAAACTGATTGCGCCTCGTCTCCCACCCTTCGAGGTGCCCGACGGTTACACCGAGATCAATTACCTGCGGCGGCTCACGTTCGAGGGTGCTGCCCGGCGGTACGGCCCGCAGTCGGCGAACCCGGCTGCATATTCGCAGTTGGAGTACGAGCTCGACATCATCGAGCGGCTCGAATTTCCGGGTTACTTCCTGGTGGTGCACGACATCGTTCATTTCTGCAAGACCCACGACATCCTGTGCCAGGGGCGAGGTTCGGCGGCGAACTCGGCCGTCTGCTACGCCATCGGAATCACGAACGTCGATCCGGTTGCCAACAAGTTGCTGTTCGAGCGGTTTCTCGCACCCGAACGCGACGGACCACCCGACATCGACATCGACATCGAGTCGGATCGGCGGGAAGAGGCCATTCAGCATGTGTACGCCAAGTACGGCCGAACCCATGCCGCTCAGGTCGCCAACGTCATCACCTATCGCGGGAAGTCCTCGGTACGAGACATGGCCCGCGCTCTCGGGTTCTCCCAGGGACAACAGGACGCGTGGAGCAAGCAGATCACCCGGTGGTCCGGAATCGGCGATCAGGACGGCGACGGGATCCCCGATTCCGTTCTCGACCTCGCCCGTCAGATCGAGGGCTTTCCGCGTCACCTCGGCATCCATTCGGGAGGAATGGTGATCTGCGACCGACCGATCGCCGACGTGTGCCCGGTGGAATGGGCGACGATGGAGAATCGCAGTGTGCTGCAATGGGACAAAGACGATTGTGCCGCAGTGGGTTTGGTCAAGTTCGACATGCTCGGGCTCGGGATGCTCTCGGCTCTGCATTACATGATCGACCTGGTCGCCGAACACAAGGGCATCGAGATCGACCTCGCCTCGATCGACCTGTCCGAACATGCGGTGTACGAGATGCTGCAACGGGCCGATTCGGTCGGTGTGTTCCAGGTCGAGTCGCGGGCCCAGATGGCCACTCTTCCGCGGCTCAAGCCGCGTAATTTCTACGATCTCGTCGTCGAGGTCGCCTTGATTCGTCCCGGTCCCATCCAAGGTGGCTCGGTGCACCCGTACGTCAAGCGGCGCAACGGACTCGAACCGGTCACCTTCGATCATCCGTCGCTGAAGAAAGCTCTCGATCGAACTCTCGGCGTGCCGCTGTTCCAGGAACAGCTGATGCAGATGGCCATCGACGTCGCGGGCTTCAGCGCCGCCGATGCCGATCAGCTGCGTCGAGCCATGGGATCGAAACGGTCTCCGGAGAAGATGGAATTGCTTCGTGGACGGTTCTACGACGGAATGCGTGATCTGCACGGCATCACCGGTGCAGCCGCGGATCGAATCTACGAAAAGCTCTCGGCATTCGCCAACTTCGGCTTTCCCGAAAGCCATTCGCAGAGCTTCGCCTCGTTGGTTTTCTACTCGTCGTGGTTCAAGCTGCACCATCCGGCGGCATTCTGTGCCGGTTTGCTACGCGCTCAGCCGATGGGCTTCTACTCACCTCAGTCTCTGGTGGCCGATGCCAGACGGCACGGCGTGGTCGTGCACGGTGCCGACGTCAACGCCAGCCTCGGCCATGCAAATCTCGAGGCAGACGGTCTCGAGATCCGCATGGGTTTGGCGGACGTGAAGTTCATCGGGACGACACTTGCCCAGAAGATCGTCGATGCGCGAGACGCACACGGGCCGTACACCTCGTTTCTGGATCTGACGGGACGCGTCGAACTGTCGGTGGCGCAAGCGGAAGCACTGGCCACGGCCGGCGCGCTGGGGTGTTTCGGCATCACTCGTCGAGAGGCGTTGTGGGCTGCCGGAGCGGCCGCGGGGGAGCGGCCCGGTCTGCTCCCCGGCGTCGGCGCATCGACGAAAGCGCCTGCGCTGCCGGGTATGACGGACCTCGATCTGGCGTCGGCCGATGTCTGGGCAACGGGAGTGTCACCCAATTCCTACCCCACTCAGTTCTTCCGGGATCGGCTGGATTCCCTCGGCGTGGTGCCCGCGAATCGGCTGCTGAAGATCCCCGATGGCGACCGGGTCCTCGTCGGCGGTGCAGTGACGCATCGTCAACGTCCGGCGACCGCGGGAGGCGTCACGTTCATCAACCTCGAAGACGAAACCGGCATGGTCAACGTCGTGTGCTCGGTGGGGTTATGGGCGAAGTACCGCAAACTCGCAATCACCGCTCCGGCGTTGCTTATTCGAGGCAAAGTGCAGAATGCCGAGGGGGCGGTGACCGTGGTGGCAGACCATCTGCAATTGATGGATCTGCGAGTTGCGTCCCGATCCAGAGACTTTCGCTGATGAACTCGGCCTGCCCGCGCGTCATCGAGCAGGACGCCGGTGCAGAATCGAGGCGTGAAGCTACTGATCATTGCGGACACTCACTTGCCCACCCGAGCGAAAGTGCTGCCCGATCAGGTGTGGGCCGCCGTCGACGATGCCGATGTGGTGATCCATGCCGGCGATTGGGTGAATCTCGCGACGTTCGAGGCACTCTCGCAGCGATCTCGTTCGCTGGTCGCTTGCTGGGGAAACAACGACGGCGACGAGCTGCGTGCGGTCATGCCCGAACGTGCCGACGTGGTACTCGGCGGCGTGCGCTTCACCGTCGTCCACGAGACCGGAGCCGCCACAGGACGCGAGCGCCGGATGGCGGCCGAATACCCCGATACCGACGTCCTCGTGTTCGGACACAGTCACATTCCGTGGGATACGACGGCCGACAACGGTCTACGGCTGCTCAACCCTGGATCTCCGACGGACCGGCGTCGGCAGCCGTTCTGTACCTACCTCACCGCGGTTGCCGATGGCGGCGGGCTGACAGACGTCGAGCTGCATCGACTTCGGCCTCGCTGATCGGCATGCCGAGTGTCCGTCACATCCCGCCTGCGACTCGGACGACCGTTCCGGTGGCGTAGCGCGCATCCTCGGACAACAGCCACGACACCGCGCCGGCGATCTCGTCGGGTACTCCAGGGCGGCCGAGGGGGATGCTCGACGCCATCTTCCGTGGTCGCTCACGATCTTTGTGAAACTCGGTCTCGATGACTCCCGGCGCGACGGCGTTGACACGAATGTTCTGCGCGGCAAGCTCTTTGGACAGACCGACCGTCAAGGTGTCGACGGCTGCCTTGGCCGCGGCGTAGTGCACGTACATACCGGGACTTCCGATGGTGGCTGCCGCGGAGGAGATGTTGACGATGGCACCGCCGTGGTCGGCCATCGCGTGTATGGCGTACTTGCAGCAGGTCAGGACGCCGAGCAGGTTGACGTCCAAGTCTGCCCTGATCGTCTCGATGTCGTTGTTCGCCAGGGTCCCTATTGCACGCGCCGATCCGGCGTTGTTCACCAATCCGGTGGCAGTGCCGATCTCGGCAGCAGCAGCGAACAGATCGATCACCGACCGCTCGTCGGTGGTGTCGGCACGTATCGCGACGACCGTTCGGTCGGCGCTCGACAGTTCGTTCACCACTGCGTCGGCGGCCGCAGAATCGGAGCGGTAGGCGATCACGACGTCCTGCCCATCGGCCACGAGACGCCGAGATACTGCGGCTCCGATTCCGCGGCTGCCGCCGGTCACGATCGTCAAAGGGGCATTCATCGTTCGACAATAGCGAGCGGCTCGGCGGCGACAGCTAACCGTCACTGCTGGGTTCTCACTGCTGGGTAGGTGCGGGCTCTCTGGCATGGTCGACCAAGTCGTGCACCAGTCCGATGATGACGTCCATCTGTTCGATGACCTCCACGCGCAGTCGGTCCTGTTGCTCGTCGGGCATGACCGGGGCATTCGGGCCGTCGAGGGACATCAACAGATCGATGTTGGTGCGCAGCGCGGTCAACGGTTCCATCAGTTCGGCACCGGCGTCGACTATCAACTGTCCCTGTCGTGCCCGCGACCGCGAAAGCGCAGCCAGCATCTCGTTGAAACTGTTGGCGAGAGACGCCAGTTCGTCGTCTCCGTTGACGTCGATGGGCTCGAAGTCACCCGTCCTGGCCACTCGTTCCGTTCCGGCGCGCAACCGTCTGACCGGACGAAGGCCGGTGCGAGCGACGGCTGCGCCGGCCACACCAGCGAGGGCGACGAGAAATGCCCCGACGAGGATCAGGGCAAGCGTGAGTTTTCCGAGCAGTGGTGAGGTACCGCTCAGGGCTTCGGCCACCATGATCGTCTCACCGGAATCGGTGCGCTCGGCGGAGATGTAGTAGCCGCGAACCTCCCGCAGTGACCGATCGGTGCGGCCCTCGGTGACCGCCTTCTCCGGATCGTCGAGCCCACCATCGGAGTTGGTGAAGGGGTAGGTGCCGTTGGACGAGGACACCAAGGTGCCATCGGTGGTCATCAACGCAACTTTGACCGCGGTTCCTTCTGTGTCTTCGATCCCGAACCCGAACAGATCGGCCGGCACTCCCGACGCTGCGCTGGCGATCAGCGCATCGCTGTTTCGGCCGACACGGTCGATGATCTGCGAGCGAAGCGACTGCTCTGCGACGAGGTAGATCGCCAGAGCGCTGACCGCAACGGCGAGCGCGGCCAGGCTCATCGTCAACACTCGAATCCGTCCGTGCAACGACAGCGCCCTCGGGCGGGTGTGCGCACGTGAATACCTCATGGATCGAGTATGCCGGTCGGCAGCGACCAGAATTCGCGAGGCCGCCATGAGTAGGCACTGCAGAGCGCACCGATACTCAGAATGGCGGCTCCTCGTCTTCTTCGTTGGTCGATTCTGGTTCGGGGGTCGGGTTGTCGGGTGGGTCGGGGTAGGCGATGATGCCGGATCGTTTGGGTTGGGTGGGGATGTGTGGCCGGAGGTCGTTGCCGATGATGGGTACTGTGGTTCCGTTGGCTGGCAGGGTGATTCGGGTGGTCTTCGAGGTGGAGGTCCATAGGATGGCGCCGCCGGGGAGCATGGCTGCGGTCCAGTAGCCTGCGGTTTTGACGCTGTGGTGGTATTCGCAGAGGCATTGGAGGTTGTTGACGGTGGTCCAGCCGCCGCCGAGGGGGTTGGCGTGGTCGAACGGGTTGACGTGGTCGAGTTGGCAGCGTGCGGCGGGTCGGTGGCAGCCGGGGAAGCGGCAGTGGAGGTCGCGTAGTCGGACGGCGGCGGTGGTGAGGGCGTCGGGTCTGTAGATCAGGGCTCGGTCGGTGAGTGGGTCGCGCCCGAAAGATGTTCCGAGGGTGGGGTCGGCGGCGATGGCGGCTTCGAGTGCTGCGGCGAGGGATGCATTGCCGAGGTAGATGCCGGAGGGGGTGCGGTGTGCGGGTCCGTGGGCTGAGGGTGTGTGCGCTGCTGGGTAGATCGTCTGGTCTACGCGCTGGATTGCGGACGGCAGGTCGAGGGCAGAGCTGTGCCGTGAGCCCCGGCCGACGGGTGTGTGGGTACAGAACAGGGCCGCTGCGGAGGCAAGGGCATTCCGACGCCCTTGCCGGGTGTCGGGATCGGCGGACGGCTCGGGTGGGGCGTCTGTGGTGGTCGAATGAGGTTGTGGTGCAACCGAACCCGAACCTGAACGGAGCTGTGGGCTCGAACATGACCTGGGGTGCGGTTCTGGGTCCGGTGGCGACTGTGGTGGTGGTGCGGCTCGCTGCGCGCGACGTTGTGTGCCGGTGCCTGTGCCCGGAGTATTGGGTCGAGTGGCTGCGTCGATACCGGACTGCGAGCTGTCCGCGGGATCAGCGCCGGCACCGCCTGCGCGCTCGACATCGTCAGCAGCATTGGCATTTGCGTCGTCAGTAGTATTGGCACTGGATTCGTCAATCACGTTGCCCGCGTCTCTCGTTGGCCCAACCGCGCCGGTTCCCGCGGGTGTATCCGACGCTGCAGTACCTGTCGCGGGCGTTCCTGTGGTCGGACCCGTATCCGTCTGTGTTGCTGGCGCATTCGATTCCGCGGCGTTCGTTTCCACTGTATTCGATGCTGCCGAGTTCGGCTGTGCCGGCTCGGGGTCTGCCCTGTTCGGCTCGTCTGTGGTGTCTGTGGATTCAGCGGAGCGTCGTTCCCATTCCCCGGTCTCTGGGTTCTGCACCGCCAGTCCGAGTGTCTCGGCGAGGGTGACTGCTTCGGTGAGCAGGATCTGCCACTGACTGTTGCGCGCCAATTCCCGCGCGAGATCAGGATCGATGGAACCGTGCCCAGCCAGGTACGCAGGGTTCGCGAGCAGTCCGATCAGCGTCGCGATATCGACGGTGACCATCGTCAACGGCACCCGACGATCCGGCAATACGGTCTCGGTCTCGGTCTTCGGGCAGTCCGCGCGTTGGCACAGGCATGTCAGCCTGGGTTCTCCGTGCATTCGCGCCATGAACGCATCGCACAGTCGTTCCTGTTTGCCGCGGGGGTCTTTCGGGCAGAGCGTGTCGGCCATCTCCTCGAGGAGCTGCCATGCGGCTGCCGCTTCGGGGGCGGTCAATTCTGCTCGGATCCGCGCCAACTCCCCAGCCGGGGCGTAGGAAACATTGCGGAACCTCTTTGCGAATTCGCGTAGTGCTGCTGCTTCCTCGGGTGCGACGCGCAGCAGAATGTCCCAGATCTCGTTCTCCAGTGGACCCGGTGACGACCGTCGGGCTGCTTCGACGATGTCGCCCTCGACGGACTTGACGATGTCGTCGGAGAGGTTGTCGAGGATCCGGCACACCGTACGTACGCGGGGGAGGTCGATGTCACCGGCCTCGAATGCGGTTTTCACCAGAGGAAGCCGGGTGTGCAGTGCCACGCCGACGGACACGTACGCTTCGGCGACGGTGGCGGAGCAGCTCAACGCGAGTGCCATCTCGGTGCGTCCGTACCGGCTGTACTGCCGATGCTTCGCATCCTGCGCGATGCAGGTGAGGTGGAAGTCGTAGCAGGCAGCGATCTTTCGGGCCGCATGCCGATTCTCTTCCCGCGCGGCAGCGGTCAACGCATCCAACGACACCACTGGTGCAGCCATTTTTCACCCCCCGGTGACCCCCCAGTTCAGAACATGCGTTCGAACTGAAGAAAGAGTATCTCGACCCACCGACAAGAATGCAAAGGTGCCCGTTGAGCACTTGCCGAGACTGGTTACGTGCGGTGATCGGTGTGGTCGCTGTCCTCGTTCCATCGCTGTGCCCATTGCCATAGCGGTTCGAGTGCAGGTCCGAGTTCGTCACCGATCTCGGTGAGACGGTAAGAGCCATCAGGGCCCTTCGCCAGCACTCGTGCGTCGACGAGAGTGCGTAGCCGGGTGGCGAGCACGCTCGAGGATATGTCGTCGGTGCGTCGCCTCAGTTCGAGGAAGCCGAGCGGTCCGCTGCGTAGCTCGAACAGGATGCGCATGTTCCAGCGCTGCCCCAGAAGGTCGAGCGCGGCCATCATGGCACGGCGCGGTTCGTTTGCCTTTTCCATCTCGACTCATCATAGTGGTTCGAAAATCGAAGCAGTTCGAAATTCGAAGCACTACGAGGAGTGGAGAACGAATGACCGGGCGGGCGGATGGAAAGACGGTGTTGATCACCGGCGCATCTCGGGGAATCGGAGCAGAAACTGCATTGCAGTTGGGTGCTCTCGGTGCTGCGGTCGCGGTGAACTACCGCGAGAAGAAGCGTCGAGCCGAGGCCGTGGTGCGCGCGATCGAGGAGGGCGGCGGCACAGCACTTCCTGTGGGTGCCGACGTCACCGACGCTGACGCGATCGACGCCATGCTGAACGTTGTCGTTGCCGAGTTCGGCGCAATCGACGTTCTGGTTCTCAATGCCTCGGGTGGCCTGGAGTTCGGTGCAGAACCCGACTACGCGATGAGTATCAATCGCGACGTTGGCTCTGGCTCGCGCGAGTATCGCCCGTATGGAGCCGGGCTCGCGGAACGTCTTCCTCACCAGCCACCAGGCGCATTTTCACGGCAAGAAACCGGTCCCCGTCGAATACGAACCCGTTGCTGCGAGCAAACGGGCGGGGGAGGATGCACTGCGTGGGATGATTCCTGAATTGGATTCTCGGGGAATCGAATTGGTCGTGGTGTCCGGGGACATGATCGAGGGCACGATCGTGGTCACCCTGCTCGAACGCCGTAATCCGGACTCAGTCGCTGCGCGAACCGCGCAGGGTGCGCTCCCGACCATTGCGGAGTTCGCGTCGGCTGTGACGGAGGCTGCAATCGGACCCATCGAGAAGTCCGGCCGGACTGTCTACGTAGGTGGAGCCGACTACCTCGACGGGTCCGTGTCGGGGTAGTCGGCTCCGCTCGATCGGATGAAGAATCAGCTACCGAGAACGCAGAACTGACCGCTCGTGAGGTTCAGTGCCAACGACAGCGGCCCGACGCAGTCGACGCCGCGTGCCTCGGATGTGGCACCGGATCCCCATCCTGCGACCGCGAGGGTCGTCTGGCCGGCATCTGCCCACGAGTGCGCGATTCCGCCGCCGAGTGCGAGCGCGTATGCCGTGCCCGCGTTCTTGCTTGCTCCGAGCGCGACACCGTAGCCGTTGGCGTAGGTGTTGGTTGCGCCCGGCCCGTCGTTGACACTGACGGCAGTTCCGCTGTCAGCGGCACCGGCGGTGGCGGTTCCGGGTCCGTTCGAGGTGGCTCCGCAGCTCGCTGTGTCACTCACCTGGATGTCGTTGGCCGAGGGCGGCGACACGCACGTGACCGGTGCCGCCGACGCGGTGGCGGTGCCGGCGAAGGCGGCCACCGTCAGGCCCGATCCGATGGCGAAAATAGCTGCGGTGCGGGCGATTCGACTACCGAACCGACTGAACGTTCGCGCGGAGGAGGAGTTGGAAGAAACCGTACGGGGCAGGGAAACAGAGAACAACAGAAAGCTCCTTCACGAGCGAAACGGGTCGGTGCGGCACACGGTACCCCGCTCCGGGGGTCCGTGACAGCAAGCAGACACAGATTGTGTAACGGTGCCGATGGCATCGGGAGATGAATCGTCGTAGAAGTCCGATTTCTCGGACCCTGCGGTATCGGTCGAGCCGGTTCGTGCCGCCTTTGTACTGCCCAGGTTCTACGTGCGCAGTCCGGTCGATTCCGTTCCGTCAGTTCATGATTGGGGCTTGTTTGTCGGCTCGGTGCCGGTGTCCGAAGCGGGTGGCGATGCTCCGAGTCGGCATGCCCGGGCGACCGCCGAACGAAAGGAAATTGTTATCGGAGGGCTGGCGAGCCGTCGGACGCGGCTCGATAGTTGGGTCTCACAGCGCAGGTGCCGTTCCGACCAGATCGATTTGTCGACGCTCACAATCGATTTGACGTGCGAGGACGCAGACGTGCCCACCGGGCCGAACGGTCCTTTCGATGCGGGCCCCACGGCGACAGAGTCCGTCGTGCCCCGGGCACCACGGAATCGTTCAGTCGAGCGCACTCGAACGCAAATCGTTCAGACGCTGCCCTGATAGTCGTGTTGGCGCCAGGCCTCGTACATCGTCACTGCTGCGGCGTTCGCCAGGTTGAGTGATCGTCGTCCGGGGATCATCGGGATGCGCAGCTGATCGGTCACATGGGGGTCGTTCAAGACGTCGTCGGGGAGTCCGGTGGGTTCCGGTCCGAACAGTAGGACGTCACCGGGTTGGTAGGCGACGTCGGCGTAGGAGCGTGTTGCGTGCGCGGTGAAGGCGAAGACCCGTTCCGGGGCCAATGCGGACCACGCCGACGGCAGGTCCTGGTGCACGGTGACCGACGCGAGGTCGTGGTAGTCCAATCCCGCGCGTTTGAGCTTGGGTTCGGACATGTCGAACCCGAGGGGGCCAACGAGATGCAGTTCGCATCCGGTGCCGGCGACGAGGCGAATCGCATTGCCGGTGTTCTGCGGAATCCGGGGCTCGAAGAACATGAGTCGAAACACCCGGATCACTCTGCCACCACGAGCCCGGGGAGGATGGGGCAGGTGGACGACGAACAGACCATCGGCGAAGATTTCTCGGATTCTCGACTCGACGGGCGGGAGTGGTCGGGCAGGCAGTTCGTCCGGTGCACCTTCCGTGACGCGGACATGAGCAATGTGCGGACCGACTCGGTCGTCTTCACCGAATGCGACTTCACCGGTACCGACCTCACGGATTCGGTGCACACCAACTCGGCCTTTCGATCGTGCACGTTCACTCGAACCAATCTGCAGCACAGCGTCTTCCGTCACTCGACGTTGATGGGATCGGTGTTCGTGGACACTCGCATGCGTCCGGCCACCTACGACGAAGTCGATTTCACGTTGGCCTCGCTGGGTAATGCCGACCTGCGCGGCGTCGATCTGACCGGATGTCGGATGCGGGAGGCGAACCTGACCTCGACCGATCTTCGCAAAGCGGTGCTGCGGTCCGTCGATCTCGTGGGCGCACGAACCGTCGGTGCCAAAATGGAGGAGTCGGACCTGCGCGGAGCCGTCGCCGATGCGTCGCTGTGGGTCGGCGCACTGGTGCGCGGGGCCAAGATCGAACTGATGCAAGCAGTGGCCTTCGCGGCTGCGCAGGGCTTGATCGTCGAGAGCTGACCGCGGTGATCGGCCCGGCGCGCCGCCGGACGGGCAGAACCTGAAACAATGGCCCGGTGACTGCAACGATCCTCGATGGCAAAGCGACTCGTGACGAGATTTTCGTCGACCTCACCGCCCGTGTGGCACGTCTGCGGGAGCAGGGCATCACTCCCGGCCTGGCGACGGTGCTCGTCGGAGATGATCCGGGTTCTGCCGCGTACGTGCGGGGCAAGCACAACGACTGCGCGAAGGTGGGCATCACTTCCATTCGACGCGATCTTCCCGCGGATATCACTCAGTCCGAACTCGAAGCGGTCATCGACGAGCTCAACGCCAACCCCGACTGCACGGGGTACATCGTGCAGCTTCCGTTGCCCAAGCATCTGGACGAGAACGCCGCGCTCGAGCGCATCGATCCCGACAAGGATGCCGACGGTCTGCACCCGATCAACCTCGGCCGCTTGGTGCTGGGCAAGGACGCCGCATTGCCGTGCACCCCGCGGGGCATCGTCCACTTGCTGCGGCGCTACGACGTCGCACTCGACGGGGCGCGCGCTGTGGTCATCGGCCGCGGTGTGACGGTGGGCCGACCGATCGGACTGCTGCTGACCCGCCGTTCGGAGAACGCGACGGTCACGTTGTGCCACACCGGAACTCGTGATCTTGCCGCAGAGGTCTCCCGCGCCGACATCGTCATCGCGGCCGCCGGGGTTCCCGGTTTGATCACCGCAGACATGGTCAAGCCCGGGGCGGCTGTGCTCGACGTCGGGGTCACCCGCACCGAGGACGGATTGCGCGGAGACGTCGCGGACGACGTCGCCGAGGTGGCCGGTTTCCTGTCGCCCAACCCCGGTGGAGTCGGGCCGTTGACGCGCGCGTTTCTGCTGTCCAATGTCGTGGAGCGAGCCGAACGCACTGCGGCCCAGAGTTGAGCGAGCCGAGGTGAACGACGTACAGGATGCGCGAGGCGATCACGTGCCGGGTTTCCGAGCGGCGCTCGCTCGGAATCTACCGATGGTCGTGGTGTCGATCATCGTGCTCGCCGCGCTGGTCCTGGTTCTCGCCGACCGTTGGCGGCGCGGCTCGTTCATCTTCGGGTGCGCAGCGGTGGTGGCAGCGTTGCTGCGACTGTGCCTACCCGAGTCACGCGTCGGCACCCTGAAGGTGCGCAGCAGGGGATTCGACGTGTTGGCGCTGGGAGGCGTCGGCGGCGCCATCGTCTTTCTGTCGCTGTCGATCGATCCCCTGGGGACGGACTGACGTAGACCGATCGACTCGGGTCAGCGCCGTCCGAGGCGGGCGAGCTCCATTGTCTCGGCCAGCAACTTCGCCACCGAATCGGCCTCGGTGAGAAATCCGTCGTGGCCGTCTCGCGACTGGATCACTTCGAGCCCCCGGCACTGTGGGAGTTCACGCGCAATTTCTTTCTGCAGTCGAAGCGGGTAGAGGCGATCGGAATCGACGCCCCCGACGATGGTCGGAACCGGCACGGACGCAAGGGCTTCGGCGACTCCGCCGCGTCCTCGGCCCACGTCGTGGCGGTTCATCGCTTCGCTCAGAAGAACGTACGTCGCCGCGTCGAATCGATTGACCAGTTTGGCGGCCTGATGCTCGAGGTAGCTCTGCGCGGAGTACCTGCCGCCGGCCCACGGATCCTCGTCGTTCTGCGGAGAGTTTCCGAACCGAATGTCGAGTTCGCTCTCGGTTCGGTACGTCAGATGCGCGATGCGTCGAGCGATCCCGAGTCCGGCGGTCGGGGCGGTGCCGGTGTCGTGGTAATTGCCGCCGAGCCAACCCGGATC
Organism: Rhodococcus sp. NPDC077669; assembly: GCF_040686915.1. Classification (NCBI taxonomy): domain Bacteria; kingdom Bacillati; phylum Actinomycetota; class Actinomycetes; order Mycobacteriales; family Nocardiaceae; genus Rhodococcus; species Rhodococcus sp. NPDC077669. The sequence goes on along the minus strand of NZ_JBFBMD010000007.1, from coordinate 29,263 downwards.
GGCCTTGATCGCAGCGATCTGGGTGGTTTGCGTTCCGATCTGGTCCGCTGTCGCGCGGGCACCGACGGCGAGCACCAGCGCGGCACCCACCCGATCCGGATGTCCCACAATCCATTCGAGGGTGCGCATGCCGCCCATCGACCCGCCCACGACGGCGGCGAACCGATCGATGCCCAGAACATCGGCCACCGCGACCTCTGCCGCCACCTGATCGCGAATCGAAATTTCCGGGAAGCGAGAACCGTACGGGGTGCCGTCGGGGGAGATGCTGCTCGGCCCGGTGGTGCCTCCGCATCCGCCGAGCACGTTGGTGGCCACGACACACCATTCGTCGGTGTCGATGGGGCTGCCCGGTCCGACCATCCCGTTCCACCAACCGGGCAGTACGTGGTCGGCATCCGGCGGTCCCGAAACGTGGGAATCACCGGTCAACGCATGTTCGACGAGCACGACGTTGCTGCGATCGGCCGCCATCTCGCCCCAACGCTGCACCGCCACGGTCACGTGCGGAATATGAGAACCGTTCTCGAGATCGAGACCACCGATGTCGATGGTTCCCAACCGCCCGTCCGGAGACGGAAGGACCGCCTCCGGACGAACGCCTGTGTTCAAACTGTGGCTCAAGACGCCGCCGCGCGGAAGCCGACCTCGAGATCGGCGATGATGTCGTCGATTCCTTCTATACCGACGGCCAGACGCACGAGGCCGGGAGTGACGCCGGAGGCCAACTGCTCTTCCGGGGTCAACTGCGAATGCGTGGTGGACGCGGGATGGATGACGAGAGAACGCACGTCTCCGATGTTAGCCACATGACTGTGCAGAGTGAGAGCGTTGACGAACTTCTTGCCCGCGTCCACTCCTCCTTTCAGCTCGAACGCGATGATCGCGCCCTGCCCCTTCGGGAGCAGCTGCTGCCCGCGCTCGTACCAGGGCGAGGACTCGAGTCCGGCGTAGTTGATCGAGACGACGTCGTCGCGACCGGCCAAGAAGGCGGCCACCTTCTGCGCGTTCGCCACGTGCCGCTCGATTCGAAGACTCAACGTCTCGAGGCCCTGGCTGATCAGGAACGCATTGAAGGGTGACACAGCAGCCCCGATGTCACGCAACAACTGCACCCGCGCCTTCAGGGCGAAGGCCGGAGCGCCGAGATCGGCGAAGACGACACCGTGGTAACTCGGATCCGGGGTGGTGAAGTTGGGGTGACGGCCCTGCGTCCAGTCGAACGTTCCGCCGTCGACGATGACGCCCGCGATCGCCGTGCCGTGACCGCCGAGGTACTTCGTCGCCGAGTGCACCACGATGTCGGCACCGTGCTTCAGCGGCTGCAGCAGGTACGGCGTCGCGACGGTGTTGTCGACGATCAGCGGAATGCCGTTCTCGTGGGCGATCGCCGAAATGCCGGGGATATCGAGAACGTCGTTCTTCGGGTTGGAGATCGTCTCACCGTAGAACGCTTTGGTCGACGGTGTGATGGCCGCGCGCCACTGCTCGAGATCGTCCGGATCGTCGACGAACGAGACGGTGATCCCCAGCTTCGGAAGCGTGTAATGAAACAGGTTGTAGGTGCCGCCGTAGAGCCGCGGGCTCGAGACGATGTGATCGCCCGCCTCGGCGAGATTGAGAATGGCGAACGTTTCTGCTGCCTGGCCCGACGCGAGCAGAAGCGCTGCGACGCCCCCTTCGAGAGCGGCGATGCGCTGCTCGACGACATCCTGCGTGGGGTTGATGATGCGGGTGTAGATGTTGCCCGGTTCCGCCAGGCCGAACAGTGCGGCCGCGTGATCGGTGTTGTCGAACGTGTACGAGGTGGTCTGGTAGATGGGCAACGCACGAGCCCTGGTGGTGCCGTCCGGTGTCTGACCCGAATGGATCTGCTTGGTCTCGAAGCTCCAGTCGGCTGCGGGATCGGTGAACGGATCCTCGGTGGGTGCTCCGGTGGCGTCGACGACGTCGGGGGTCGAATCGGTCATGGCTGGTGATACTCCGTTTTCTCAGACGTGTTTTCTGTCGAATGAAGCTCGAGAACTCGAGCGTTACGGGGCGTATCGGTACAGCAACACATGAGAACCTCCTGACATGCCTCGGCCCGTGGGGACCGAAGATCAGTGGGTCCGCTTCGGAGCGGACCCGCGCTTGTCGATACGACACGGATGTGTTGCATCGGCCTGGTCGTTCACCCGGGGCACCCCACCGCGGTTGGAGGGTTGCCGGCCAGCAAGCCGGGGCTCGATGCTGGCACTCATGACCTGGCAGGAATCTTAGCGGGTATGGGTGTCTCGGGGGAACGAGGGCGCTCACGACCCTCGAGCAGATGCTCTGGTGAGGACAATCACCGCCCGACGACTCGAAAACGAGTCGCCTCGGGGAAGACAATGAACACGACGAACGTTGTGCCGTCCGGTCGGGCTGTACTGAATCGATCCACCAGGTCGTCGATTTACCAGGTCGTCGATCCACCAGCCCCTGGCCCGCTCTGTAATCCGATTGCTTACGAAGGTTGTTCTGCTGTGACTGTCACCGATTCCGCTCTCGCCAGAAACGTCAGCGCCGTGCGCGGCAAGGTGTCGAGTGGGTTGAGCGTCGGCCATCGACCGCACTCGACCCGCCGCAGGCTCGCCATGCTGGCCCTGTCCATCGGCGGCTTCGGCATCGGCACCACCGAATTCGCCTCGATGGGCCTGCTCCCGGACATCGCGACGACGATGGGAATATCGGAGCCGTCGGCCGGCCACATGATCTCCGCCTACGCGCTCGGCGTCGTCGTCGGTGCGCCGACAATCGCCGCTCTTGCGGCGCGTGTTCCTCGGCGCATGTTGTTGCTGGCGCTGATGGTGGCGTTCACGCTCGGCAATCTCGGGACGGTCTTCGCGCCGAGTTTCAACGAGTTGGTGGCCTCCCGGTTCGTGGCCGGTCTGCCGCACGGCGCGTATTTCGGCGTTGCCGCACTGGTGGCGGCGCACCTCGCTGAGCCGGGCAAACGAGCCAAGGCCGTCGCGATGGTGATGATGGGTCTATCGGTGGCGAACGTCGTCGGTGTACCGGTGGCGACCTGGATCGGCCAGGCCCTCGGGTGGCGAAGCGCATTCGCCCTCGTCGCCGTGATCGGGTTGCTCACCGTCAGTGCGCTGGTCCTGTGGATGCCGCGACTCGACGCCATGCCGACCACCAGTCCGATCACCGAGCTCGGTGCCCTCCGCCGTGGCCAGGTGTGGATGACCCTGTTCGTCGGCATCGTCGGATTCGGCGGCATGTTCGCGGTGTACACCTACATCGCGTCGACCCTGACCGACGTCGCAGGCCTTGCCCGTGCACTGGTTCCGGTGGCCTTGATGATCTACGGCCTCGGCATGGTTGCCGGCAACTACGCAGGCGGTTGGTTGGCCGACAAGTACAAGCTCAAGGGCACCTTCATCGGGCTGGCCGCGACCGCAGTGTCCCTGGCCGTCTTCGTCGTCGCGGCTCACAACCCGGTGACCGCGCTGCTTCTCGTGTTCTTGATCGGCGCGTCCGGCTCGTCCGTCGTCCCCGGACTTCAGACCCGTCTGATGGACGTGGCGGAGGACGCGCAGACTCTCGCCGCGTCACTCAACCACGCGGCGTTCAACCTGGCCAATGCCATCGGAGCCGCGGTGGGCGGCGCGGTGATCGCCGCAGGTCTCGGCTACACGGCACCGGCCGCCGTCGGCTCGGGTCTCGCTGTTGCCGGCCTGGGCGTTCTGTCCGTCGCCATGTGGATGGAGAAGCGCTCGGCGGCATGAAAGTCAGGACGTGATGGTGGTGGCGGTTCCGCCGAGCGCCTCGGACATTGCCGGAGCCACCTTGTCGATCACGTACGGCAGGCTCAGCACACTCGTGAAGTAGATCGCCCCCGCCGTCACCCCATCGGTGAAGACGAGGTTGCCGTCCTTCACCGGCTGCAGAGCGTTGTACACCGGTTCCTTCTCCAACTGGCCGCGATCGCCCGGGTTCTCCGTTCCCCAGATCAGCACATCTGCAGTGTCGAGGACCGACAGGTTCTCCAGCGGGATGCTCGCCTGCGCACTGCCGTCGGCCGGCACGAACGCGTCGATGTCGTCGGGGATCACAAAACCGAGCTTCGTCAGGAAGTCGGTGCTCAAACCGTCCTGGTACGCGATGGCCTTGCCCTCGTAGAACGCGTTCTGCAGGAAGATCGCCTTCTTCCCTGCGAACTCGGGGTGAGCCGCCGCGGCATCGGCGAACTTCTGATTCACACCGTCGATGAGTCCGTCCACTTCGGCTTTCTTACCCAACGCCCGGCCGATCTTCTCCGCCTGTACGTCCCAGGGCTCGAAGTAGGCGGTCGACGCGTCGGACTGGGCGAGCGTGGGTGCGATGTTGCTCAGAGTCCGGTAGCTGTCCGCGGTGAGACCGGCGTTGGTGGCGATGATCAGATCGGGCTCGAGGGCGGCGATCTTCTCGGTCTCGAAACCGTCGCCGTTGTTGGTGAGCACCTCGGGCTGGGCATTTCCCAGCGCGGCCCGAGCCCAGGGCCAGGTCGCGTACGGCTGGTCGCCGTACCACTCCGTCACTCCGACGGGGATCACGCCGAGGGCCAACACCGTGTCCTGTTCGGTGTATCCCGCCACCACGACGCGCGTGGGTTCCTCGGGAACGACGGTCTCGCCGAACGCATGCTTTACCGAGACGGGAAAGACGCCCGAGCTGGCGGTCGTGGGGGAGTCGGGGCCGTCGGACGTGCCGTCGGAGTTCGAGCAGGCGCTCAGTAGTCCCGCCGTGGTCAGCGCGATCGCGCACACCGCCAAAGTTCTCCGAAGTGGTCGGGTACGCATCGAGTGGGCCTTTCGTCAGGTCGGGTATCGAAAGGAAGGGTAGCCCACCCTTAGTTCGACTTTCAGGTCAACCTTCACCGAACCTCCACATTTCCCGACGAAGTCCTCCATGTCCGACCTCTAGGGTCAATTCTCATGAGCCGCACAGTTCTCGTAGTCGACGATGAACCCACGATCTCCGACGCCGTGGCCGCTCGACTGCGAGGCGAGGGGTACGACGTGGTCACTGCCGCCGACGGCCCCTCCGCGGTGGAAGTGTGCGGCCGGATCGACCCCGACGTGGTGGTGCTGGATCTGATGCTTCCCGGTTTCGACGGACTCGAAGTGTGTCGACGCATCCAGGCATCCCGGCCGGTACCGGTACTGATGTTGACGGCCAAGTCCGACGAGACCGACATGCTCGTCGGGCTGGGCGTCGGTGCGGACGATTATCTGGGCAAGCCGTTCAGCATGCGTGAACTGGTCGCGCGTGTGCACGCTCTCATCAGGCGCGCCGAGCGCGTCGTCACTCCCGAGCAGTACACCACTCGAATCGGCGACGTGCACATCGATCACCGGGAGCGACGCGTCTCCACCGACGCGGGCGACATCCACGTCACCAGAACCGAATTCGACATCCTGGCGTATCTGGCCGCTCGACCTCGCACGGCGGTGTCCAGGGAGACCCTGCTGTCGGAACTGTGGGGTTGGGACGATTCGGCCAGCAGTCGTACCGTCGACAGTCATGTGAAAGCGTTGCGGCGCAAGCTCGGTGGCGACCTGATTCGTACCGTCCACGGCGTCGGATACGCCGTGGAGGCACCGCGATGAGGCCGATGCTGCCGCGTCCGCTCGATCCCTTGCGGTCGTTCAAACTCAAGGTCTCGCTCGTGGTGGGCATCGTGCTGGTGCTGGCGAGCGTCGTCTTCTGGATCGGGGCCGGCTGGCAGTTTCGCTACACACTTCTCGCCGCATTGATCGTGTCTTTGGCCGCAACACAATTCGTCGCGCACGGCATGACGTCGCCCCTGCGAGAGATGACCTCGGCAGCCAAAGCGATGGCGCGAGGCGACTATTCGACCCGGGTGCGTGCCACGTCCCGCGACGAGGTGGGCGAGCTCGCCACCGCGTTCAACACCATGGCGAGCGACTTGGAAGCCGCCGAGAAGTACCGCCGCGAGCTGATCGGAAACGTCTCCCACGAGTTGAAGACTCCCATCGCTGCCTTGCGGGCAGTGCTCGAGAACATGGTCGACGGGGTGACCGAACCCGACCCGGCCACGTTGTCTGTCGCCCTGGGCCAGACCGAGAGACTGGGAAACCTGGTGACCGAACTGCTCGATCTGTCGAGGGTCGAGGGCGGAGTGCTGAGCATCGTCCCGACGGAATTCCCGGTGCGCCCCTTCCTCGAGGAGGCGACCGGCGTTCACCGAGAACGAGTATCGATCGTCGTCTCACCCGGTGCCGGGACGGTCGTCGCCGACCGCGCTCGAATGACGCAGGTGATCACCAATCTCGTCGACAACGCCGTACGGCATTCGCCGCAGTCGGGCACGGTGAGTATCCGAGCGCATCGAACCGGGGACCGGTTCGCGTTCGATGTTCGCGACGAGGGTCCCGGCATCGCACCGGCCGACCGTCACACGGTGTTCGACCGGTTCACTCGCGGCGGATCCACCGACGGCGGAACAGGTCTCGGACTCGGAATCGCACGGTGGGCCACCGAACTGCACGGCGGGACCATCGACGTTCTCGACAGTGAGTCGGGCTGCCACATCAGAGTGGCCATCCCCGAGCGCTGACAACCCACCTTCTTTCACACACCCACTCACCTCGACTGCTCGTCCCTGGACCGCAGCCGCGGTTCGGCATGCCTCGAACACAGAAATGGATCCCAGCCATGACCACGATCGGAATACCCATGCACCCCAGAACGCGGCCTCGTCGGTCGCTGTGGAGCCCTCGAACCTGGCCGGTGCTGCGACACTCTCGGGCACCCCGCGCGGCACTTCTAGGAGCGCTTGCTGCCGGGCTCGTCGCGACAGTGATATTGGGCTACAACAACTTCGGCGTAACCATCACCGCCGCAAGCATCATGGCTGTCGTCGTAGCGGTACGGCGTGCGTCGTTGTCGCCGTGGGAGTGGGTGGGTGTGGCGGGGGTCCTCGCCTTGTCCAGCGTCGCGGCGCTACGAGAGGCGGAGTGGATCGTCGCTCTGTCCGTTGCCCTTGCGGTCGTCGTCGGGTCGGTCGTTCTCTCGCGGGCCTGGACTTGGACGGGCATCGCTCTCGGCGCCGTGCTGCCGCTGCTGCTGCCCTTGCGGGTCGTGCGGTGGACGCGACGAGGGGCGGGAACCATCGATCTCGACGGGCCCAAGCCGATCCGAATCGGCGTGGTCGCCGCCGTCACCGTCGCGCTCTGTGTGGTGTTCGCCGCGCTGTTCGGGGCGGCGGATCGACGTTTCGCGGATGCTCTGGGCTCGGTCACTCCGCAGTTCGATCTCGGATCGATCGTCGGGCGAGTGGTCGTATTCGTACTGACGGCTGCAGGTGCGCTCGCCGCCGCATACGTGGCCGTGCATCCGCCGCGCTTCGACCGCCTGGCGGCAACACCGCGTCGCACACTTCGGTTGTGGGAGTGGGCAATACCGCTCGGCGCTGTCGTCGGCCTGTTCGGCGTGTTCGTCGCCTTTCAGATTCCGAGCTTGTTCGGCGGCCAGGGACACGTTCTGAGCACCGAAGGTTTGACCAACGCCGAGTACGCACGGCAGGGCTTCTGGCAGTTGCTGACGGTGACGGTATTGACCTTGCTCGTCATCGCGGTCACCGTGACCAAGGCCGAACGAACGGACCTACGCGACCGACTTGCATTGCGGGTTCTGCTCGGCGCGCTGTGCGCACTGTCGGTGGTGATCGTGGCGTCGGCGTTGCATCGAATGTCGTTGTACGAGGAGCAGTACGGCTACACCACCCTGCGGCTGTTCGTCACCGCGGTCGAATGGTGGTTGGGTTCGGTGTTCGTACTGCTGCTCGTCGCGGGCGTACGGATGTCGGGTCGCTGGCTTCCGCGAGCAGTCGGCGTGGGAGCAGTGCTGACCGTTCTCGCGCTCGCGGCCGTGAACCCGGACGCGTACATCGCGCGGCAGAACGTCGAACGGTTCGAGGAGACGGGGCGGATCGACGTGTTCTACCTTGGCGGGTTGTCGGCAGACGCAGATCCCGAACTCGATCGCCTACCCCAACGTGTTCGTGAGTGTGTTCAGGCCCGAGGCCCGGTCTCGTGGGGAGACAGCTGGTACCAGTGCACAGACCCGACGGTATCTGTACCCTGAGCAACGACTCGACGATCGGTGACGAAGGACGGAGGTGCACGATGGGCTATCAGAACCTCGTCGTCACGTCGGTGCTGTTCTTCACGCTGCTGCTGACTACTCCGGCCGGACCGGCGGATCTCGCGCTGATCATCGTCGCTGCTCTGGCGGCGGCGGTGTTCTACGCGCATCGTGCCGGGGCGCTGAGCCTTCTGTACCGTCCGTCGAACGTCGGACCGAATGCGGAGGAGCGCCACCTTCGTGGCTCGTTCCGACGTCAACATCGCCCCGACGCACCCGGTCGCCCGCAGCCGCGAGCACCCGGTCTCCTGGTGGGAGCGCTGTAGTTCGACAGCTCTCCCACACCTCACGCGCCCCTGGTCCACGAGGTTCATCGGGAGAATCACTATGTTGTCCATCGACAACGCCACCCGCCGTGTCGGTTCGACGGCTGCATTCGACGTAATTTCCAGGCGTGCGGTGTCGCCGTGGCGAGCCGCAGTGGTCACCCTTGTCGGGGTGGCGGCAGTCCTGCTGGTCGTCTTCGCCGTCGTCGATGCCCAGCCCGCGGCCCAGATAGCGATGTTCGGTGCGTTGGTGGCTGCGGCACTGCTGGTGACGGGTGCATCGGCCGACGTCCTCGTCGTGGTGCCGCCCGCGTCCACAACCGCCGGATCCGACGGCGGCAGACTCCGCGGGGCCTACCGCAGACAAGAGCAACCCGACACGCCAGGCCGCCCTATGCCGAGAGCACCCGGATCGGTTCACGGACCGGATCGGTGGCTCCAGTTCCGCTGAGCCACTGCGAGATCCGGTCGAGACGTCATCCGACCGATTTCTCTCTCAGTGAGGCACTCCATCATGCTCGATTTCGTCTATTACCCCGTCTCCGCGGTGCTGTGGTTCTGGCACCGGGTGTTCGGTTTCGTGCTCGGCCCCGACAACGGCGTCGCCTGGGCCTTGGCCGTCGTATTTTTGGTCTTCACGCTACGAACGCTGTTGATCAAACCGTTCGTCGGTCAGATTCGTTCACAGCTCGCCATGAAGAAACTCCAACCCAGGCTCGAGGAGGTACGGAAGAAGTACTCCGGTGACCGGGCTCGACAGGCCACGGAAATCCGCACAGTGCAAAAGGAACACGGGGTGAACCCACTGATGGGTTGCCTCCCGCTGCTCGCGCAAGCACCGGTGTTCATCGGTCTGCTGCACGTGTTGCGCTCGTTCAACCGGACGGGAACCGGGTTCGGGCATCTCGGTATGTCGGCGCAGGAGAATGCGAGTACAGCCAACTACGTGTTCGGTGCGGGCGATGTGCAGTCGTTTCTCGACGCGCGGCTGTTCGGCGCACCGATCTCCGCTGCCGTCAGTAGCTCTCGAGATGTTCTCGAAGCGTTCGGTCCGTTCGGTGGGGTGCCGTCGGTGTGGAGCATCGCGGTCGTCGCGGTGCCGTTGATGATCGTTGCCGCGGTGGCTACCCACCTGAACTCCCGGGCATCGATCGCGCGTCAGGATGCGGCCGCCGCGGCGAACCCGCAGACCGCGATCATGAACAAACTCGCGCTGTGGGTCTTCCCGGCCGGGGTGCTGATCGGTGGCCCGGTGCTGCCCGTTGCGGTGCTGCTCTATTGGGTGAGCAACAACATCTGGACCTACGCCCAGCAGCACATCGTCTACCGACGGATCGACCGGGAGCCGGTCGCGGTGCCGTCGATGACTTCGGCGGTGACGGCTCCGAAGCCAAGAGCCAAACCGAAGAGAAGGTGAGCCTGCGGAGGCCACCTGCCGGTTGTCGGTGGCCTCCGCTACGGTCGTCGGCGTGCCGATCACTATTTCCACTGTCAACGTCAACGGGATCCGCGCGGCTGTTCGCAAGGGCATGCTTCCGTGGCTCGAGGCCACCGATGCCGACGTCATCTGTCTTCAGGAGACACGCGCCAACGACGGCGAGCTGACCACAGCACTGGCCCCGGCCCTCGATGCGGGATGGCATCTGGCGTCGGCGGAACCGTCGGCAAAGGGACGCAACGGTGTAGCCCTGCTGTCGAGGGCCGCGCCGGAGGCGATCAGAACCGGCATCGGCGTCGCTGAATTCGCCGACGCGGGTCGCTACATCGAAGGAGACTACGGTGACGTCACCGTGGCGAGCCTGTACCTGCCGTCGGGCGAGGTGGGGACCGACCGACAGGACGAGAAGGAACGCTTCATGGCTGCGTTCGCGAAGTATCTCGCCAAGACCGCCAAGGCAACGACGTCCGCCGAGCGCGACGTCGTGGTCTGCGGCGACTGGAACATCGCCCATACCGAAGCAGATCTGAAGTCGTGGAAGACCAACCGCAAGAAGTCGGGTTTCCTGCCCGAAGAACGTGAGTGGGTATCGCGATTGCTCGCCGAGAAGTCACTGTGGACCGACGTCGTGCGTGAGCTGCACCCCGGCGTCGAGGGGCCGTACAGCTGGTGGTCCTACCGCGGTAAGGCGTTCGACAACGACGCCGGGTGGCGCATCGACTACCAACTCGCCACCGGTGATCTGGCCGAGCGTGCGAAAGAAGCTGTCACCGAAAGAGCGGAGGCGTACGACCAGCGGTGGTCCGATCACGCGCCGGTGACGGTGCGCTACCGCTAGGAGCGGAGCCTGCGGAGTGACCGGGGTGTTAGGAGTGGAGCCTGCGGAGTGACCGGTGTGGTGAGGAGCGGAGCCTGCGGAGCGACTGGTGTGGCAAGGCAATCGGTACGGGTCGGGGACGGCGTGAAAAGATTGCCGCATGTCTTCTCCTGACTCGATCGACACGTCGCAGGGTCCGCGTCGTCGGGTGCTCTCGGGCATCCAACCGACGGCGGATTCGTTCCATCTCGGTAACTACCTGGGTGCTGTGCGGAACTGGGTGGAGTTGCAGGAGGAGTTCGATGCGTTCTACTTCGTTCCCGATCTCCATGCGATCACGGTTCCGCAGGACCCGAAGGAATTGCGTCGGCGCACCCGGATAGCGGCCGCACAACTGTTGGCGGTGGGTATCGATCCCGAGAAGTCGACGTTGTTCGTGCAGAGCCAGGTTCCCGAGCATGCGCAGTTGGCGTGGGTTCTCAACTGCATCACCGGGTTCGGCGAAGCCGGCCGGATGACGCAGTTCAAGGACAAGTCCGCCAAGCAGGGTCGCGATCACACCAGCGTCGGGTTGTTCACCTATCCCATTCTGCAGGCCGCGGACATCCTGCTGTACCGGCCGAATCTCGTTCCGGTGGGCGAGGATCAGCGTCAGCATCTGGAGTTGACTCGCGATCTGGCGCAGAGGTTCAACTCGCGGTTCAAGAAGACCTTCGTGGTTCCCGATGCACACATCATCAAGGGCACGGCCAAGATCTTCGACCTGCAGGATCCGACGGCGAAGATGAGCAAGTCGTCGTCGAATCCGGCGGGCATCGTCAACATCCTGGACGATCCGAAGCTGTCCGCGAAGAAGATTCGTTCGGCAGTGACGGACAACGAACGCGATATCGTCTTCGATCCGGAGAACAAGGCAGGCGTCAGCAATCTTCTGGTGATTCAGTCCGCTCTGTCCGGGAAGAGCATCGATGATCTGGTCGCCGGTTACGCAGGCAAGGGCTACGGCGATCTCAAGTCCGACACTGCCGACGTGCTGACCGAGTTCGTGGTTCCGCTGCGCGAACGAATGGACGGATTCATGTCCGATGTAGCCGAATTGGATCGCCTCCTCGCTGTCGGTGCGGATCGAGCCAGGGAGGTCGCGAGCAGAACGCTGGCTCAGGTGTACGACAGGGTGGGGTTCCTTCCTCCCGGCGCATAGCCCTGTCAGTACACGATATTCGCGCTACACGACATTTCGAGGACACGGCCCGAACAGCCGCCGACGACAGCGAAAAGGTGAGTGCCATGCCCGATTTCAAGGCCATGCTCGACGATCGGCGTGCTCGGTGGCCGTGGCTGGATCACACTGTTGTTGCCGCGCAGCGGTATCAGGGGCAGAAGGGTGATTACTACGCCGCGGGGATGACGTATTTCAGTGTGCTGGCGTTGTTTCCGCTGCTGATGGTTGCATTCGCCGTTGCCGGGTTCGTACTGGTGAATCAGCCCGAATGGCTTGCCGAGATTCAGTCGCAGATCGCGGAGAATGTCCCGGGCAGCTTCGGTGAGACGATCAGCTCGCTGATCGATACCGCGATCGAGTCCCGTACCGGTGTCGGTGTCATCGGTCTGCTCGGCGCGCTGTACGCGGGGCTCGGTTGGGTGGCCAATCTGCGTGAGGCCCTGACCGCGATGTGGGAGAGCCAGCACGAGTCGGGCGGATTCCTTGCGACCAAGGCCAAGGACCTCGCGGCTCTGCTCGGCCTGGGAGCAGCACTGGTGCTTTCTCTCGGGCTGTCCGCGTTGGCCGGGGGCGGCGTCATGCGTGGCATTCTCGAATGGTTGAACCTCGATTCCGTTCCCGGCGTCGGAGTGGCGCTGCGGGTCTTCTCGATACTGCTCGCGCTTGCCGGAACCTGGGCGCTGTTCACCTGGGTGATCTCACGTCTGCCCCGCGAACCGGTGTCGTGGCGCAGTGCGGCCAAAGGTGCACTGTTGGCCGCAGTCGGTTTCGAGATCTTCAAGCAACTCGGCGCGATCTACCTCGCGTCCGTCACGAGCGGGCCCGCCGGAGTCGTGTTCGGTCCCATCATCGGTCTGTTGGTGTTCGTGTTCACGACGTCGCGGTTGGTGCTGTTCTCGACTGCGTTCGCAGCCACCACTCGGGAGAGCCTTGCTGACGCCCATGTGCCGGCGCCGGACCCCGCGGTGATCAACACCCGGGTCGAGGTGAGCGACGGCCCGGGTGTCAAGGGTGGTCTGGCCTTGGTGGGCGCGGGCGCTCTGGCCGCTCTGGGTATCGCTGGACTTCGCAATCGGCGACGCTGATCCGAGGCAACCTACTTGCGAATGTGAGAGGCGGCGGGGGAGTTCAGGGGCGGCGAGACAGTGTGCGTGCGCCCCACAGCAAACCGGCCACGACCAGTGCACCGATGACCCCGATCGCGATGCGCACGACCGTGTCGCCCTGCGCCTGCAGATCGGATTGTCGGGTACCCGATTCGGCACTCGACGCCGACGCAGGGGGTTGAGCAAGGGTTGGCACCGCGCTGGTGGCACGTGTACTCGTCACCGGCGACGTGGAATCCGGTTCGACCAGATCGCCGACGCTGCTGCTCGTATCCAGGGCGAACCCGTAGTCGAGCAGCCGAGCCGCCTGTTCCCACGGCCGGATCGGTAGTACGTCACCCTTCATGAGCGTCACGACCAGACGGCGACCGTTGCGTTCGGCACCCGCCACGAAGGTCTGCCGGGCATCGTCGGTGTAGCCGGTCTTGCCGCCGAGAGCGCCCGGATAGTTGTAGAGCAGCTGGTTGTCGTTGGACAGCGTGAAACCGGGGCGGTCTTGGTCGTCGGGGATCGTGGGATCCTTCGGATAGCCGGGAAACTGCACGTTCTCGGTCGAAATCAGTTGCGCGAAGGTCGAATTGCGCATGGCCTCCCGGTAGAACAGTGCCAGGTCGTAGGCCGAGCTCGCCATGCCGGGCCCGTCCAGGCCGGAGGGGGTCGCGGTCCGTGTGTCGAGCGCGCCCAACTCTGCTGCCTTGGCATTCATCTTCTCGACGGTCGCGGCGTCACCTCCCAGCTGAGCCGACAAGGCATGCGCGGCATCGTTTCCCGACGCCATGACCAGGCCCTGCAACAGTTGCAGATTGGTGTAGACACCGTTCTTCCCGATGCCGACGGCGCTGCCTTCTGCGTCGGCGTCCTCGGCCGTCGCGGTGATCTGTTTGCCGAGGTCCAGCTCGTCCAGAGCGACGAGGGCGAGCAGTATTTTGATCGTGCTCGCCGGTCGGTGCCGACCGTGTGGATCCTTGGCGGCTACCACCGATCCGGAATCGAGGTCTGCCACCACGAACCCGGTTGCCGAGATGTCCGCGGGCAGTGGGGGCGCGCCGTCCGGCACGATCGCGCCGCACTCGGCCAGTCGGGATCCGCCCACCGGGTCCGCCGGGATCGGAACCGGTTGTGGCGCAGTGCTACCCGGAGCCGGAACATCCGAGGAATCGATCGCCGGGGGCGGCGAGGCCGCGAACGGGCACGCGTCGGTGTTCGGCGTCGTGAACGGTGGCGTCGTCGATACGACGGGTGGCTCGACTGCCGGCTGCGCCGATGCCGGGCCGCCGCCGACGCCGGCGAGAGCGAGAGCTGTCGCCCACACGGCTACGAACTTTCGAGTCCTTTTCATCGCGAATTACCATAGGCGCTGCAGAGGTCACCGAGGCCGCGACCCACCGGGGAGCGGGCCGGTTCGAAGGCCCTGCCAAACTACGTCCATCGTCTGTGATCGGCATTACGTTGTACAGACAGTGATCCGCCGAGCTGTACTACCGACAGCTCGGTCGCCCGAGAGGAACCCGGATGACATTTCGACAGGCGGCCCGTACCGGCTCGCTCCGCTCGGTTCGACGCCGCGCCGGTGGGGCGGGTGTCGCACTCGGGTTGGTGATGGTGCTGACGCTGACGGCCTGTTCGAGCACCGGTGGGGCTCCACGATCTACCGACAACGGCAGCAATGCGGGAGTGGCGAACACGCCTGCGGCGACGGTAGCGATGATCACGCACGAGGTACCGGGCGACACGTTCTGGGATCTCATCCGAAAGGGAGCCGAGGCCGCAGCCGCCAAGGACAACATCGAGCTCCGCTACTCGGCCGATCCGGAGGCACCCAATCAAGCCAATCTCGTTCAGAGCGCGATCGACTCGAAGGTGGACGGCATCGCTCTGACACTGGCCAAGCCCGAGGCCATGGCTCCGGCTGTCGAGGCGGCAACCGCAGCGGGCATCCCGGTCGTCGCCTTCAATTCCGGCTACGACGCATGGAGCGCAATGGGGGTGCAGCAGTACTTCGGTCAGGACGAAACCATCGCGGGTAGGGCTGCCGGGGCGCGGCTCACCGAAGACGGTGCGCGAAAGACCTTGTGCATCATCCAGGAGCAGGGTGCAGTAGCGCTCGAAGCGCGCTGCGCAGGAGTTCGACAGGGCTTCACCGGGGGCAGCACCGAAATTCTGAACGTCAACAGCAAGGACATGCCGTCGGTCGAGGCGACGATCACCGCGAAGCTCCAGCAGGACCCGAGCATCGATCACGTGGTATCGCTCGCAGCCCCGATCGCACTGACCGCGGTGCAATCGAAGACCAATGCCGGTAGCGACGCCACCGTCGTCACGTTCGACACCAACGCGGCCCTCGTCGACGCGATCGAGTCAGGCGACGTCGCCTGGGCCATCGATCAGCAGCCCTATCTGCAGGGTTATCTCGCCATCGACTCCCTGTGGCTGTACCTCAACAACGGCAACACCATCGGCGGCGGCACCCCGGTGCTCACCGGCCCGGCCTTCGTCGACTCGACCAACATCGAGGCCATCGCCGAGTACGCCCGCAACGGAACTCGCTGAGCGTCGTCCGGACGCGGAAGGAACATCATGCCAACACAGGCCGACCCGGCTTCGGGAACGCACGCCGTGATCCTGGACGAGCGGGTGAAGAAACAGAAACCGTTGCAGCGCTTGCTGATCCGCCCAGAGATGGGTGCCCTGTTCGGTGCGATCGCCATCTTCGTCTTCTTCTGCATCGTCGCGCCGCCGTTTCGGTCTCCCGAAGCACTGGCGACCGTGCTGTACGCGTCGTCGACGATCGGAATCATGGCGATCGGTGTCGCGCTGCTGATGATCGGCGGCGAGTTCGACCTGTCCACCGGGGTCGCGGTCACGTTCTCCTCGATCATGGCCTCGATGCTCGCCTACAACCTGCATCTCAACGTGTGGACCGGAGCTGTGCTGGCGCTGGGCCTGGCATCGGCGGTCGGCTTCGTCAACGGGTATCTGGTGACGAAGACGAGAATTCCGTCGTTCCTGATCACGCTGGCGTCGTTCCTGATGCTCACCGGCATCAATCTGGCCGTCACCAAACTCGTCACCGGACAGGTTGCGACCCCGTCGATCTCGGACATGCAGGGCTTCGATTCGGCGAAGGCAGTGTTCTCCTCGTCGTTCTCGCTGTTCGGGGTCTCCATCCGCATCACCGTCGTGTGGTGGGTCGTGTTCACACTCGTGGCCACGTGGGTGCTGATGAGAACTCGCATCGGTAATTGGATCTTCGCTGTCGGCGGCGATCAGGAATCGGCCAGGGCCGTCGGTGTTCCGGTGACCAAGGTCAAGATCGGCCTGTTCGTGTTCGTAGGGTTCTGCGCGTGGTTCGTCGGGATGCACCTGCTGTTCGCGTTCGACACCGTGCAGTCCGGCCAAGGCGTCGGCAACGAATTCCTCTACATCATCGCGGCAGTCATCGGAGGGTGTCTGCTCACGGGTGGGTACGGCACCGCCGTCGGAGCCTTCATCGGTGCGTTCATCTTCGGAATGACCAACCAGGGCATCGTGTACGCCGGGTGGAATCCCGACTGGTTCAAGTTCTTTCTCGGCGCGATGCTTCTCTTCGCCGTGATCGCCAACAACTCCTTCCGTAACTACGCGGCGAAAAGGTGAGCATGACTACCTCCTCGGACCAGCCCGTCCAGTCGCCGTCGGCGCCGCTCATCGAGCTGAAGAACGTCGGTAAGAACTACGGCAACATCGTTGCGCTGCACGGAATCGACCTACGCGTCGGTGCCGGTGAGGTCACCGGAGTTCTCGGTGACAACGGCGCAGGCAAGTCCACGTTGATCAAGATCATGGCGGGCCTGCACAAGCAGTCCGAGGGGGAGCTGTTCGTCGACGGCACACCGAGGACGTTCGACTCGCCGAGGGATGCTCTCGACCTGGGTATCGCGACGGTGTACCAGGATCTTGCCGTGGTCGCGCTGATGCCGGTGTGGCGCAACTTCTTTCTCGGCCAGGAGCTCACGAAGGGCAGATTCTTCAAGACTCTGGACACGAACGCCATGCGCGCGACGACCATCGAAGAGCTGCGCAAGATGGGCATCGATCTGCCCGACGTCGATGCCCCCATCGGGGCGCTGTCCGGCGGTCAGCGGCAATGCGTGGCAATTGCGCGCGCGATCTTCTTCGGAGCCCGTGTGCTGATTCTCGACGAGCCCACCGCGGCGCTGGGAGTCAAACAATCCGGGATGGTGCTGCGCTACATCTCCGCCGCCAAAGAGCAGGGACTGGGCGTCGTGTTCATCACCCACAATCCTCACCACGCGTACCTGGTGGGCGATCATTTCGTCCTGCTCGACCGCGGCCGCCAGAAATTGGATTGCACCTACGACGACATCTCGCTCGACGAGCTCACGACCGAAATGGCCGGGGGCCAGGAGCTCGCAACCCTCACCCACGAACTCGGTCGCTGACGACCCGCGATGGGTGAGACAGGGGCGCGGCGGGTAGAAGAGCAGTAGTGGTGCCCGAGCGCGGCACCGGACGAAGGAGTCGACCATGAGCAAGCACGAGCCCCTCGGGCCACTGTCGCCGGACTTCCTCGAATCGGATTTCTACGGGTATCAGGGCTTGCTCGACGAGGCCGAAGTCGACGTGGTGCTGCGTACCCGCCGGTTCCTCCAGGAGCAGGTTGCGCCGCGAGCCAACGAGTTCTGGGAGAAGGCCGTCTCACCGGTACACCTGATGCCGGCCATCGCCGACCTCGAAATCGCGGGTCTGGGATACGCCTTCAAGGAACCGGGTCGTTCCGCAGGCTCCACTCCTGTTGACCGCAAGGCCTCCCGCAAACTACTCACCGGCTGGCTCGAGATGGAATTCGCGCGGGTCGACCCATCGACCGGAACGATGTTCAGCGTGCACAGTTCGCTGGCCATGAGCAGTATCTCCATCCTCGGCTCCGAGGAACAACGGCAGCGCTGGTTGCCCAGCATGCGGCGGATGGAGACGATCGGGGCGTTCGGACTCTCCGAACCGCACGGCGGATCGGACGTCGCCGGCGGGTTGGAGACCACGGCTCGCCTCGATGGAGACCATTGGATTCTCAACGGAAGCAAGCGATGGATCGGTAATGCGACTTTCGCGGACCTGACGATCGTCTTCGCCAAGGACGAGGCCGACGGCGAGGTCAAGGGCTTCGTGGTCGAGAAGGAATTCGAGGGGTTCCGGGCCGAGAAGATCGAGGGGAAGTACTCGCTTCGCGCCGTGGAGAACGCCGACGTCCATCTCGAGAACTGCCGCGTCCCGGTGGCCAACAAGCTGGCCGATGCCAACTCGTTCGCCGACACCGCCAAGGTGCTGCGGCTGACCCGCGGAGGGGTGGCGTTCCAAGCCGTCGGCGTCATGATGGGCGCGTACGAGCGAGCCGTCGCCTACGCGCGCGAACGGGAGCAGTTCGGGTCTCCGATCGCCTCGTTCCAGCTCATTGCCGATCTCATCGCGCGGATGACGGCGAACATCACTGCGTCCCTCGGGATGGCCGTTCGCGTCGCACAACTGCAGGGCAACGACGTCCATCACGACGAGCATGCGGCGCTCGCGAAAACGTTCTGCACGACGCGTCTGCGCGAGGTGGTCGGATGGGCCCGAGAGATCATGGGCGGCAACGGAATTCTCATCGAGCACGAGGTCATCAGGTTCTTCTCCGATGCCGAGGCGTTGTACTCGTACGAGGGCACCGCTCAGATCAACAATCTCATCGTCGGTCGCGGCGTGACGGGCTACAGCGCGTTCGTGTGACGGACAGACGAAAGCGCCCCTTCGCGTCTGCGAAGGGGCGCTTTCGTCGTAGCCGTGGAGATCAGCGAGCGAACAGCAGTGCGCGCTTGACTTCCTGGATGGCCTTGGTCACCTGGATGCCACGAGGGCATGCGTCGGTGCAGTTGAACGTGGTGCGGCAGCGCCACACACCCTCGACGTCGTTGAGGATGTCCAGACGCTCGGTGGCACCCTCGTCACGGCTGTCGAAGATGAACCGGTGCGCGTTGACGATGGCCGCCGGACCGAAGTAGCTTCCGTCGCTCCAGAACACCGGGCACGAGGTGGTGCAGCACGCACACAGGATGCACTTGGTGGTGTCGTCGAAACGGGCGCGGTCCGCAGCCGACTGAATGCGCTCGCGGGTCGGCTCGTTGCCCGTCGTCATGAGGAACGGCTTCACGGCGCGGAACGCGTCGAAGAAGGGCTCCATGTTGACGATGAGATCCTTCTCCACCGGCAAGCCACGGATGGGCTCGATGGTGATGTTGAGGGTCTTCGACGAATCCTTCGGCAGCATGTCGCGCATCAGCACCTTGCAGGCGAGACGGTTGACGCCGTTGATGCGCATCGCGTCACTGCCACAGACGCCGTGGGCGCACGAGCGACGGAACGTCAGAGTTCCGTCGAGGTAGCCCTTGACGTAGTGCAGCAGGTTGAGCAGACGGTCGGTGGGCAGCGTGGGGACCTGGAAGGTGTCCCAGTACTGGCCGTCGCCGCTCTCGGGGTTGAAACGAGCGATCTTGAGCGTGACCATGACCGCGCCGTCGGGCACGGGAGGCAGATCGTTCTGTTCGGACTTCTTGTCCAGTGTGGGTGCGCTCATGTCAGTACTTCCGCTCCATCGGCTCGTAGCGGGTCTGGATTACCGGCTTGTAGTCCAGGCGGATCTCGGTGAGCAAACCTTCGCCCTCCTTGTAGGCCATGGTGTGCTTCATGTACTCGGCGTCGTTGCGATCGGGGAAGTCCTCGCGAGCGTGTCCGCCGCGCGATTCCTTGCGATTGAGCGCTCCGACGACGGTCACCTCGGCCATCTCGAGCAGGAAGCCGAGTTCGATGGCTTCGAGCAGGTCGCTGTTGTAGCGCTTGCCCTTGTCCGCGACGGTGATGTGGTTGTAGCGCTCCTTGAGGGCACGCACATCCTTCAGCGCCGTCTCGAGGCGTTCCTGCGTGCGGAAGACCGACGCGTTGTTGTCCATCGACTGCTGCATCTCGGAACGGATGTCGGCCACCCGCTCGTGACCGTGGTCGGACAGGATCAGCTCGAGCCAGTCCTGCACCATCTTCGCCGGCTCCTCGGGGAGCGGGGTGAAGTCCACCGAGTTGGCGTAACCGGCCGCGGCGATGCCCGCACGACGACCGAAGACGTTGATGTCGAGCAGCGAGTTGGTTCCCAGACGGTTTGCGCCGTGCACCGACACACAGGCGCACTCACCTGCCGCGTACAGGCCGGGGACGATGTCCTCGTTGTTGCGCAGCACCTCACCGCGAATCTTGGTGGGGATACCGCCCATGACGTAGTGACAGGTCGGGTAGACCGGCACCGGCTCCTTGACGGGGTCGACACCGAGGTAGGTGCGCGAGAACTCCATGATGTCGGGGAGCTTCTCGTCGAGAACTTCCTCGGGAATGTGGGTGACGTCGATGTAGACGTAATCCTTGTTGGGACCACCGCCGCGTCCCTCGAGAACCTCGAGCACCATCGACCGCGCCACGATGTCGCGCGGAGCGAGGTCCTTGATGGTCGGGGCGTACCGCTCCATGAAGCGTTCACCCGACTCGTTGCGCAGAATGCCGCCTTCGCCGCGGACGGCCTCGGAGATGAGGATGCCCAGGCCTGCGAGGCCGGTCGGATGGAACTGGTGGAACTCCATGTCCTCCAAGGGAAGTCCCTTGCGGAACACGATGCTCATGCCGTCGCCGGTCAGAGTGTGCGCGTTGGAGGTCGTCTTGTAGATACGTCCCGAGCCGCCGGTCGCGAAGATGATCGACTTGGCGTGGAAGATGTGCAGTTCGCCGGTGGCGAGTTCGTAGGCGATGATGCCGGTGGCAACCGGCCCGTCGTCCGTCTCGGTCAGGCAGAGATCGAGCGCGTAGAACTCGTTGTAGAACTCGACGTCGTGCTTGACGCAGTTCTGGTACAGCGTCTGCAGAATCATGTGACCGGTGCGGTCGGCTGCGTAGCACGCGCGGCGAACGGGTGCCTTGCCGTGGTCACGGGTGTGGCCGCCGAAGCGTCGCTGATCGATCTTTCCTTCGGGTGTCCGGTTGAACGGAAGACCCATCTTCTCGAGGTCGAGGACGGCGTCGATGGCCTCCTTGGCCATGATCTCCACCGCGTCCTGGTCGGCGAGGTAGTCGCCGCCCTTGACAGTGTCGAACGTGTGCCATTCCCAGTTGTCTTCCTCCACGTTGGCCAGGGCGGCACACATGCCGCCCTGAGCTGCTCCGGTGTGGGAGCGGGTGGGGTAGAGCTTGGTCAATACGGCTGTCCGAGCACGGGGTCCGGCTTCGATCGCAGCACGCATTCCGGCACCGCCTGCGCCGACGATCAGTACGTCGTAACGATGTTCCTGCATGTAAGCGTCAGTGTCCTTAGCTCGCCGAGATGTTGGGATCGAAGGTGAAGATGACGTAGGTGCCGACGCCCATGATGAGGATCATCGACAGCACCAGCAAGGTCGTCAGCCAGAATCGCGTCGAGTCCTTGCGGGAGTAGTCGGCGATGATGGTGCGCAGACCGTTGCCGCCGTGCAGCTGTGCCAGCCACAGCATCGTCAGATCCCAGAACTGCCAGAACGGGCTGGCCCAACGGCCGGCGACGAAGGCGAAGTTGATGCGGTGCACGCCGTCGTCGAGCATCAGCATGATGAACATGTGGCCCAGGACCAGCACGACTAGTGCCAGGCCGGAGAACCGCATGAACAGCCACGCGTAGAGCTCGAAGTTGCCCTTGCTCTGACGCCGCGGCGAACGCGGGTTGGCCAGGCTGGCCGGACGGTCGTAGTTCGTGCCGAGGACCTTCGCCTCGGGACCCTGCGTCGACATCAGTGACCACCCGCCGTGAACATGTTGTAGAAGATTCGTCCCGCGCCCGGGATCATGACGACGAGCCAGACGACTGCGATGACCCAGAGCATCAGCTTCTGGTACTGCGGTCCCTTGGCCCAGAAGTCGATCAGCATGACTCGGATGCCGTTCAACGCGTGGTACAGCACTGCCGCGACGAGGCCGAGTTCCATCAGTCCGACGAGCGGGGTCTTGTAGGTTTCGATGATGGCGTCGTACGTCTCGGGATTGACCCGAACCATCGCCGTGTCGAGAACGTGGACGAACAAGAAGAAGAACGTCAACACGCCTGTGATGCGGTGCAGAACCCAGGACCACATTCCCGGGTCCCCGCGGTACAGAGACCGCTTGCGCTCCTTGACCGGAGCGGCTTCCGTCGTGCTACTCATCGAGTGCAATGCCTCCAACGTCGTTGGTGGACGCGTCGAGCCCGGTGGCCGGGCTTAACCTGGCTCGATTTGTCGCGATTCGGCCCTAGTGCTGGTTGTACTAGCCGCTTGATAGAAACTGTAAACCCATTCGAAACACGGAACTAATTCGACTCGAGGTTCGTATGGTGCCGAAATCCCGTGTTAGGTTTGCCTTCCCAATTCAATCGGGCGGTTTCGGGTAGATCTCTGCATCAATTCAGACAGCGTGATTGGATGGGTGACCATGAACGAAATCGACTGGAATGCGTTGCGCGACAATGCCCATGGGGCCATGAGGCACGCATACGCCCCGTACTCCAATTTTCCGGTGGGCGCGGCAGCTCTGGTGGACGACAATCGCATTGTCACCGGGTGCAATGTGGAAAATGTCTCATACGGTTTGGGCCTGTGCGCCGAGTGCGGGTTGGTGTCGAACCTGCACTCGACCGGCGGGGGCAGGCTCGTTGCCTTTTCCTGTTGCGATTCCCGACGCGAGATCCTCATGCCGTGCGGGCGGTGCAGGCAGTTGCTGTACGAGTTCGGCGGCGCGGATCTGCTCGTCGATACCGCCACCGGGCCGCGTCGGCTGGCAGAGTTGCTCCCGGACGCATTCGGCCCCGACAACCTCGACGAAGGACGCGTGAACAACCATGCCTGACGCCGTATCGATCATCAGCGCCAAACGCGACGGACGCGTTCTCGACGACGAGCAGATCGAGTGGGTGATCGCCGAGTTCACCCGCGGAAGCGTCGCGCCGGAACAGATGTCGGCGTTGGCGATGGCAATTCTGCTGCGCGGATTGTCGCGCCGGGAGTTGAGTACGTGGACGAACGCCATGATCGCGTCGGGCACGCGAATGGACTTCTCCGCGTTGCCGCTCCCTACCGTGGACAAGCACTCGACCGGTGGCGTCGGAGACAAGATCACGCTGCCGCTCGCACCCTTGGTCGCTGCGTGCGGAGCGGCGGTGCCGCAACTGTCGGGCCGCGGGCTTGGGCATACCGGGGGCACCTTGGACAAGCTCGAGTCCATCCCCGGATGGCGAGCTGATCTCAGCGGCGACGAGATGCACCGGATTCTTGCCGACCCGGCCGTGGGCGCGGTGGTCTGCGCGGCAGGCGCAGACCTGGCTCCGGCCGACAAGAAGCTCTACGCCCTGCGCGACGTCACCGGAACCGTCGAGTCGATTCCGTTGATCGCCAGTTCGATCATGAGCAAGAAGATCGCGGAGGGCACGGGCGCGTTGGTGCTCGACGTGAAGGTCGGGGCGGGCGCGTTCATGAAGAACGTCGACGATGCACGCGAACTGGCAACGGCGATGGTCGAACTCGGAACGGATGCGGGCGTACGGACCCTGGCGGTGCTGACGGCGATGGACACACCGCTCGGCCTCACCGCGGGCAACGCGCTCGAAGTGCAGGAGTCGGTGGAGGTTCTGGCCGGCGGCGGGCCGGCGGACATCGTGGAACTCACGATCACCCTGGCACGCACCATGCTCGCCGCGGCCGGGATCGAGGGCATCGATCCGGCAGACAAGCTTGCCGACGGGTCCGCCATGGACCGGTGGCGCACGATGATCGCGGCGCAGGGCGGCGACCCCGACGCCGCTCTGCCCGTCGCCCGTGAGAGCCAGGAATTCACTGCGACGCAGGACGGTGTCGTCACCGGCTTGGACGCGATGGGAGTCGGCCTCGCGGCGTGGCGGCTCGGCGCGGGCCGGGAGCGGCAGGGCGAGCCGGTACAGAGCGCAGCCGGCGTGCGTCTGCATGCCAAGCCGGGCGATCGGGTTCGCGCCGGGGATCGGTTGGCCACCTTGTACACCGACACCCCGGAGAAGTTCGACTACGCGCAGCAGGCCCTCGAGGGCAGCTGGGAGATCGGCACCACCGCCGCGCAGCCGACCCCCCTCGTCATCGACCGGATCGGGCTGTAACGCCGTCGCTCAGATCAGGTTGCCCGCCTCGGTCAGCACGCTGCGCAGGATCTGTTCCATCTCGTCGAACTCCTTCTGCCCGCAGATCAATGGCGGAGCCAGCTGTACCACCGGGTCGCCGCGGTCGTCGGCCCGGCAGTACAGCCCGGCGTCGAACAGGGCGGTGGACAGGAACCCGCGGAGGATGCGTTCTGCTTCGGCGTCGCTGAACGTTTCCTTCGTGGCCTTGTCCTTCACCAACTCGATGCCGTAGAAGTACCCCTCGCCGCGCACATCGCCGACGATGGGAAGATCGTGCAGTTTTTCGAGCGTCGAGCGGAACGCGGGTGCGTTGTCCGCAACGTGTGCGTTGAGCCCCTCGCGCTCGAAGATGTCGAGATTGGCCATGGCGACGGCTGCGGAGACGGGGTGCCCGCCGAAGGTGTAGCCGTGGGCGAAGCTCGACGTGCCGTCGTCGAACGGCTCGAAGAGCTTGTCGGAGGCGATCATCGCACCGATGGGGGAGTAGCCCGAGGTCATTCCCTTGGCGCAGGTGATGATGTCGGGCACGTATCCGAAGTCGTTGCAGGCGAACATCGATCCGATGCGCCCGAACGCGCAGATGACCTCGTCCGAGACCAACAGGACGTCGTAGCGATCGCAGATCTCGCGGACGCGCTCGAAGTATCCGGGTGGAGGAGGGAAGCAGCCACCCGCATTCTGGACCGGTTCGAGGAACACGGCGGCCACCGAGTCGGGGCCCTCGAATTCGATGGCCTCGGCGATGCGGTCGGCCGCCCAGATTCCGAACGCCTTGGGATCGGTGTCCATGGGGGCCGCCGCCCGATAGATATTGGTGTTCGGCACCCGGAATGCGCCCGGGGTCAACGGTTCGAACGGTTCTTTGAGTGCCGGGATACCGGTGATGGCCAGAGCGCCCTGCGGGGTGCCGTGGTACGCGATGGCACGCGAGATCACCTTGTGCTTACCTGGTTTGCCGACCTTCTTGAAATACTGTTTGGCCAGCTTCCACGCGCTCTCGACTGCTTCGCCACCGCCTGTGGTGAAGAAAACTCGGTTGAGGTCCCCAGGGGCGTATCCGGCGAGCCGTTCGGCGAGTTCGATGGCAGGCTCGGTGGCGTACGACCACAGTGGGAAGAACGCCAATTCCTTGGCCTGCTTGGCCGCGGCCTCGGCCAGTTCTTCGCGGCCGTGCCCCACCTGCACCACGAACAGGCCCGACAGTCCGTCGATGTAGCTCTTGCCGTTCGAGTCCCAGATGGTCGAACCCTCACCGCGGGTGATGATCGGGGGAGTGACCCCGCCGCCGTGACGGGTGAAGTGGCCCCACAGATGCTTGGCCGCGGAGGCGTCGAGTTCGGATGTGGATCGCGTCATCGTGTTCCCCAATTGTATTGCTGCTTGACGAGTTTCAGATAGACCAGGGTTTCGGTACTGGTGACCGCGTCGAGGCTGCGGATCTGCTTGTTGAGAATCCGTAGTAGTTGTTCGTCGTCCTCGCACACCACTTCGACAACGATGTCGAAGGAGCCTGCCGTGAGGACCACGTAGTCGATCGCGTCGATCGCCGAGAGTTGCTCGGCCAGTGCATGACTGTCTCCGGTGCACTTGATGCCGATCATGGCCTGCCGCTTGAATCCGACCTGTACCGGATCGGTGACGGCGACGATCTGCATGACGCCGGAGTCCGTCAGGCGTTGAACACGTTGCCGCACGGCAGCTTCCGACAACCCGACGGCTTTGCCGATCGCGGCGTAGGAGCGTCGCCCGTCCTCCTGAAGTTGTTCGATGATCGCCTTGGAGACGTCGTCGAGTGCGATGGGTGACTGATCCGGCATCGGTCGATCTTGTCACCGACACCGCCGCCGACACAAGCGATAGGCGATGAAATTCGCAATAAATATCTGTGTCGACGACAGAATCGGTTGTTGCGGGATCGGAAACCGGGCGAATCCGTGGATCGGTCGGTATCGTGCAGTCATGGCGAACATTCCTGGTTGTTGGATCGACGGACGCGCAGTGGACGGCAGCGGCGACCGCTGCGGCGTCGAGAACCCGGCGACCGGAACCGTGGTGTCCGAGTTCGGTCTCGCCACGGCAGAGGACGTCGAAGCGGCTCTCGTTCGAGCGCGCTCGGCGCTACCGCAGTGGGTCACCGCAACGCCGGCCCAGCGCGGCGCGGTGCTTGCCGACTTGGCGCGATCGGTGGCGGCCGACGCCGAATTCGCCACCGAAGAGGTGGCCCAGACCGGTAAAACCGTGCGTCTGGCAACGGAGTTCGACGTTCCGGGCAGTGTCGACAACATCGAGTTCTTCGCCGGAGCTGCCCGACATCTGGACGGCAAGGCGGCGGCCGAGTACTCGGGCGAACACACCTCGGCCATCCGACGGGACCCGGTCGGCGTGGTCGGATCGATCACGCCGTGGAACTATCCGCTGCAGATGGCCGTCTGGAAGGCGATCCCGGCGTTGGCGGCCGGGTGTTCCATCGTGCTCAAGCCCAGTGAACTCACGCCTCTGACCACGCTGCGTCTGGCGCGTCTCGCCTCGGAGGCCGGCCTGCCCGACGGGGTGTTCAACGTGGTCACCGGAACCGGAGCGGAGGCCGGAGTCGCGTTGTCCTCGCATGCGGGCCTGGACCTGATGACTTTCACCGGTTCCACTCCCGTCGGGAGGCAGGTGATGTCGCAGGCAGCCGTGCACGGCACCCGGGTGCAGCTCGAACTCGGCGGCAAGGCCCCCTTCGTGGTGTTCGACGATGCCGACCTCGAGGCTGCGATTCACGGTGCCGTCGCCGGTTCGTTGATCAACGGCGGACAGGACTGCACGGCAGCCACCCGCGCCATCGTCGCGGACTCGCTGTACGACGATTTCGTCGCCGGAGTAGCCGAGGTGATGGAACGCGTCGTCATGGGAGATCCGACGGATCCGGCGACCGACATGGGATCGCTGATCTCGATCGCGCATCGGGATCGGGTTGCCGCCATGGTGGATCGGGCTCGCGATACCGGAGCGAGGATCGTCACCGGAGGCCGTGTCCCGGACGGTAGGGGTGCTTTCTACCCGCCGACGTTGATCGCCGATGTGGGTGAGCAGGACGAGATCTACCGCGACGAGGTGTTCGGACCGGTGCTCACGGTGTCGCGGCACTACGGCGACGACGATGCGATTCGGCGGGCCAACGACACCGCGTTCGGACTGGCGGCCTCGGCGTGGACCCGCGACGTGTACCGCGCGGGCCGAGCGTCGCGGGAGATCGCGGCCGGTTGTGTGTGGATCAACGACCACATCCCGATCATCAGCGAGATGCCGCACGGCGGATTCGGAGCCTCGGGGTTCGGCAAGGACATGTCGAGCTACTCGCTCGACGAGTACCTCACCGTCAAACACGTGATGACCGACATCACCGGTGTGGCCCGAAAGTCCTGGCATCGCACCGTTTTCGCTAGCGCAGGACCCCAGGATCAGGAGCTACGACGATGAGCGCATCCTGGGCGACCGAACCCACCGATCGCGGCGTGGCGATGGTTCTCGGAGCAGCGCCGCAGCCCTTCTGGCTCGACCGACCGGAACGACCGACGCCCAGACCGCGGCACTCCGGTTCGACGTCTGCGGATCTGGTGATCGTCGGCGGCGGGTTCACCGGATTGTGGGCGGCTCTGCAGGCGGCAGAGGAGAACCCCGACAGATCGATCGTGTTGCTCGAAGGCGACCGCATTGCCGAGGGCGCCACCGGACGCAACGGCGGCTTCTGCGCGGCCAGCCTGACGCACGGACTGGGCAACGGACTCGACCGGTATGCCGACGAACTACCCGAGTTGCTGCGGATGGGAACCGAGACGCTCGACGCGATCTGCGCGACTGCGAAGAAGTACGGAATCGACGCCGACATCGAACGCACCGGCGAGCTCGACATCGCCAATTTCGACTGGCAGGTCGACGACCTCCGTGAGCTCGGCGACGAGGGGAGACGACTGTCGCAACCGATGGAATACCTCGACGCCGCTGCAGTGAGAGCCAAAATCACCTCACCGATGGCGCGCGGTGCCCTGTTCGACCCCGACGTCGCGATGATCGATCCTGCCAAATTGGCCTGGGGCCTGGCCGACGCGGCGGAGTCGCTCGGCGTACGCATCCACGAGAACACTCGTGCCTTGTCGATCGACAAGTCCGGCAACGGTATTCGGGTGAAGACGGGCTACGGCACCATCGAGGCAGCCAAGGTTCTGCTGGCCACCTCGGCATCGAAATCGTTACGCCGCAAGCTCCGTCACTGGATAGTCCCGGTGTGGGACTACGTGATCATGACCGAACCGCTGACGTCTGCGCAGCTCGCCGCAATCGGCTGGTCCGGCCGCGAAGGATTGGCCGACTCCGGCAATCGATTCCACTATTTCCGGTTGACGGCGGACGATCGCATCCTGTTCGGTGGGTGGGACGCGCACTACTTCTACGGTAGCGACACCGACCCACGTCGAACCCAACATCCAGAAGAGTTCGCGTTGCTCGCCGAACATCTGCTGCAGATGTTCCCAGCCCTCGAGGGAATCCGTGCGACCCACGCGTGGGGCGGATCGATCGACACGTGCTCGCGGTTCAGTGCCTTCTGGGATCTCGGCATGAACGGACGGGTGGCCTCGGTGGCCGGGTTCACCGGCCTCGGCGTCGGCGCGTCGCACTTCGGGGCCCGAACGGCACTGGATTTGCTCGACGGGCGCGACACCGAACGAACCCGCCTGAAGATGGTGCGTACCAAGCCGTTGCCGTTTCCACCCGAGCCCCTCAAGTCGATCGGGATCAACATCACTCGTGCGCAATTCGCTCGTGCAGACCGCAACGAGGGACGGCGGGGATTGTGGCTGAAGGGAATGGACGCGTTGGGTCTGGGCTTCGACAGCTGACCGAGCGGCTGCGCCGCACGTGCGTGGAAACTCGGGCTCTGCTACGTGTGCTGTCTTGATACATGTGGGACACGGGTGTCTCGATACATGTGAGACACGATTCTAGGCTGCGGGGCGGTGGAGTTGTCCTTGGTA